>NZ_JAMHIU010000014.1:0-184034 GCF_023896895.1 Micromonospora sp. CPM1
CAGCGTCGAAACTTGCGTCAAGGTCCGCTTGACGTGGCAGGCCCGGCCGGCCCGCTCGTCAGCAGGAAGGTCGATGGTGGTGTGAACAACCCAGGCTGTGGACGATGGGCCAGCGTGAACCTGGAAAGTTGCAGGGCTGGGTGGCTGGGGGACGTCTCCTTTGATCACAAGCCGCTATCCTCCCGGCATGACGCGTAGGCGACCGACGAGGCGTGAACAAGCTCGACAGGTCGAAGTGTTCGACCCGCTGGCGCTTCGGAACCTCCAGGAGGTGTTGCGCGAGCGACTGGAGCGGGCCGAACTTGACGACTTCCCTCCCAGCGACTTCCTAGGCGCCGGCGTTTATGCCCTCTACTACGTCGGAGAACTCGATCTCTACGCCCCCTTCAAGGACACTGAGCGCAAGGTTCCGATCTACGTCGGCAAGGCCGAGGCCGGCAACTCTAGCTATGGAGAGCCCGCGAGCCCGGACGGCTTCCAACTCATCAACCGGATCAAGAAGCACGCGGACTCCGTTGCCGAGGCAAGCCAAACCCTGAACGTCGCCGACTTCAAGGTTCGCTACCTGCCGCTCGACGACGCTTGGATTGTGCTTGCTGAACGGGCCCTCCTCCGCGACTACCGGCCGGTTCTTTGGAACACCGTAATGCCCGGCTTTGGCGCGAATGCTCCAGGCTCTGATCGCCAAAACGCTCGGTCTATCTGGGACACAGTGCACCCAGGCCGGCCGCGTGCGGGGCGTCTTTGCAACCGCCGGTTCACGTTGGACGAGATGTGCGAGAGAGTCCGTCTAGCGGTCGCTGCGTCGATCCTCGAAGAGGGAGACGAGCGAACTGCGGCTATGGAAGCACTGGAGGCATACCAAAAACGGCCGATCTGGCGCCCAAAGAAGAGTCACGAGCGTGGACCCCGGGTTGTGGTCCAGGACCAGGCTCGATTCCGTTCCGAGATGGCGCGGCTCGGCCTTGAGATCCCCGAGCACAGGGTGGTGGAGGACGAACTCGACCCCTCGGAGGATCCAGAGGCCACCGCCGAGCGCAACACCCTGGTAGCCGAGCAGCTCAGCATAAAGCTCGGCTAGTGCTCGGCTCCGCGATGCGGGCTGGTGCGCAAGGCCAGTACGGCCTGCGCAATGCGGCTAGCCGCTTGATGCGGGTCATCGTGCTCCCAAACACGGATCACGGTCCAACCCGCAGCGGCGAGCTTCTCGTCGGTCTGCGCGTCACGGTCCCTATTGCCCTCGATTTTGTTTGACCAGAACTCGCTGTTGCGGTTAGAGGGCCGGTAGTGCTCAGGGCAGCCATGCCAGAAGCAGCCATCAACGAAGACAGCGACGCGTGGCCCGGCGAAGACTAAATCAGCTTTTCGCCGCAGTCCGGCCAGCGGTTGGCGGTCAACCCGGTAGCGCAACCCAAGTGCGTGAACAGCCGAGCGAAGGGTCATCTCCGGGCGGGTGTCACGGGGGCGGTTTGCCCGCATGACGTTACGCACAGCCGGGGACGAGGCCCAGGACTCCGTTGACTTCTTCGGTCGCTGCAGTGAGGTCAATCCGACGCTGAGGGCTTGGCGCCATGCCTCCGCCAGGTTCTCCCCCCGAGTATCGTGACCGACCTGGCACACGTATCGCTCGCGCGTCTTGCGCCCTTCCGGCCAACGGAGGTACGCATACACCCGCCGGGATTTTGGCGGCAGCCGCAGGTAGATGGAGGCAAGGACGGTCCGGCCAGCCGATCCCGGCAGGTACCTGTTCTTTCGCCCGCCCGCAGCCTTGTCCTGTTCCTCGGCTCGTTCGCTGGCGGACATGTTCTTGACCGGCTTCCACGCTGAGTCTGTGGGCGGGGCGTCTCGCCACTGAGTGGCCATAAGACGATTGTTGCCTATGCCTGTCCGTTGCTGACCCGCTGCAATGCCTTTGCCACCGATTCTGCCATCACTCGTCCGAGTTCCACCGGGACCGCATTGCCGAGCTGACGCATCTGCTCACCGCGCGGGCCGTCAAGCCGCCAGTCGTCCCGAAACGTCATCACCCGGGCGGTCTCCCGGACCGTCATATACCGGATCGACCCGTCATCGAGCCGCATCACACTCTCGCCACCCGGCACGCCATGTACACCCGCCTTGACCGTCTTGGCAGGGCGGTCGAGGTCGTTCGGAGTGTGACCCGGATACTGGCGGGCTCCCGGCCAGCCGACGTGATGCAGCCAGTCAGGGTGCTCGACGTAGTCACCTACCGGCTCTGGAAGGCGAGGGGAGAGCGATGACGGCGACGCCGGCCAGATCGCGTCTCGCAGGGTCCGCCATCGCTGCTTGCCGTCAGGCAGCGGCAGCACTTCCGGCAGCAGATCATGCCGCACCGGGACGCCATGCTCCTCCCAGTACTCTCCACTGTCCTGAGCGTGCTTCAGCGCGAGATCTGAGTGAGTCGGTTCGGGGAACTCCCAATCAGCCAGCCCGAGATCCTTGCGGAAGGCCACGACGAACACTCGCCACCGCACTTGCGGAACGCCGTAGTCCGCCGCGTTGACGAGCTTGTACTTGACGTCGTACCGCTCGGCCAGGTCAACATCAGGAGCGCGGAGCGCCTTGACTAGACGCTTGTCGTGGTCGCGCCAATCCTCACCCTCGATCCGCCGCTCGAATGGCGCCGACATCTGCCGAATGATGTAGTCGTAGTACGGCTTGAACGACGGCCGCAACAGGCCCTTGACATTCTCCGCCACGATCGCTCGCGGTCGAGTCTCCAGGACACACCGAAACAGCTCCGGCCACAGGTTGCGGGGATCGTCGAAGCCCTTGTGAGCACCCCCGAGGCTCCACGGTTGGCACGGCACTCCACCGGCGACCACGTCGACCTTGCCAAACCACGGATCAAACTTCACCTCCCGCACGTCGTCCTGCAACAGCGGCCAACGGTCGCCCAATGACTTCGGAAGGGGGGACCCCTCTTCGTAGTCGACGGCACCGTTCAGCCGCAGCGTGCCGCACGCCCGCCGCTCCAGTTCCACCGCTAGGAGGTGACGGAACCCAGCCTCATGCATCGCCAGGGCCAAGCCGCCCCCACCGGTGAACAGCTCGATGCTGGTACCCACACCCGGACCCGCCTCGGCGGTGGGCTTCTTGCGGCTCGTCATGCGAGGACAATACCGCGGATTTTGATCAAGTACTCGATCGTATGTGCGTGTCGTCGGACTCATCAAGACCTCAGGTCCGACCGGAGGTGCAAGACACGGTGCGCTATGCCCACCGCGTCGGCTGCAACTCCACGGGCAGCGTTGGCCCGAGATCTTGCGATCCTGCGACAAGGCGGCCCCGTCAGCAAGAAGTCAGCAAGACGCGCGACATCAACCGACAACCGCTGGCACAGGACAGCAATCTCCCTGATGCCAACGCCATCCGCTGGCACTGATCGGCGAGTACTCAGTACGGCGAGCCGCCTTTGCAAGGCAGGGGTTAGGGGTTCGAGTCCCCTGGGCTCCACCACATCACGTCGCCTGATCATCAGCGGCTGTTTCGAGTACAGCCTGGACAGTGGGCTTCCATCGGTCGGCGAAGGCTTCGGCGAACCGTTCATGATCTGATCGGCGTTGCATGCGGCCGACCTTTCGGCTGCGGTGTTGGAGCACGTGATGTCCGAGCTCGTGCAGCAGCACGTCGAACCGCATGAAGTCCCGCAACGATGCGGCTTCCGATAGCGGTTGCTCGTACAGGAAGATCTCGCCTGGCACCCGGGTCCTGCCGTAGACGACGAATCCGGGCCGGAAGTCCTCGGTCTGCCGCAGCTCGACGGCGCGCAACCCGTACCACGCCCAAGGCCCGATGGCTTCCAGCACGTCGCGAACGTCTCCTCCGCTTGCCGGGTGCGCGAATCCGGGTCGCGGTGCGTGCACGTGGATCCGCACCCGGTCGAGCCGGGGCGCGCGCCGAAGTGCCTGGCGGGATCGGGGGTCCGTTCGGAGGCTTCGGCTCACAGCGGCCATGGTCGGCGTACGGCACGACCGACGACAACGGATTTCTCCGTGGAGCCACTCGGTGAGACCGGCGGGGTGGAGCGGCCTGCCGGTGCCGTCGCGTATCTCGCCGACGGCGTCCCGCTCGTAGAGGGACTGCTCGGTCGTCGGGGTTCAAGAGCGACATACCGATCGGTACAGAACGTGATCCGGATCATGAACTGATCGGTACAGAATCCTGTTACGGTCGTGTCAGAACCGAGCGGTACAAAATTCGCTCGCGCCGACGGCCGGCCCGGTGATGCGGGGTCGGCGCACACAGATGAGGGAAAACGATCATGAGCTCCGTCGCAACCCAGCCAGGCATGTCCACCCAGGAACTGCGGGACTTCTACCTGCGGTACGTCGAGCTGGCGAACAAGCGGGAGTTCGCCCGCATGGCCGACTTCGCCCACGAGGAGGTCGTCATGAACGGCACCCCGGTCAAGATGGCGGACATGGTGGCCGAGTTCTACAAGCACGTGGAGGCGGTCCCGGACCTCCACTGGGAGATCCAGGACCTCGTCGTCGAGGGCGACACGATCGCCGCCCGGCTCGTCGACACGGGCACCCCGGTCAAGGAGTGGAACGGCCTGGCCCCCACCGGCGCGTCGGTGTCGTTCACCGAGACCGCCTTCTACCGGGTCCAGGACGGCAAGTTCAAGTTCATGTCGTACCTGATGGACACCGACTCGGTGCGGCGGCAGCTCGCCGGCTGATCCGTCACCCCGAACGGCGTGTCGCGACCTCGCCGCCGGCCCTCGCTCGTCGAGGCCGGCGGCGGTTCCGTGTGCCGGCGTCACGGTCCCTGCGCGGCGCGGTCGATGGCGGCGCCGGTCCGGGTTCGCCGAGCATCAGCGCGACCACCGCGGCGAGCAGCACGACCGACCCGAGAACGGCGGTCACGGTGAGCCGTTCGTCCAGCAGCAGCACCGCGATCAGCGCCGCCGTCACCGGTTCGACGAGCGCGATGACCGACGCGGTGGTCGCCCGGACCGCGGCCAGACCGGCGAAGAACAGGGTGTACGCCACGGCGGTGGGTGCCACGGCGAGGAAGGCGAGCAGTCCCACGGTCTGGCGGGTGTCACCGGCCGTGGGCAGGATCCCTTCGAGCAGGGCCAGGGGCAGCAGGCAGATCATCCCGACGGCGAATCCGCCCAGTAGCGACGTCTGCCCGCCACCGTCCCGGCCGAGCTTCCGGTTGAGCACGGTGACGGCTGCGTACCCGCCCGCGGACAGCAGCGCGCAGGCCAGGCCCAGCGCCGGTGCGGGGGCGCTGCCGGCGCTACCACCGCCCAGCAGCAGGGCCAGACCGACGAGTGCTGCCGCGACGGTGACTGCGCCGGATCGGCCGAGTCGCTCGCCGAGGGTCAGGCGGGAACCGAGGGCGATGAGGATCGGCCCGGCGCCGAGGGTGACCATGGTGGCGACGGCCAGGCCGGCGTACCCCACTGCGGCGAAGTACGCCGTCTGGTAGACGGCCAGACCCACGCCCGTCGTCACGACCTGCCGCCACCGGTGGCGGGACGGAGCGCGGACGAAGCCGGACGGTCGCCGCAGTGTCAGGTGTCCGGCGGCGAGCAGCAGGACGCCACCGGCGAACCGCCAGAACGAGACGGTGACCGGGCCCAGCCCGCTGGTGTCGTAGAGGACGGCCGCCGCGGCGCCGCCGGTGCCCCAGGCGATCGCCGCCATGAGGATGTACAGGGTTCCTCGCCCCACGGTCGGGGGCACAGTCTTGCGCACGGGATTCTCCGTTGTCGTCGCCGCCCGGGCACCGCGAACGGACCCGGGCTCTGGGTGCGGGAGCCGGGTTCGGTGAACGGCGTCGTTACCGGGTGACCGGTGGCGGCGAGACAACGCGGAAGGTCATGTCCGTACCCTAGCCGCGCGCAGTCGATCGACCGCCTGCTTTATCGCCGCCACCCGGGTCGCGAGCGGTCCCGCCGGCACGTCGACGAGGTCGAACCCCGCCTCGCGGTACGTCAGTTCGTGGACCCGCTCGAAGACGATCGACTCCTCGAAGCTGATCCGCCGGGCCGTGGTCGCCTCGACGAAGCCCTGATTCCGGACGAAGAAGACGGTCCGATCCGTCGTCATGCCCTCGATCTCGTCGAGCAGGGCGGACGGCGGTGTCATGCCGAGGTGGCGGCACAACGCGAGCGTGCACACGGGTGAGCGGTCGTGGAACACCACGTCGTCGCCGAACATCTCGGCTCGGCGCCGACGCCTCCGCTGGAGATCCAGCACCCGCTCGGCGAAGTCCGGCTCACGCCACGGCTCGGGTCGGCCGAGCGCCTGGCGAAGCGCGATCACGTCGGTCGCGGCCTCCTCCACGACGGGATGGCCGTCGAGTTCCAGGTGGCGCAGGATCGCTGTCTTACCGGAGCCGGGAGCGCCGGTGAGGATGTATCCGGGCATGAGGTCCTCCGATGGCGGGCAGCCTCTTGATAGGCAAGCCACTACTTGCATATGGTGGGTGACGTGGGCGATCTGTACCAGGCGCTGGCCGATCCCACCCGCCGCCTGATCCTCGACGAGCTGACCGAGCGCGACGGTCAGACCCTGTTCGAGATCTGCGGCCGGCTGGCCACGAAGCACCAGGTCGGCTCGTCCCGGCAGGCGATCTCCCAGCACCTCGACGTCCTGGAGGCCGCCGGCCTGATCGTCACGCGGCGGCAGGGGCGCTACAAGTTCCACCACCTCGACACCCGGCCGCTGCGGTCCATCACCGAGCGATGGCTCAGGTCCGCCGAACCCACCCAGGAGAACCCATGAGAATCAACCTCACCAGCGTGTACGTCGACGACCAGGCCAAGGCGCTGCGCTTCTACACCGAGGTGCTCGGCTTCGTGAAGAAGACCGACGTGCCGACCGGGGAGTACCGCTGGCTGACAGTGGTCTCGCCCGACGCACCGGACGGCGTGGAACTGCTGCTGGAGCCCGACGCGCACCCGGCCGCCAAGGCGTTCAAGGAGGCGCTCGCGGGCGACGGGATCCCGCTGACGCAGTTCGCGGTGGACGACGTGGCCGCCGAGCACGACCGGCTGCGGGGCCTCGGCGTGCTGTTCACCCAGGAGCCGGTCGACATGGGCCCGGTGACCACAGCGGTGTTCGACGACACCTGCGGCAACCTGATCCAGATCGCACAGTACCGGTAGCCGGGCGCTGACTCCGCGCGGAACCGCTGGACACGATCGGTCACGCTGGCGGCATGATGGTGTGGCGGCGCCCGTACTCGCTGGACCTGACCACTGTCGGTGCGATCTTCGTGGTGGTGGGGACGGCCGGCTACCTGGGGTTCTTCGTGTTCGCGGCCGGCAGCGGCATGATCTCGGAACCGGAAGCGGTGTTCTTCGGAGTGTGGCTCGTCCCCGGCCTCGTCGTCGCGCTCCGCCGCGCGATGCTCGGCGTCTGGGTGAGCCACATCGGCATACGCTCGCGCTCGCTGTTCCACACGACCACGGTGCCGTGGGCGTCGGTCGTGGAGATCCACAACGGTACGGGTTCCATGGTGGGACTCGACATGGGACGCGTCGCGATCGTCATAGAGCGGACCGGCGGCGGGCCGGTGCAGACGCCGATCCAGCGCGGGGACTTCATCCAGCCGTTCAACTTCCGCCCGGAGCTGGGCCGTCTGGTCACCTGGCCGGAGCACTACGACGAGATCCTCGCGACCCTGCGGGAGTGCCACCGGAATGCCCGGCCCCGGGAGCAGCGCGCGCCGGCGAGCCCGGATCCGGTCCGCGCCGGCCGTCCGGACCAGCCGGAGCCGGTCCGGCGGCCCGCTCCGAGCGCCGCGCAGCGGCGTGACATCCACGCCCTGACCAGGCAGTACGAGCGCGGGGTGCTGACCGACGCCGAGTACGCGGCCGAGTTGGCGCGGCTGCGCGGTGACGGGTAGGCGTCAGCCGAGCCGGTCGAGCAGTTCGCGGCTGCGGCTCACCACCAGCGCGGTCGCCTCCGCGTCGTACGAGGGCAGCGAACTGTCGGTGAACAGGTGCCGGTCGCCGGGGTAGACGTACAGCTCGCCGCGCTCGGGGCCGACGATCGACACCAGCTCGCGGGCGGCGTCCACGTCCCCTTCCAGCCCGAAGAACGGATCGTGCTCCATGCCGTGCACCTGCACCGCCACGCCGTCGGGCCAGGGACCGATCGCCCACTCGCCGGTCACCGGCAGGCAGGCCTCGTAGAGCAGGGCGGCCCGGGCGCCGGCCCGGGTCTGGGCGAGCCGCTGGGCGATGGCGGCCCCCCAGGAGACGCCCGCGTAGACCAGGCCGGCGGGCAGGTCGGCGACGAGCGCGTCGGCGCGCTGGTCGAGGACGTCGCCGCCGATCCGCTTGGTCAGCGCGGCGCCGTCCTCGATGGTGGCGGGCAGTTCGCCGTCGAAGAGGTCGGGGGCGTGCACGGTGTGCCCGCCGGAGCGCAGGGAGTCGGCGAGCGCGCGAACCCCGTCCGTGAGCCCTTGAATGTGGTGGAAGAGCACGATCTCGGCCATCACTACACTCCTGAGTTGTCAGACCAGAGTTATCGAACGAACCAGAATCTTAGAACGGTCGAGAAATGTCGGTCAATCAGCGGATCCCGGACTACGACCTCGACGACCTGCTCGTGGTCACCGCTCCGGAGCAGCTGCGTGCGCTCGCCGACCCGTTGCGGAGCACGCTGCTCGAACTGCTCCTGGAGCGCGCCGCCACTGTCAACGAGATGGCCCGCGCCGTCGACCGGCCCAAGAGCAGCGTGGCGTACCACGTGAACCAGCTGGTGGACGCCGGTCTGCTGCGCGTGGTGCGGACCCGGCGGGTACGCGCCATCGAGGAGCGGTTCTACGGGCGGGTCGCCCGCACCTACTACGTCGGGGCGCTCAGCCGGGCGGAGGACAAGCAGGTGGTGTCCCGGATGAACGGGCTCGCCGAGGCAGCCGCCGAAGCGGCGGCCGCGCACGCCGCCGACGAGTTGCGGTGCACGCTCGTGCACGCGCGCATCCCGATCGAGGACGTCCGCGAGTTCTGGGCGGAGGTGCAGGCGCTGGCCCGGCGGTTCGCGCAGATCCCCCGCGCCGGTGACCAGGTGTACGGCTTCGCCGCCGGCCTCTACCCGACCGACGCGCCCACGCTCCCCGACACGGACCCCGCCACCGACCCACGCGGCTGACCGCCCCACCACGCGACGGCGGGGTCTTGCCGGAGTGACGAACCGGGCAGGCTAGCGTCGGAAGCGTGAGCACCGGATCCCCGCGCGTCCTGCCGGCCGAGCGCGGCATCGACGAGGCAGCCGCCGTCCTGCGCGCCGGCGGGCTGGTCGCCTTCCCCACCGAGACGGTCTACGGGCTGGGCGCCAACGCGCTCGACGCCCGGGCCGCGGCGCGGATCTTCGAGGCGAAGGCACGGCCCAGCTTCGACCCGCTGATCAGCCACCTGGCCGACGCCGCCGACCTGGCCGCACTGGTCGGCGAGGTGCCCACGGCGGTGGCCGAGCTGGCGAAGCGGTTCTGGCCCGGCCCGCTCACCCTGATCGTGGACCGGCCGGAGATCATCCCGCCGATCGTCACCTCCGGTCTGGACACCATGGCGGTACGCGTACCGGACGAGCCGTCCGCGCGGGCACTGATCGCGGCGGCCGGTGTGCCGGTGGCCGCGCCGAGCGCGAACCGGTTCGGCCAGCTCAGCCCGACCCGGGCCGAACACGTGGTGGCCGGGCTGGGCGGCGCGGTGGACGTGGTGCTCGACGGTGGGCCCACCCGGTGCGGGATCGAGTCGACGATCGTGGACGCCCGGGGTGACCGGCCGGTGGTGCTGCGGCTGGGCGCGCTGCCGGTCGAGGCGCTGGTCGAGGCGGTCGGCCCGGTCGAGGTACGCCAGGGCAGCTCCGGTCAGCCCGTCGCGCCCGGGACGCTGGCCGCGCACTACGCCCCGCGTACCCCGTTGCGGTTGGGCGCGGCGGCCGAGCCCGGCGGCGGCCGGCGGGGATTCCTGGCCTTCCGGGAGCCACCGGCGGAGGGCGACTGGGCCGCGGTGGAGGTGCTGTCGCCCGACGGCGACGTGACGGCGGCGGCGGCACGGCTGTTCGACGCGCTGCACCGGCTCGACGCGGCCGGGGTGACCGAGATCGTCGCGGAGCCGGTGCCGGAGACCGGCGTGGGCCGCGCGATCAACGACCGGCTGCGCCGGGCCGCCGCCACCTGGCACTAGGGACAACGGTCAGGGCGTCAGCGGGACCGTCTCGCCGCGACTGACGGTACGAATCTGGCCGGCGAAGCCGCGCCGCCTCGCCTCCTCGACGAAGTGCCGCAACGGCGACCGGAACACCGGGTAGTCGTCGTAGTGGATCGGCACGGTGAGCCGCGGCCGGATCAGCTCCACCACGTCGGCGCCCTGCCGGGCGTCCATGGTGAGCAGGATGCCGGCGATGCGGGTGCCGCCGAGGTGGATCAGCATGGCGTCGATGTCCGGGAAGCGGGCGGGGATCTCGGCGAGCTGCGGTCGGCGCAGTGTGTCCCCGGTGACGTAGAGGCGGAAGCGCCGCTGGCCGCCCTGTTCCAGGTCGATCAGGCTGCCCATCACGTCGGGGAGCGCGCGGTCGAGCAGGCCCGGCCCGTGCTGGCCGGGCAGCGCGGTCAGGCGCAGCGTCTCGTCGCCCCGGTGCAGCTCGTACGCCCGCCAGGTGGGCAGCCCTTCCGCCGCGCCGAATCCCCAGCGGCGCAGCTTCCGTTCCGCCTGCGGCGTGGTGAGGATCGGCAGCGCCTTGTCCAGGCCACGCCGGGCGACCCGGTCGAAGTGGTCGCCGTGCAGATGGGACAGGACCACCGCGTCCAGCGGGGGCAGCTCGGGGATGGTCAACGCCGGATCGGTGCTCCGCTTCGACCACAGGCCCCGGCCCAGATACGCCCGCTGCCCCCGGTGCAGGAAGTTCGGGTCGGTGAGCAGCGTGAAGCCGCCGATCCGCAGCACAGTGGTCGCCGTACCGACGAACGTCACCTCAGGCGTCATGTCCTTCGCCGTACCCCTGATCGGGACGCCCATGCGAGCCGGGCTGCGGCAGGCGGTCGACCAGCTTGGTCAGCGTGCCGTTGGCGAACGTCGCGCCGAGCGCCGAGCCGGTCGCGATGGTCCAGCCCACCGGGCCGAGCGGGGTGCAGCCGAAGAACTGGCTGACACCCGGCGTCTGGACCACCGCCACGAGCACACCCACCGAGGCGGCGGTGGCGGCGAGCACGCTGGGGCTGGTGCCGCCGGCCAGCACCGTCTGCCCGAGCTGTGTGCCGATCAGCGAGGCCAGTGCGACGGTGCTGGCCCGCCGCTGGGTGCCGGTCCACCTGGCGATCGTCCAGCCGGCGGTCGCGCCCAGCGTGGTCGACGCCGCGCGCAGGCCGATCTCCCGGGTCATGGTGACGCCGAGCGAGGAGTCCGGCCCCTCCCGCAGCAGGTGGTCCGCGCTGTCGTCGGCGGGCGGGCGGACCGCGATGGCGAGCGCCGGCGCCAGGTCGGTGAGCAGGTTGACCAGCAGGAGTTGCCGGCCGTTCAGCGCGGACCGGCCGGTCGCGGCGGCGGTCAGCACGCTGAACGCGATCTCGCCGAGGTTGCCGCCGACCAGGATGCTCAGCGCGTGCCGTACCGACGACCACATGGCCCGTCCCTCGACGAGCGTGGCGATGATCGTCTCCAGCCGGTCGTCGGTGACCACCAGGTCGGCGGCGGCGCGGGCGGCGGGAGTGCCCCGTTGACCGAGAGCGATACCGACGTCGGCGAGCCTGATCGCCGGGGCGTCGTTGGCGCCGTCACCCGTCATCGCGACGGTGCGGTCCTGGCGCTGCAACGCCTGGATGATCCGTACCTTGTGGGCGGGCGTGCAGCGTGCCACCACGTCGGTCGCCATCAGGCGCTCGGCGAGCGCGGCGTCGTCCAGCCGGTCCAGGTCGCTGGCCGTGACCACGCGCTGCCCGCCGTCGTCCGGGCTGATCGCGGCGGCGATCGCCTCGGCGGTGGCCGGATGGTCGCCGGTGATCATGACGGTGTGCACGCCCGCGGCCCGGATCCGGGCCACCGCCGGCCGGGCGCTCTCCCGCACCCCGTCGGCGAGCGTCAGGAAACCCACGAAGACCAGGCCGTCGACCTGCTCGTCGCTCACCTGCTCGGTGGAGACCGGGCACTCGGCCACGGCGAGGATGCGGTGCCCGGCGCCGGCCCGCCCGGCCAGCATGGCCTGCACCTCCTCGCGTCCGGCCGCGTCGAGCGGCCGGTCCCCCTCAGCGGTTCGGCGGGACGCGCAGCGCGGCAACACCGACTCGGGGGCGCCCTTCACGCTCAGCAGCAGCCCGCCGGCGGCACGCCCGACAGCGGCGCTGTAGCCGCGGGACGGCTCGAACGGCAGCCCGGCCGTGGCGGTCCAGTCCGCCGCTCCGGTCCGCTCGTCCACCCCGGCGGCGTCCGCGCCGTGGCGTACCGTCCGGTCGGTCTGCTGCGGCAACTCGTCCGGGTCGGCGGCGGACGGGGTGGCCCGCACCGCGGCGGCCAGCGTCGACCGCAGCGGCTCGTCCAGGTCGTCCAACGCGGCGTACCGGCCGTCGCCCGTACCCACCCCGGCCAGCAGCAGCTTCCCCTCGGTGAGCGTGCCGGTCTTGTCGAAACAGAGCACGTCGACCCGGCCCAGCGCCTCGATCGTCCGGGGGTTGCGGACCAGGGCGCCGTGCTCGGCCAGCCGCCGCGCCGCCGCCAGCTGCGCGGCGCTGACCAGGAACGGCAGCCCCTCCGGCACCGACGCCACGGCCAGGTTCGCGGCGGTCGCCGCCGTTTCGGCAAGGGGTACGCCCCGAAGCAGTCCCGCGCCGGCCACAGCGATCGCCGAGGCGGCCGCCAGGGGTACGGCGCTGCTGGTCAGCTTGCCGAGTCGCGCCTCCACGCCACTGGCGGGCGGGGCCTCCCGGGCCATGGCGAGGCTCCGCCCGGCCTCGGTCTCCGCGCCGGTGGCCACCACCACCGCGGTGCCGTGGCCGGCGGCGACAGTGGTGCCCTCGAACAGCATCGAGTGCCGTTCGGCGATGGCCGCCGCCACCACCGGATCCGGGCTCTTCGCCACCGGCAGCGACTCGCCGGTCAGTGACGACTCGTCCGCCTCCAGCCCGTCGCTGGTCAGCACCCGGCAGTCGGCCGGTACGGCGTCCCCGGAGCTGACGGTGATCACGTCGCCGCGTACCAGCTCCTCGGCGGGCACCACCCGCTCCTCGCCGTCGCGCACCACCCGTGCGGTGACCGCCGAGCGGGACAGCAACGCGGCCAGGGACCGTTCGGTGTTGCGCTGGTGCACGGCGCCGACCAGCGCCGAACCGCCCACCACGCCGCCGACCAGTGCGGCGTCGACGAGCGAGCCGAACGCGGCGGAGAGCACCGCGCCGGCGGCCAGCACCGGGGTGAGCGGGTTGGACAGCTCCTCGACGAACGAGCGGAGCAGCCCGGCCGGGCCGTGCTCGTCCCCGACCTCGACGCGCCGGCGGCGGGCCGCCTCCTCGTCGGTCAGCCCGGACGGGCCGGTGTCGAGCTGCTCCAGGACGGTCTGCGCCGGCATGAGATGCCAGGCGGTGAGCGCGGGCATCGGGGCGCCGGTACGGTCCGGCAGCCGGTGCGCCCGGAACACGCCGTGCGCGAACGCGAGCGCCGCCGCGCCGTTCACCGCCGCCAGGGCCGGGCGGGGCAGGCGCCGCCGGTCGGCGGTGAACGCGCCGAGCGCACCGAGCCCGCTGCCGGCCATGGCGATCCGGATGTTCTGCTCGGTCATCCGGCGGGCCACCCCGGCGGCGTCGATCAGCAGGGCCGGCACGCGCAGGTCGTCGCCGACGAGCAGGTGCGCGCCCCACGGCGGCAGGTCGTCCGGGCCGTACACGCCGAGGCCGCAGTCGGACGCGGCGAGCGCCGACCGCTCACCGGAGACCACCATCACCACAGCGCCCTCGCGTTGGAGGTCGTGCACCGAGTCGGCGAGCCCGGGGCCGCCGGGCACGAGCAGGTCCGCGAAGTCGTACCGGCCGTCGTCCGGGCCGCCGACCACGAGCCGCAGGCCCGCCTGGCGGGCGGCCGACGCCAGCGCGTCCACGCCGGGCGCGGGCTCCGGCTCGACCCGCAGTACGGCGGCGAGCCGGCCGTTCTCGGCCAGTCCGAGCAGCTGTCCACCGTCGGCGCGCAGCCGGGCGCTGTCCGGGGTGTCTCCGGGGTCGTCGGCGCCGAGGCGGTCCAGTGGGCCGATCCGCCAGCCGCCGTCGGCGCGTACCGCGTCCGGCTCGGCCGGGTCGAACAACGCGAACGCCCGGGCGGAGACTCGCCCGGTGTCGGCGTCGGCCAGCGGCGCGAGGTCCGCCAGGACCCCCCGGTCCGAGCCGAGCACCGCGGCGTCCAGCACCACCGTGTCGATCCGGTCCAGCTCACGCAGCACGCTGCGGTCCATCGCGATCACACCGCGCCGGGCGAGCATTCGGCCGAGCTGGGCGCCGTACCCCTCGCGGCCGGAGCCGGGTGCCTTCGGCAGCGAGGACAGCGCCAGCGCGGCGGCCCGCTTCGGTCCCAGCACCGGCAGTGCCGCCGCCCCGGCGACCGCGCCGGCCGGGAGCACCCGCTTGGCGTACCGCTCGGGCTGCCCGTCCGGCACCGGGCAGGGCCGCTCGCCGTCGGGCACCCGGGCGACCGCGTGCTCCGGGTCGCCGGTCAGGCGCGGTTCGGCCCGCCGCCACGCGGTCAGTTGAGCGGCACCCTCGCCCCACTGCACCACGCGTTGCGCACCGTCGAGCACGATGCCCGCCCACCCGCCGGTGAGACCCTGCACGACAGCCTCGGCCAGCGGGAACAGCAGCTCGGCGCGCGGGTCGGCGCGGATGCCCAGGCCGGCCAGCGCGTGCAGCTTCGGGTGCAGGTCGACAGCGCCCAGCAGACCGGCCACCTCGGCCGGAATCGGGGTCAGCGGCAGCACGCGGGTGGCGGCGGAGATGCCCAGCCCGAGCACGTCGGACAGCAGCGCGCCGAACGTCCGCGCGGTACGCGGGCCGTCCTCGGGCGGCTGCGGCGGTTCGATCTCCGGGTCCGGCTCGTACGGGCAGGTCCGCTCGACACGGGCCACCGTGGCGATCAGGTCGCGCAGCTTCGGCGCCGGATCCCCGGTGGCCACCACCACCCGGCCGGACGGAGCGTTCACCCGCGCCCAGGTCACACCCGGCATCGACTCCAGCGCCGCCTCGACCTGACGGGCCAGCCGGTCACCGCCGTCCTGGCAGACGCCGTGCACCTCGATGTGGTGGCGGCCGTCCTGCGACCACACCCGGCGGCTGGTCAGCCCGGTAAGGCGGGCCAGCCGGGCTGCGGCCGTACCGACGCTGCCCGCGACCTCGGTGACCCGGGCCGGCACGGCGTCCGTGGGCAGGGCCGACCCGACGGTACGCGCGACGCGCGCGGCGGCCTCCGGTACGACCGTCGGCGACAGCAGGAGGCCGGCGAAGCGTCCCAGCGAGGTCATCGAGTCGTACGGCCGGGCAGTCGGTTGAAGGTGTCGCAGCCGTACGCCATCTCGCCTCCCGGTCTCGTCCCGGCGGCCCGACTTCCCGGCGCGACGTCCGTTATGCCACCCCGACGACAGAAGTTTCCGGCGTTGCCGTGCGGGACGAGACGCGCGACACAGTTGACCTCAACCGGGGGTGAGGTCCGAGGCTGAACGTCATGACCAGCACCACCGCCGTACCGGCTGATCCACCCGTCGACCTGTGGTCGCCGCGCCTGCGGGCGATGACGGTGGGCAGTGTCGCCCTGGTGTCCCTGCTCGCGTTCGAGGCGCTGGCGGTGGGCACCGCCATGCCGACAGTGGCGCGCAGCCTCGACGGGCTCGGCCTGTACGCGCTGGCGTTCGGCGGCTCGTTCGCCTCCGGCGTGGTGGCGATGGTCGCGTCCGGCATCTGGTGCGACGCGCGCGGGCCACGCCCGGCCATGTGGCACGGGGTCGTCTGGTTCGTCGCCGGCCTGGTGGTGGCCGGTGCCGCCACGACGATGGAGGTGCTGGTCGTCGGGCGGGTGGTGCAGGGCTTCGGCTCCGGACTGGTCTCGGTGGCGCTCTACGTGGTCGTCGGCCAGGCGTACCCGGAGCAGTTGCGGCGTCGGATCTTCGCCGCGTTCGCTGCGGCGTGGGTGGTGCCGTCGCTCGTCGGTCCGGCGCTGGCCGGACTGATCGTGGAACACCTGGGCTGGCGGTGGGTGTTCCTGGCGGTGCCGGCGGTGGCGATCCCGGCGGCACTGCTGGTCCAGCCGGGTCTGCGGGCGCTGACCGCCACCGTGGCGACCCGGCCGCCGGCGGGCGCCCTGGCCCGGATCGGCTGGGCCTGCGGGGCGGGGGCGAGCGCCGCACTGCTGCACTACGGGGGGCAGCAGCGCGGCGTGCTCGCCGCCGCCCTGATCGCCGGGGCGCTGGCCGGGCTGCTCGTCTGCGTGCCGCACCTGCTGCCGGCCGGTTTCCTGCGCGCGGCACGGGGACTGCCGACGGTGATCGGGCTGCGCGCGCTGGCGTCGGCGGCGTTCGTGGCCGCCGAGGTGGTGATCCCGCTGATGCTGTCCCGGGAGCGTGGCTTCTCGCCCACCGGCGCCGGCCTGGTGCTGACCGTCGGTGCGCTGTCCTGGTCGGTGGGCTCGTGGATCCAGGGCCGGATCGGCTCACCCCGTTCGGCGGCGACGCTGCCCCGGGCCGGGCTGGCCTGCATCACCATCGGTACGGCGGGCGTGGCGTCGGCGCTGGTGCCCGGACTGCCGGTGCTGCCGGCCGTGTTGAGCTGGTCGGTGGCCGGGCTGGGCATGGGCCTGCTCTATCCGTCGCTGTCGGTGCTCACTCTGGAGCAGTCCGCCCCGGCCGAGCAGGGCCGCAACAGTTCCGCGCTGCAACTGGGCGACTCGCTCGCCGCCGCCACGGTGCTGGCGCTCACCGGCGCGGTCCTGGCCGCCGGTTCGTCCCCCGGCCCGGCCGGCTACGCCACCACGCTGGCCGTCGCAGCCGCCTGCGCCCTGCTCGGCCTGGTCGTGGCCGGCCGCGTGGTCCTCCGCCCCACCCCCTGACCCCACCCCCAGCGCCCCGACCGCCCTCACCCGTTCCGCCCTCCCCCCTCCCGGTTGATCAAGGAGTTTGTGTCGGATGGCGGCCCGGAATCTGACACAAACTCCTTGATCGATCGGCAGGGCGAGGGGAGCGGAGGGCCGAGAGGGCCGGATACGGGCTCGGGCCGAGTGATCCGGGCCGGGCAGGCCGTCGGGTGGCGCAGGATCGGGTGGGGGGCGTAGCGGTCGGGCGGCTGTCACGATCCGGGTCGGCGTTCCGTCCCACCGGGGAGCCGCGGTGTGGCGGCTGCGCGTGAGCGGGAGGAGTGGCGATGCGGGTGCTGGTGACCGGGGCGACCGGGCGGCTCGGGCGGGTGGCGGTGCCGCGGCTGCGGGACGAGGGCTTCACGCTCCGGGCGGCCAGTCGCCGGCCGCGTACCGGAGACGGGGTCGAGTGGGTCACCGCCGACCTGGCCACCGGCGCGGGGCTGGCGGAGGCGGTCGCCGGGGTGGACGCGGTGCTGCACCTGGCCTCGTCGCCGCAGCGGCGCACCCACGACATCGACGTGCTCGGCACCCGCCGGCTCGCCGTGGCCGCCGGTCACGCCGGGGTGCGTCACCTGGTCTTCGTGTCGATCGTCGGCGTCGACCGGGTGCCGCTCGGCTACTACCGGCACAAGCTCGCGGCCGAGCAGGTGGTGGCCGCCGGGCCGGTGCCGTGGAGCGTGCTGCGGGCGACCCAGTTCCCGGAGTTCCTGGCCGGGCTGCTGAGCGGCGCGAGCCGCCTCGGCCCGGTGATCGGGGACCGGGCGGTGCTCGCCCAGCCGGTCGACCCCGGCGAGGTGGCGGACCGGCTCGCGGTCCTGCTGCTGGCCGGACCGTCGAACCGGGTGGAGGACTTCGGCGGACCGGAGGTGCTGCGCTTCGACGAGGCGGCGCGTACCTGGCTTGCGGCCCGGCGGGTACGCCGTCCGCTGCTGCCGGTCCGGATTCCCGGCCGGCTCGGGCGGGAGCTGCGCGCGGGTGGTCTCACCACGACCGCCACGCCGACCGGCACCCGGACCTGGGCCGACTACCTCGCGGACACGTACGGGGGAACCGGCGGAAGGTGAGAACCGGTCGGGTCCGCACCGGCCTACGGTGACCGCATGCTGGTCTTCGTCGCCACAGTGGTCCTCTACGTCTTCGGCTTCGTCTTCCTCTACGGCGTGATCCGGGTCGGCGTCCGGCACGGCATCGAGGACGCCGAGGCGAACCGTCCCGAGGTGCTGCGCCGCCGACAGCTCACCACGACCGAGAGCCGGGACTTCGCGCAGGAGAACGCGTTCCTCACCAATCCCAACTGAAGGGCGCGGGCGGGGTCCGGCGGGTCGATCCGCCGGGCGGGTGCGAGGATCGCGGCATGATGGGGACGCTGAAGACGGAGCCGGCCCGGACGCGGCTCGACCTGCTGGCCCCGCCGGTCGCCGCCGTGGTGCAGGCGTGGCCGGGCGAGGCCCCGGTGGACGTGGACGACGTGCTGGTCGCCCCGATCGACGCCGACCTGGCCGACACCGCTGCCTTCTGCGAGGCGTACGAGGTGGGGCTGGAGGAGTCGGCCAACTGCGTGGTGGTCGCCGGCAAGCGCGGCGGCGAGACCCGGTACGCGGCCTGTGTCGTGCTCGCCACCACCCGCGCCGACGTGAACGGCGTGGTCCGCAAGCTGCTCGACGTGCGCAAGGCGAGCTTCGCGCCGATGGCCGAGGCGGTCGAGTTGAGCGGCATGGAGTACGGCGGGATCACGCCGATCGGCCTGCCGGCGGACTGGCCGATCCTCGTCGACTCCCGGGTGGTCGCCACGCCGCACGTGATCATCGGGTCGGGCGTACGGCACAGCAAGATCGCCCTGCCCGGGCCGGCGCTGGGTGCGCTGCCCGGGGCGAGGGTGGTGGAGGGCCTGGCCAGGCCGGCCTAGGTCCTCATCCGCATCGATCTTGTTCCACGTGAAACATCAGGCTGCCGCTTCGCGCTGCTCCA
Organism: Micromonospora sp. CPM1; assembly: GCF_023896895.1. NCBI lineage: Bacteria > Bacillati > Actinomycetota > Actinomycetes > Micromonosporales > Micromonosporaceae > Micromonospora > Micromonospora sp. CPM1. The sequence continues at coordinate 19,052 of NZ_JAMHIU010000014.1, forward strand.
CCTCGCGCAGCGCGGCGAGCAGCGTCTCCGGCTCCTGGGCGCCGGTGACCGCGTACTTCCCGGCCAGCACGAAGGTCGGCACGCTGGAGACGCCGAGCTGGTGGGCGGTGCTCAGGTCGGCGGCGACCTCCCGGCGGCCCAGGTTCGACTCCAGGTACTGCCGCGCCTCGGTCTCGTCCAGCCCGGCCTCACCGGCCAGCGTGACGAGCGCGTCGATCGAGCCGACGTCGACGCCGTCGTGGAAGTGCGCCCGGTAGAGCCGCTCGACCATCTCGGCGGAGCGCCCGTGCTCGGTGGCGAACCGCACCAGCCGGTGGGCGTCGAACGTGTTCGCGGCCACCGCGCGGTCGAACCGCAGGTCCAGGCCCGCGCCCGCGGCGACGCCCGTCACGTGCGCGGCCATGCCCTCGGCCTTGTCCCGTCCGCCGAACTTGTCGCCGAGCGCCTCCAGCAGCGGCTTCGGCTCGGTGACCGGCGTCGGGTCCAGCTGGAACGGCCGGAACCGGACCGTCACCTCGCCGTCGTACGACTCCAGGGCCTGTTCCAGCCGGCGCTTGCCGATCCAGCACCAGGGGCAGACCACGTCGGCGTAGATCTCGATGTCCATGACCAGCGACAACCCGCGGGTCAGGAGATCTGTTCCCGGACCTGCCGCTTGAGCCGGGCCAGGATGGCGGTGCCGCCGCGCACCCGCAGCGGGCTGATCGCCTGGGCCAGGCCCATCCGCTGGTAGAGGTCGTCCGGTACGGCCAGCACCTCCTCGGCGCTCGCCCCGGCCAGCCCTTCGGCGAGGATGCCGGCGAACGCCCGGGTGGTGGGCGCCTCCGGCGGGCAGTCGAAGACGGTGCTCACGGTCTTGTCCGCGTTCACCTCGGCACGCAGGAAGAACGCGGTCTGGCACTCGGGGACCTGCTCCAGCTCCTCCCGGTTCACGCCCTCGGGCAGGGGCGGGATCACGTCGGCGAACTCCAGCAGCATCTCCAGGACGACGTCGCGGGGCGCGGCGGCGAACTCGTCGACGATCTCGGCCAGCTTGGTCGGCATCTCGGGCATGGGTCGAGGCTATCCGCCGACGCGCGCCGCCACCCGGCGGTGCCGGGCGGGGCCCCGCCGCACGTGCGGGGCCCCGCCCTCACGCGTTCGGTGCGGCCTCGCTGATGTCGCTGAGCGCCGACTGGGGGTCGAGCTGCATGGCGAGGTCGCCGAGGGAGACGATGCCGACGAGCTTGCGGTCGCTGTCGCACACGAGCACCCGGCGGATGTTGCGCTCGCGCATCAGCGCCGCCGCCTCGTTCGCCGTGCAGTGCTGCTCGATCATCACCACCTCGCGGGTGATGATCGAGCCGATCGTGGTGGTGCCGGGGTCGGCGCGCTCGGCGACCGCCCGGACCACGATGTCGCGGTCGGTCAGCATGCCGGCGAGCGTGGCGCCGTCGGTCACCACCACGTCGCCGATGTCCGACTCCTTCATCACCCGGGCCGCCTCGTCCAACGGGGTCTCCGCCGAGAGGTAGACCACCTGCCTGGTCATCACGTCACTGACGCGGAACATGAGAGCCTCCGAAAGCTTCGGTCGATCCGTCTGCGGTACCCGGTGGCGCGTTCGCTACACCCCGTCGCGGCGCGTCGCGCCCACCTCGTCGCGCAGGCGCTCCACGATGGCCTCCACCGGCAGTTCGGTGCGCTCGCCGGTGGCCCGGTCGCGCAGTTCCACGTACCCCTCGGCCAGGCGGCGGCCGACCACGACGGCGCGCGGGATGCCGATCAGCTCGGCGTCGGTGAACTTCACCCCGGCCGACACGTGCGTGCGGTCGTCGACCAGCACCCGCAGGCCGCCGGCGGCGAGGCGCCCGCCGAGGTCGAGCGCCGCGTCGAGCTGCGGCCCCTTCCCGGCGGCGATCAGGTGTACGTCGCACGGCGCGACAGCGGCCGGCCAGACCAGCCCACGGTCGTCGTGGTGCTGTTCGGCCACGGCGGCGACCGCCCGGGACACACCGATGCCGTAGCAGCCCATGGTGGGCCGGACCGGCTTGCCCTGAGGGCCGAGCACGTCGACCGCGAACGCGTCGGTGTACCGGCGTCCGAGTTGGAAGATGTGCCCGACCTCGATGCCCCGCCGGATCGTCAGCTCGCCGTCGGCGCAGGCCGGGCAGGGGTCGCCGGGCCGCACCTCGGCGGCCTCGATCGTGCCGTCCGGGACGAAGTCGCGCCCGCACACCACGTCGGTGGCGTGCCGGCCCGGCTCGTTCGCCCCGGTCAGCCACGCGGTGCCGGGCACCACGCGCGGGTCGACCAGGTAGCGGATGCCGTGCTTGGCCAGGATCTGCGGCCCGATGTAACCGCGGACCAGTTCCGGGTGCGCGTCCCAGTCCTCGAAGACCGCCACCGTGGCCGGGGCCAGCACCGCCTCGACCCGCTTGAGGTCCACCTCGCGGTCGCCGGGCAGGCCGATCACCAGCGGCTCGCCCTGTTCGACGCCGGGCCGGCGGACGATGAGGACCACGTTCTTCAACGTGTCGGCGGCGGTCCAGCCGGTGCGCCCGCCCAGCTTCCGGGCGTCGGCCAGCTCGACCAGGGCGGCGATGGTCGGCGTCTCCGGGGTGTCGTGCACCTCGGCGGGCGGGTGCGCGTCCGGGTCACCGGCGGCCGGGGCGCGGGTCACCACCGCCTCGGTGTTCGCCGCGTAGTCGCAGGCGGTGCAGCCGACGAACGTGTCCTCGCCGACAGGCGTGGCGGCCAGGAACTCCTCCGACGCGGACCCACCCATCGCGCCGGACATCGCGTGGACGGTGGTGAAGTCCAGCCCGAGCCGGGTGAAGACGCGCGCGTAGGCGGCCCGGTGCCGGTCGTACGCCGCCTGGAGCCCGGCCTCGTCCAGGTCGAACGAGTAGGCGTCCTTCATCAGGAACTCGCGCCCGCGCAGCAGACCGGCCCGGGGCCGCGCCTCGTCGCGGAACTTGGTCTGGATCTGGAACAGCGTCACCGGGAAGTCCCGGTACGAGGTGAACAGGTCCTTCACGAGCAGCGCGGCCAGTTCCTCGTGGGTCGGTGCGAGCAGGTGCTCGGCGCCCTTGCGGTCGGCGAGCGTGAAGATGTCGTCCCCGTACTCGGTCCACCGCCCGCTGGTCCGGTACGGCTCGGCGGGGAGCAGCGCCGGGAAGTGCACCTCCTGGTCGCCGATCGCGGTCATCTCGTCCCGCACGATCGCGGTGATCCGGTCCAGCACGAGCTTGCCCAGCGGCAGCCAGGTGTAGCCGCCCGGCGCGGCCCGGCGGACGTAACCGGCGCGCAGCAGCAGCCGGTGGCTCGGCACCTCCGCGTCGGCCGGGTCCTCGCGCAGGGTCCGGAGCAGCAGGGTCGACATGCGCAGCAGCATTGCCGCAGCCTATGGCGCGAGCGGACGACCGGGCGATCCCTTTCCGCGCCCGTGCCGGGTGAGGTTGTCGCAGGGGCGGGGTAGGAAGGGTGGCATGGTGGATCGACCGACGTTGGAACTGAGCAGTTTCGTGCTCGACGCACCGTCCGCACAGGACCTGGCCGCGTTCTACGAGCGGCTGCTCGGCTGGTCCCGCCGCGAGGACGAGCCCGACTGGGTGGTGCTGGCCCCGCCGGCCGGCGGCACCTGGCTGGCCTTCCAGGACGAGCCGGCCTACGTGCGTCCGGTGTGGCCCGCCGGGCCCGGCGACCCGCCGATGATGACCCACCTGGACATCAAGGTCGACGACCTGGAGGCCGCCTCGGCGTACGCGGTGTCGGTGGGCGCGACGGTGGCCGACTTCCAGCCGCAGGACGACGTCCGGGTGCACCTCGACCCGGCCGGTCACCCGTTCTGCCTCTACCTGTGACGGGTGACCGGCTCCCACGGCCGGCTAGCTGACCTTGGTGCGGTAGATCGCCGTCGCGGCGGCGTAGGCGGCCAGGAGCAGGCCGGCGCACCAGGCGAGCGCGATCCAGACGTCGTTGCCGACGGGTTGCTGAGCGAAGAGCGCGCGGAGGGTGTTCACGATCGATGTCACCGGCTGGTTGTCGGCGAACCAGGCGACCGGGCCGGGCATCGAGTCGGTGGGGACGAACGCCGAGCTGATGAAGGGCAGGAAGATCAGCGGGTAGCTGAAGGCGCTCGCGCCGTCGACGGTCTTGGCGGACAGGCCCGCGATGACGGCGACCCAGGTCAGGGCGAGGGTGAACAGGATCAGGATGCCGGCTGCGGCGAGCCAGCCGACCACCGATGCGCCCGTCCGGAATCCCATGATCAGGGCGACGCCTGTGACGATCACGAGCGAGGCCAGGTTGGCGACGAGCGAGGTCAGGACATGCGCCCAGAGCACTGAGGGCCGCGGGATCGGCATCGACTGGAAGCGCTCGAAGATGCCGCCCTGCATGTCGAGGAACAGGCGGTACGCCGTGTAGGCGATGCCGGACGCGATCGTGATGAGGAGGATGCCCGGCAGCATGTAGTTGATGTACGACTCGCCGGATCCGGTGTTGATGGCTCCACCGAGCACGTACACGAAGAGCAGCATCAGCGCGACGGGGGTGACCGCCGTGGTGATGATGGTGTCCGGGCTGCGGAGGATGTGCCGCAGGGAGCGGCCGGTGAGGGTTCCGGTGTCGCTGAGGACGTGGGTGGTCATCGGGATTCCTCCCCTGCGGGCACGGCTGCCTTGTCGGCGGTCCTGGCGGTGTGGCCCACGAGGGCGAGGAAGACGTCCTCAAGGGTCGGCTGCTTCTCGACGTACTCGACCTTCGCGGTCGGGAGGAGCTGCTTCAGCTCGGCGAGAGTGCCGTTCTGGATGATCGTTCCCTCGTGCAGGATCGCGATCCGGTCGGCGAGTTGCTCGGCCTCGTCGAGGTACTGGGTGGTGAGCAGGATGGTGGTGCCGTCCTCGGCGAGCTGCCGCACGGTCCGCCAGACCTCGATGCGGGCCTGCGGGTCGAGGCCGGTGGTCGGCTCGTCGAGGAACACGACCGGCGGGTTGCCGACGAGACTCATCGCGATGTCCAGCCGCCGGCGCATGCCGCCCGAGTACGTCCCCGCCCGACGGTTCCCCGCGTCGGTGAGCGAGAAACGGTCCAGCATGTCGTCGGCGACCGCACCCGGATTCCTCAGGTGGCGGAGCTTCGCGACCAGGACCAGGTTCTCCCGGCCGGTGAGCACTTCGTCGACGGCGGCGAACTGGCCGGTCAGGCTGATCGACTTGCGTACCTCGGCGGGAGCCGAAGCGACGTCGAAGCCGTGGACGGTCGCGGTGCCGGTGTCCGCCTTGAGCAGCGTCGACAGGATCCGCACGAGCGTGGTCTTTCCGGCGCCGTTCGAGCCGAGCAGAGCGAAGATGCTCCCGGCCGTCACCTCGAAGTCGACGCCCCGCAGCACGTGCAGGTCCTTGTAGGACTTGGTGATGCCCCGAACCCGGATGGCGGGTTCGCGCGTCGCGGTGGTCATGAGTGTTCCTCCCCGCTGTTGCCGGCGGCGGCGTCGATCGCCTTCCGGAGGCGCTCGCGCTCCTTGTCCATCCACTGCCTCCCGGAGTACGCGGACACGAACGTCTCGGCGAACTCGACCGGGTCGTCGCCGACGATCGCGCGGACGGGCGTGTTGTCGGCGACCGCGCGCTCCCAGAGGTCCACGGAGTCGCCGAGCATCGCGACGAGTGTGTTCCCGTCGACGATCCCGCCCTGGTACATGAAGTACCGCTGGAGCGCCTTGGCCGCGCTGCGATGGGGTTCCGGCAGGGCCTCCATGCGGGCCATGTGCCGCTTGTACTGCTTCTTCTGGTCGAGCGATCCGACGAGCGTCTCGATCCACTTCGCGGCCATGCTCATGCTCCTTCGTCGTGCCGGTCGTCGTTGTCACGAAGGTGGTCGATGCGTTCCGCGAGGACGCTCCACGTCCGCCAGAACTCGGCGAGCTGATCCCGCCCCTTTGCGTTGATCGAATACACCTTCCGCGGGGGCCCCTTCTCGGAGGGAACCTTCTCCACGTCCACGAAACCGCGTTGCTCGACGCGGACGAGCAGCGCGTAGATGGTGCCTTCCGCGATGTCCGAGAATCCGCGGTCGCGCAGCCAGGCGGTGATCTCGTAGCCGTACGCGGATCGGCGGGCCAGGATCGCCAGGACGATGCCTTCGAGGGTGCCCTTCAGCATCTCCGTCATCTGGTTGGCCATGTCCTCGTTCCCTCGCTATTGAGCGTCGCTGAGTACCAGTAGAAAGTAACACTAGGTACCGGTAGCTAGCAACGCTTGATACCGGGGATCCCGGAGAACCGCTTCCTCTACGTTCGGCGGATGACCACCACTCCGTCGGCTCGCGCCGTGAGCCAGTACGCGACGACCACCGGCAACCTGACCGCCCGCATCGCACTGCACTCGTACGGCACGAACCCGCAGGGCTGGTTCGCCTGGCTGGGCGAGCGGCTGCCGCTGACCGGGGACGTGCTGGAGGTGGGCGCCGGCACCGGCGAGCTGTGGCGCCGGGTCGGCCGTCGCGGCCGGCTCACCCTCACCGACTTCTCACCCGCCATGTGCGCGCGGCTGCGCGAGGTGCCCGGCGCCCGGGTGCTGCGCTGCGACGCCACGTGCCTGCCGTTCCGAGCCGGCGTCGCCGACGCGGTGATCGCCAACAGCATGCTCTACCACCTGGACGACCCGGACGCCGCGCTGCGCGAGTTCGCCCGGGTGCTGCGTCCCGGCGGGCGGCTGGCCGTCGCCGTGAACGGCCGCGACCACCTGGCCGAGCTGAACACGCTCGGCCCGGTGATCGGGCGGCCCGACCTGGCCGTCCGGTTCCACGACCGGAACGACGTGACCGCCGAGGCGACACCGGCCCGGGTCGCCGCCCACTTCGACGACGTGACGGTCGAGCGCTACCCGGACGAGCTGGTGGTGCCCGCCGCGGAGCCGGTCCTGGCGTACGTCGCCAGCATGATCGGGCCGCTCATCGCCGCGCAGGAGGCGGCCGCCCGCGCCGCGATCCAGGCCCGCATCGACGCCGAAGGCGCCTTCCGGGTACGCAAGCACACGGTGCTGATCAGCGCGGCGCGCGGCTCCCGCTGACCCGGACGAAGGCACGCCAGGCGTCGGGCGTGAAGGTGAGCACGGGTCCGGCCGGGTTCTTGCTGTCCCGCACCCCGACCACACCGGCCAGATTGTCCGCCACCTCGACACAGTCGCCCTGGGTGCCGCTGCGGCTGGACTTCCGCCAGATCGCTCCGGTCAGCTCCACGAGGTCATCACGTCCTTCATCAGCTCGACCGACTGTCGGCGCGGTAGTGCCTCGCTGCGGACACTCTCCCATCTGGACAGCAGGATAGCCACGTCCTCGTCCTTGTCGACCACGACGCCGCCGAGTTGGTTCTCCAGGTGGCCGACCCAGCCGCCGTCTGTTCCCCGGGCCAGCGCGAACGGTCCGACCAGGCCGACGTGCATGGTGACCGAGGCCGGCACGATGTGGATGTCGACGTGTGGGCGCTCGGCGCACTCGACCAGGTGCGCGATCTGCTCGGCCATGAGCCCGCGGTAGCCCTCGTCGGCGCCGCGCAGGACGGACTCCTCGATGACGGCGATGTACTTCGGGCGACCCGGGTCGGACAGGATGGACTGCCGGTCCAGCCACACCCCGAGCCGCCGTTCCACCTCGTCATCCGTGATCAGATCGTCCGTGCGGATCATCGCCCGGGCGTAGTTCTCGGTCTGGAGCAGTCCGGGCACCAGGGTCGGTTGGTAGGTGCGCAACTGCTGCGCCTGGCGTTCGGCTTCGAGCCAGGGGCGGAACCAGCTCGGCTGGCCGTCGCGCTCGGCGAGCTTGAGCAGCGACATCAACAGCCCGCCGGTGCCGAGCACCTCGTCGGCCCGGGCGAGGAAGAACCGGTCGAGCGGCCGGTGGCCCAGCTCGACCGCCGACACCTGGGAGCCGGAGAAGTGCACGAGCCTCCCGAACTCCTCCTGGCTCAGCTCGGCCCGCAGCCGCAGTCGCCGCAGTTGCGCGCGGATCAGCTCGGCGGTCGGCTCGTTCTCCACACGCCCTCCTCAGTTCGCCGCCGGTCTCCCGGCCTCTCCCCGGACCGGCCGCGACGGCTTCCGAGCGTAGTGGTGTCGTCAGCAGACTGTCACGCATGAACCTTCCCGTACCGCGGCTCGGGCCGTACCCCGATCGGCCCCGCCCCTACCCGCCGGACCACCCGGCCCACCTGCCGATCCGGCCGCTCTGGCTCTGCCGCGCCTGCGGCGGACCGTGGCCCTGCGCGCAGGCCCGCCTGCTGCTCAAGGTCGAGTACGCGGACCACCCCGTCGACCTGGCGGTCTACCTGTCCGGGCTCTACCACGAGGCCACCCACGACCTGTTCCGCCTCAATCCACACGACGGGCCGACCCCGCGCGAGCTGTTCGAGAGGTTCGTCGGCTGGGGCCCGTACCGGCGGAGCATCACCGATACGATGCCCGCGACATGACAGCGCCCGGGGACTTCGACCTGACGACGGACGAGCTGCGCGAGGTGGCGCGGTACGCGGTCCGGCACGCGGAGGACGTCCTCCCGGTCTACGAGCGGGCGGTTCCCGGTGACCCGCGTCCCCGTGCGGCCGTCGACGCGGCCTGGACGTTCGTGCGCGGGGCCGCCCGGACGAAGCTCCAGCGGGTCACGTCCCTCGACGCGCACCGGGCCGCCCGGTCCGCGCCCACCGAGTCCGCGCGCCTCGCCGCCCGGGCCGCCGGTGACGCCGCCGCGGCCGCGTACCTGCACCCGATCGCGAAGGCCACCCAGGTCGGCCACATCCTGCGGGCCGCCGCCAACGCCGCGCGCGTCGCCGAACTGGAGGCGGGCGGCGACGAGACCGCCGGCGAGGCGCTGCTGGAACGATCCCGGCGGCTCGCCACGCCCGTGCTCGTCGACGTGCTCCGCCGCTACCCGCCGGTGACCGGCGGCGGCAGCCGGGTCGCCCGGCTGATGAGCAGCCTCGACCACGACCTGCGCCGGGGTGACGCCGGGGCGGAGGTCGCGCCGTGATCCTGCCGAAGATCCGCGATCCCCGGTTCACCACGATCCGCCGGGGCGGCACGCTCACCGACGAGCACCACCACCTGCTGGCGCTCTGGGCGGCCACGTGCGCCGAGCACGTCCTCGGGCTGTTCGAGGCGGTCCGGCCGGACGATCCGCGTCCGCGCGAGGCGATCGAGCACGCCCGGGCCTGGGTGCGGGGCGAGGTCAGGATGATGCAGGCGCGCGCGGCCGGTGGGCACGCCATGGGCGCGGCCCGGGACCTGCGCGGGGCGGCACGCAACGCCGCGTACGCCGCCGGTCAGGCCGCCGTCGTGGCGCACGTGGCCGCCCACGAACTCGGCGCCGCCGCGTACGCGATCAAGGCCGTACGCGCGGCGGCGCCCGCCGGTCTCGGCGAGGCGGCCGGGCGCGACGAGTGCCGATGGCAGCGCGACCAGCTCCCGGCGGAGATCCGCGACCTGGTCCTGGACGACCAGCGTCTGCGCAACGACATCTGCTGGTCTGCCTTCGACTGCTGACGCCGGCGGTGCCGGTCGAGAAAGAGTCACCGGCGGCGGCAACCATGGCGTGGACAACTGGCGTCTCGGAAGGCATCACGCTGATGCACCACCTGACCCCAAGGACCGGCTCGTGTGGACCCTCTCCTGAATGAGTTCGACCTGTTCGTCCGAACTCGCACCCCCGCGTTACTGCGATCCGCCTACCTGCTGACCGGCGACCAGCACCTGGCCGAGGATCTCGTCCAGTCCGCGCTCGCCCGTACCCACCGTGCCTGGAACCGGTTGCACGAGACCGGCAACGCGGAGGCGTACACCCGGAAGATCATGTACCACCTGCAGGTCTCCTGGTGGCGGCGCCGCCGGGTGGCCGAGTCGATGCCGGGCGACATGCCCGAGCCGCGCGGAGGCGACTCGACCCCCGACCACGCCCAGCAGACCACGTTCCGGCTGACCCTCCGGTCCGCGCTGGCCCGGTTGTCCGCCAAGCAACGGGCCGTGCTGGTCCTGCGGTTCTTCGAGGACCGCACCGAATCCGAGGCCGCCGAACTGCTCGGCGTGACCGTCGGCACCGTCAAGAGCCAGACCTCCAAGGCGCTGGCGAAGCTGCGCAGCGTGGCCCCGGAGCTCGCCGAGCTGTACGTCACGGAAGGAACCGCCCGATGAACCAGGACCGACTGCGTTTCGACCTGGCCGACCTGGCCGAGGAGGTCACCCCGGTCGACCTGCGTGACCGGGCGCTGCGTACCTCGCGGCGGCTCGGCATCCAGCGGGCCGTCGCCACCTCCGCCGCCGCGCTCGTGGTGCTGGCCGCCGCGACCGGGACGGCACTGGCGATCCGGCCGAACAGTCAGGCGCCCGCACCGGCCGGCCCGTCGGTCACAGTCACCGCCCCGCCGGTCGAGCCGTCCCGTACGCCCTCCACCGACCCGTCCCGCACGTCGTCCGCCGACGCGAGCACCGCCACGGGTCAGGCGCAGTCGGCGCTGACCGGCACCCGCTACTACCTGGAGCAGACGTCCACCCGATCGCGGATCCACGAGGTCCGTGGCACCCGGGACCGGGTCGTCCACGAGGTCGTCCACGAGGCTGACTCTCGCTGCGAGGCCAACAGCGTCAGCATCTCCCCGGACGGCAAGCGGGTGGTGTGGGTGCAGGACAGCACCGACAACGCGAACGGGGTGCTGCTGATCGCCGACATCGGAGACGAGGGGGCGACGACCCTGGCCGAGGGGATCAGTTGCCTCGGTGCCCGGCCGCTGCGGTGGAAGGGCGACGGCCTGCTGATGGTCCAGCGGAAGAACCGCCAGTCCGTGCTCTACGACGTGGCGGCCAACAAGCAGGTCGTCGGCGACCCGGGCCAGGAGACCAAACGGTGCTGGTCCGCCGACGGCACCTGGCTGGCCGCCGAGTCGGACGGCAAGCCCTACGTCTCGGACACCACCGATCTGCGGCAGTACACCTACACCCCGCCCCAGCAGGAGGCCGCGAAGTGGGGCGGCTGGGAGGCCCGCAGCGTGTCCAGTGACGGCCGCTACGTCGCCGTGGGCTGGATCGGCAGCGACCCGTCCCGCCAGGACGGCAGCTTCGCGGTGGTCGACACCAGGACCAGCAAGGTGGTCGACCTGCCCGGCGCGGGCGAGGTGCGCAGCATCCTGTTCAGCGCCGACGGCACAGTGCTGCTGCGGCGCGGTACCGGCATCACGGTCCTCGACCGTGAGTTCAAGCCACTCGGCACGGTGACCGAGCCGGCCCCGACCCGGAACCGGGCACTGCTGGCGTACGTGCCCTGAGCCGCCTCGGACTCACCTCACAGGCCCCTGGCGCTTCGCGCGCCGGGGGCCTGTCCGCGTCCGCCCACCCGGGCCGAAGTTCTTTCGATCAGGCGGCAACCATGCAGATCGAAACCGACGTCTGGGAGTGCATCAGAGACGCGCACCAACCAACCCCCGAGGATCGAATCGTGAACGTCATCGTCACCAGCGCCCGCGGACTACGTACCGTCGCCGCCCTCGCCGCCGCCGCGTTCGTCGCCGTGGGCGTGAGCGCCTGCGGCGACGGCGGGTCCACGCCGTCCGCCCCCGCAGCCGGGCAGTCGTCCGCCGCCGCACCGTCGTCCGCCGCCCCGAGCCCGTCGGACGCCTCCACCGCCGCACTGCCCGGCACCCGGTACTACCTGTCGTTCGGCGAGCAGGCCGCGGAGGTGCACGTCGTCAAGGGCGGTACCGACCGGGTGAGCGCCAGCGTCCCGTACGGCGGCGGCGACTGCGTCCGGAACACCATCACCATCTCGCCGTACGGCGAGCGGCTGGCCTGGGTGGAGGGAGCGGCCGGAGCGGAGGCCGGCAAGCTCGTGACCACCCGGATCGACGGCAGCGACCGGGCCACCATCGCGGCGGAGCCGCCCTTCTCCGGCAAGGCGCCCTGCGACGGCGGCGACCCGCTCGTGTGGAACACCAACGACCGGGTGCTGGTGCAGCAGGACGGCCACATGGCGCTCATCGACCTGAGCAGCCGCAAGCCCGCCGACGGCGACGCCGGCAACGAGACTCTGAAGTGGTGGACGCCGGACGGCCGCAACTGGGCCGCCGTCTCCGAGGGCCGGCCGTACGCGACGACCGACCCGAAGGTGACGTTCTACCGCTACACGCCGCCGGCGGCCCAGGCGGCCCGCTACGACGGCTGGCGGGTCCGCAGCGTCTCGGCGGACGGCCGGTACGTGGCTGTCGGCTGGATCAACAAGGACGAGACCCGCAACGACGGGAGCTTCGCGGTGGTCGACACCAGGACCAGCAAGGTGGTCGACCTGCCCGGCACGGGCGAGGTACGGAGCATCCTGTTCAGCACCGACGGCACGGTGCTGGTCCGGCGCGACAACGGCATCAGCGTGCTGGACAAGCGTTTCCAGCCGGTCGGGACGGTGACCGAGCCGGCCGGGCTGAGCGGGGCGCCGCTGCTGGCTTACGTGCCTGCCTAACGAAAGGCGACGCGGGGCGGGTCACCGACGGGTGGCCCGCCCCGCGTCGTTTCAGCGCAGGACGGTGATCGCCGCGTCCGCGGTGACGTGCTTCCACGGCACCAGCACCACTGTGCCGTCGCGCTCCAGCACCTTCGCGTCGCTGCCCTCGGTGCCGGCCGACAGCGGCGCCTCGGCCAGCACGCTCACCGCGCCGGTGGCCGGGTCGATGCGGACCAGCCGCGGGGCGAGATCCCGCCGGTCGCCCACCTCCCACGCCAGCACGCCCTGCCCGTCGAGGCGGACGAGTTCCACCTCGCCGTCGGTGTGCCCGGCCGACACCCAGCGCCGCTTGCCGGTGGCCAGGTCGATCGCCACCACCTGGTTGGCCTGGCGCATCTTGCCGCCGGCGTTCGTCGCCTCGGTGGGCAGGTAGAGCGTGTCCGCGTCGGCCAGGTACGGCCGGATCTCCGGCCCGCTGACCGTGTTGGAGCGGTTGATCGGAAGGTCGCTGAACCGCGTACCGTCGACGGGGTTGCCGAACGTGGCCCGCGCCTTGCCGGCGGCGTCGCGCGCGACGAACGTCTCGCCGGCCAGGCCGGGCAGGCTGACCAGCGGGTCGACGCTCAGCACCCCGGCGCTCTGCTGCGCGGCGGGCAGTCTCTGCTGCCAGCGCGGCTTGCCGGTGGCCGGGTCCAGGCCGAGCAGCGCGCCCTGGTCGCCGTCACAGCGCGCGGTGACCACCGCCTGCGTCCCGGCGGCCTGCGCCTGGGTCAGACGGCAGTCGCGACCGGGCAGCAGCCGGTCGGCGTCGGTCTGCCACAGCCGCTTGCCGTCGGCCAGGGAGTAGCCGAGAACGCTCTCGCCGCTGCGCACGACCACCTGCCCGGCGGCCACGGACAGGTCCGGGGCGACGATCTCGGACCGGCCCGTCCGGCGTTCGACAGGGAACGTGGCCCGCCACGTCTGCGTACCGCCGGCCGCGTCGAAACCGACGAGCGTGTCGCAGGAGTCGGCGGAACCGAGCGCCACCACACCCCGCCCCTCGGCCAGCGTCTGGGCGGCCGCGCACAGCGAGGACGCCTGCGGCGCGGGCACGCCCCACGCCTGGGCGCCGTCGCCGAGCCGGTAGGCGATGATCCCGTCCGGCTGGGCCCGGACCACGGCGTCACCGACCAGCCAGGCGCCGAACATGTCCTGCCCGTCGTACGTCTTCAGCCCGTTGCGCTGCCGCTCCGGGAAGTCCAGCACCCACGCGGTGCGCAGCTTCTTCCCGTCGTCGTCCCCGCCGCCGACCAGCCGGGACACGCCGTAGGCGGTGCCGCCCGCGACCGCGAGCACCGCCACCAGGCCACCGGCGACGAGCAACGCCACGCGCCCGCGCCGCTTCGGCGCCGACGGCGGCGCACCGGCCGGACCCGGCCGGCCCACCGGCGGGTACGCGGGCGCCGGGTACTGCTGGTGCTGATAGGTCATCGGTCGTCTCCCGTTTCCGTCAGCCGTCCAGTTCGCGGACGTAGTCGGCCCAGCCGGCCCGGAACTCGTCGAGCGACACGCCGAGCACGTCCCGGGCGGCGCGGTCGGTCGGGGTGCCGGCGTAGACCGCCTCGACGAAGCGGAACAGCTTCGGCTCGCCGTGCTTCTCGGCGAGGTGGTTCATCGCGGTGTGCCCGAGCCAGTAGTGGAAGGTCAGCATCCCGGGGTTGTCCCAGTCGCTGTTGCCGGGCAGCGCGCCGTTCCAGCCGTTGCGGACCATCTGCCGGGACGGCGCGGTGCGGTCGCTGGCGGCCAGCGGGCGGCCGTGGAAGGCGATGTACTCGGCGAAGCCCTCCACCACCCACTCGTCGAGCTTGCTGAACTCGTCCACGGCGGCCAGGTCGGTGCGGAGTGTCATCAGGGAGTGCGCGATCTCGTGCCGCAACACCATGTGGGCGTCGTTGTCGCCGCCGGAGCGGGTGAAGTAACGATCGCTGGTGTCCACCACGATGCGGGTGCCGCCGATCGTGTCCTTGCCGTCCTTGCGTTCGGCGGCGACCATGCCCACCGAGTAGCCCGCCTCGGTGGCCTTTTCGGTGCCGATCCGGTAGAGCGAGGTCATCTCGTCCTTGCCGTCGGCGAGCGTGACGACGAACTTGTCCGACAGCGGCTCGGGCGGCGCGTTGGCCCGCCACACGGCCAGGTTGCTTGTCACCGCCTTGTCGACGGCCGGGGCGTACCGCCTCGCCACTGCCGCCCGGGCCGCGTCGGTGATGATCAGGGCGAACGGGGTCCGCTCGACGTGGATCTCCTGCCACTTGTCCCACGGCCCGGGGTAGTAGACGGTCTTCGAGTCGCCGTTGCCGCCGGCCGGCGCGCCGGTCACCGCGGTGACCTGGATGGGCGCGTCCTTGCCGGCGCGGACGATCGTCCAGCGGTACCACTCGGCGACCGGTGCCAGGTCGAAGCCGTCCAGCTGGTGCACGAAGGAGACGTCGAGCTGGAACGTGATGCCCTGCCCGAAGGTGTCGCTCACGCGGCCCTGCTTCTCGATCATCTCGTAGCGGGCCACCGACAGCGGCAGCTTCGCCAGGTTGCGGAACAGCTGGGCCTGCCCGGTGACCAGCTCCTTACGGGCCGGGTCGAACGCGGCCAGGTAGCCGTCCAGGTCCTTCGCCGCCAGCGCCGTGCTGTGCCGGTCGAGCAGGGCGGTCAGCTCGGCGTCCGTGACGGTGACGCCGTTCGCGCCGGCTGCCGCCTTCGGCGCCGGGCCGTCCTCGTCGTCGCCGCGCATGCCCAGCCCGACGCCGACCGCCGTGCCGGCGCAGACCGCCAGCGCGAGCGCGCCCGCAGCGAGCCCGATCCAGAGCCCACGGCGGGACTTCGGTGCCGGGGGCGGCGGCCCCCACGGCCCCGGCTGCGCGGGCGGCGGTGCCGCGCGGTACCGGGGGTCGGCGTTGCCGGGCGGTGGCCAGCCCGCCGCCGGTGGGTGCCCCTGCGTCATGTGGTTCCTCGCTCGTGCCGGGTGCGGGACCGGCCGGACGGTTCTCGCGCAGCCGGATGACGGCAGACATCATCCCCGGTCCGGGCGACGGATTCTGCCCCGCCGGACGTGTCGGACGGATTTGTCCCGCCGGGTGGCGCTCGTGAACAGGACGTCGAGACATCCGCCACGTCCGGCGTCCAGGGCCAGCGGGACCGGCCCGCGCGGTGACAGACTGTGCGACGCACTTCTGCCGGGACGTCTGAGGGAGGCGCCGTGCGCTGGCGCAGCTACGTGGCGGTGGGCGACAGCTTCACCGAGGGCATGGACGACGCATATCCGGACGGCAGCTACCGGGGCTGGGCCGATCTGGTCGCCACCCGCCTCGCCGCCGAGGCCGGTCCCGACTTCGGGTACGCCAATCTGGCCATCCGGGGCCGGCTGTTCCCGAACGTGGTGGCCGAGCAGGTGCCCGCCGCGCTGGCCATGAAGCCCGACCTGATCAGCTTCGCGGCCGGCGGCAACGACGTGCTGCGCCGCAGCTTCGACCCGGACGCGTTCGTCCCCCGCTTCGACGCGGTCGTGCAGCGGCTGCGGTCCGGCGGCAGCGACGTGGTGCTGTTCCGGTTCGCCGACGTGATGTCCCGGCTGCCCGGCCAGCGCATGATGGCCCCGCGCGTGGCGCTGCTCAACCGGGTGGTCGGCGAGGTGGCCGAGCGGCACGGCGCGATCCTGGTCGACCTGTACGCCGACGACACCTACCTCAACCCGTTGCTCTGGAGCACCGACCGGATTCACCTGTCCGCGGAGGGCCACCGCCGGGTCGCCGCGCAGGTGCTCACCGCGCTCGGCGTCGGCTGCGAGGAGGAGTGGCTGCTGGTGCCGCCGCACCCGGCGCCCAGCCCGTGGCTCGCCGCGCGCGCCGCCGACCTGCGGTGGGCCGGCAAGCATCTGGCGCCGTGGATCAAGCGCCGGCTGACCGGGCGGTCCTCCGGCGACTTCATCACCGCGAAACGGCCGGTGCTCGGGCCGGTCGAGGCCGACTGAGCGTGCGTACGGTCCACGCCGCCGACCTGCTGCGGCTGACCGTCGACGACCCGCCCCGCGCCGGGCTGGCGGTCGTGGTCGCCGGTGACCGGGTCGAGGCGATCGTGCCGGCGGCCGAGCTGTCCGGCGCGTACCCCGGAGTGCGGGTGCGGCGGTGGGCCGGCACGGTCGGGCCGGCGCTCGTGCACGACGGCCCGCTGCCCCCGGCGCCCACGCCCCGCGAGCGGGTGCACGCGCTGTTCCGGCTCGGCGCCGCCGCGGTGCTCGACGACCATGTCACCGATCCCGCACTGCGGTCCGCCGCGGCCCGTAACGACGTGGCGGTGCTGCCGGTCGTCCGGCCGCCCGCGCTGGTGGCCGGCGGGCGGGCCGACCTCGCCGTGTTCGGCCCGGACGGCTCCTGCCTGGCCACCGTGGTCGCGGGCCGGCTGGTGCACCGCCGCGCCTGACCGGCACCGCACTCCGCCGATCCGGCGTACCTTGGGGATCATGCCTGTGCCGAGCGATCCGCATCCCCACCTCCAGTCGTACGCCGACCCGCAGCGCCTCGTCACCACCGAGTGGCTGGCCGAGCACCTGGGCGACGAAGGGCTCGTGGTGGTCGAGTCCGACGAGGACGTGCTCCTCTACGACACCGGCCACATCCCCGGCGCCGTCAAGGTCGACTGGCACACCGAACTCAACGACCAGGTCACCCGCGACTACCTGGACGCCGCGAGCTTCGCCGAGCTGTGCGCGGCCAAGGGAATCGGGCGGGACGACACGGTCGTCTTCTACGGCGACAACTTCAACTGGTGGGCCGCGTACGCCCTCTGGGTCTTCTCCCTCTTCGGTCACGCGGACGTGCGGCTGCTCGACGGCGGCCGGCAGAAGTGGATCGCCGAGGGGCGGGAGCTGACCCGGGACAAGGTGAGCCGGCCCCGCGCCTCGTACCCGGTGCCGGAGCGCAACGACGCGCCGATCCGCGCGTACCGGGAACAGGTCATGGCGCACGTGGCGTCCGGCCGGCCGCTCGTGGACGTGCGGTCGCCCGGCGAGTACACCGGCGAGATGCTGCACATGCCGGACTACCCGCAGGAGGGCGCGCTGCGCGGCGGGCACATCCCGGGCGCGGTGAGCAAGCCGTGGAAGTCCGCCGCGAACGACGACGGGACGTTCAAGTCCGCCGACGAGCTGCGCGCCATCTACGCCGACCAGCTCGGGCTGAGCCCGTCCGACGACGTGGTGGCGTACTGCCGGATCGGTGAGCGGTCCAGCCACACCTGGTTCGTGCTGCACCACCTGCTCGGGTTCCCGCAGGTGCGCAACTACGACGGCTCGTGGACCGAGTGGGGCAACCTGGTCCGGGCGCCCGTCGTGAAGGGCGACCAGCCCGGCGGCCTGACCCGCTGACGTCCCGGCCGGTCCCGCCGTCACCGCGCGGCGGGACCGGCCGCGTTCCGCTCGGCTCCGCTCGGCGGGACCGGCCGGGACCGGTCAGCCGGCGGCGATCGACAGGCGCCCGGGGACGTCGCTCGCCACCCAGTCGACAGCGCCGGTCTCCGGCCGCCACCGGGCCAGCCCGGCGTCGTAGCGGAGCAGCAACGCGCCGTCGGCGGTCCAGCCGTACACCTCGCAGCACCCCTTCGCCCGGTCCTCGCGGCCCAGGTCGAGCAGGCGGGTAACCGCCCCGGTACGGGCGTCGAGCACCGCCACGCCCTCGGCTCCGATCATCGTGCCGGCGGCGCCCGCGGTGGTGGTCCACCCGGCCTGGCCGATCCGGTCGCCGCGCTGCCAGCCCCGCCCGTAGACCTCGTTCACCTGGTAACCGGGGGGAAGCTCCCCGGTGGTCACCGGCCGCCGCTCCGGCGCGCCACCGGAGGCGGGGAACCGGCGTACGGCCAGGCCGCCGTCCCCGGACCAGCCGCCGACAGTGAACAGGTCGCCGGACCGAGCCGGCTCGGGCACGACGAGCGTCCAGGGGTCGACCGGGAGCTTCCGTGCCGATCCGGTGCGCCGGTCCAGCTCGTACGCGGTGTCGTTGTCGCCGACCACCAGCCGGTCCCCGGCCCAGACCACGTGCTCCAGGTAGCCGGTGAGCGGGTAGCGGCGGACCGCTCCGTCGGTCAGGCCGACCACGACGACCTCGCCGGTCTGCGCGAACGCGGCGGTCCGGCCGTCCGGCGACAGGCTGCCCGGCTTGAGCGGAGCGGCCTCGTTGCCCCCGGCGTCGCGGGTGGGTGCGAGCGTCACCACGTCGAGTTCCCGGACCATGCCGTCGTCACCCAGCACCCGGACCGGGCCGGCCTCGCCGGTCTCCGGGTCGATCGGCTGGTAGAGGGCCAGCGCCCGGCGCACCGGGCGGTCGGACAGGCCGTAGGCGACCCGGTCGCCGAGCCGGCCCAGCGGGTCGCCCGCCTGTCCGAGCCGGTCCGGGGGCCGCTGCACCACCGGCGCGCTCGGCAGCGAGGTCACAGTCGGGCGGGCCGGTGCGGCGGGGGGCGGGCCGGAGCGGTGCAGCAGTGCCGTCGTACCGCCGCCGAGCAGGACCACGGCGACGGCCGCGGCGCCGGCGGCCCGGCGGGCGCGGCGGACCCGCCCGGCCCGGTCCCATCCCGTCTCGGCCGGCCGGGTCGGCCGGATCTCCTCGGCGGCCCGGGTCAGCAGCCGGGTCAGCTCGGGCTCGTTCACGGGTTCGCCTCCATCCCGGTCACCAGGTCGTCTCCGGACGTGCCGGGGGCGGGTACGACGTCGCGCAGCCGGCGCAACGCGTCGTGGCACTGGCTCTTGACGGTGCCGACGGTGACGCCGAGCGCCTCGGCGGTGGCGACCTCGGTCAGGTCCTCGAAGTAGCGCAGCACCACGACGGCCCGCTGGCGTGGCGGCAACCGGTCCAGCGCCGCGCGCACGGTGAGCCGCAGCGCGGCGTCGGCGTCGGCGCCCGGCCGGTCCGGCGGGTACGCGCTGAGCCACTCCCGCCGCCGGCGTCGCCACCAGGAGACGGCGTCGCGGTAGAGGATGGCGCGCACGTACGCGGCCGGGTCGCCGTCGCGCACCGACGACCAGCGCAGCGCCAGCTTGAGCAGCGCGTCCTGGAGCAGGTCCTCGGCCTGGTGGCGGTTCCCGCAGATCAGGTACGCGGCGCGCAGCAGCCGGTGCTGGTGCGCCTCGACGAAGGCGAGGTAGTCCGCCCGCCCGTCGTCCGCGTCGCGCCCCATCCGGCTCCTCCCTCCGTCACCCGCCAGACGCGCGGGACGGGGGCAAAGGTTGGGTCAGGTAGCGCTGAATCGTCGGGCCGACCCAGGCGGCCAGTTCCTCCGGGTCGAGGTCCACCACCGGTGGCAGCCGGACGACGTACCGGGTGAGCGCGAGACCGAGGATCTGGCTGGCCACCAGGCCGGCCCGGCGGGCGGCGGTCGCCGGGTCGGCAACGCAACGGGCCACCGCTGTGGCGAGCTGGCCGGCGAAGACGCCGCGCATCCGTTCGGCCGCGCCGGGGTTGGTGGCGGCGGCCCGGAGCAGGGCGACGAGTGTCCCGTCCGCCTCCCAGCGGCGCACGAAGTGCCGGGTCAGTGTCTCGCCGAGCCGGTCCGGCGGCACCTCGGCCAGGTCGGGCAGGCGCAGGTCGAACTCGGCCGCCGCGGCGAAGAGTCCCTCCTTGCTGCCGTAGTAGCGCATCACCATCGAGGGGTCGATGCGGGCGTCGGCGGCGATGGCCCGGATGGTGGCCCGGTCGTAGCCGTCGGTGGCGAAGCGTTCCCGGGCGGCGCGCAGGATGGCCGCCCGGGTGGCGTCCGAGCGGCGGGTGCGGGTGGCGGGTTCGGTCACGTCCACGACTGTATGCCAACACGTGTTGACATCGGCTCTACAGTGAAGCCAACAAGCGTTGGCAAACAGTTGTTGACCCGAGCCCGGAGGTGGAACGATGCTGCCCGAACGCACTGACGTCCTCGTGGTGGGAGCCGGGCCGACCGGCCTGGCCGTGGCGGTGACGCTGGCCGGGCACGGCGTGACCGCGACAGTCGTCGACCGGCTCGCCGAGCCGCCGGTCACCTCGCGCGCCGCGGTCGTGCACGCCGGCACCCTGGAGGTGCTGGACCGGATCGGGGTCGCCGCGCCGTTGGCCGCCCGAGGGCTGCGCTCGGCCCGGTTCAGCGTCCGCGACCGGGACCGGGTGCTGGTCACCGTCCCCTTCGACCGGTTGCCGTCGCGCTACCCGTACGCGCTGCTGATCTCGCAGGCCGAGACCGAGGCGGTGCTCGCCGACCGGCTCGCCGCGCTCGGCGGGCGCGTGCTGCGGCCGTACGAGATGACCGGGCTGGACCTCGACGGCGACGGCGC
Organism: Micromonospora sp. CPM1; assembly: GCF_023896895.1. NCBI lineage: Bacteria > Bacillati > Actinomycetota > Actinomycetes > Micromonosporales > Micromonosporaceae > Micromonospora > Micromonospora sp. CPM1. The sequence continues at coordinate 39,828 of NZ_JAMHIU010000014.1, forward strand.
CGTCGCGCGCTTCGACGGCGGCCGCGCGGTCCGGGCGCGCTGGGTCGTCGGTGCGGACGGGATGCACAGCCGGGTCCGCGAACTCGCCGGCATCGGCTTCGGCGGCCCGGCCGACCCCGGGGAGTCGTTCCTGCTCGCCGACGTCCACGTGGACAGCACGCTCCCGCGCGACCAGGTGAGCCTCTTCCTGTCCCGGCAGGGCCCACTGATCTGGGCGCCGCTGCCCGACGGCACGGTCCGGCTGGTCGCCACAGTGGACGCCGCGCCGCGCGACCCGCAGGCGCACCACTTCCAGGCGCTGCTCGACGAGCGCGGGCCGGCGCGCCGGCCGGACCGGGTCACCGGCATGGCGTGGTCGTCACGGTTCCGCATCCACCACCGGATCGCGAGCACGTACCGCTCCGGCCCGGTGCTGCTCGCCGGGGACGCGGCGCACGTGCACAGCCCCGCCGGTGGGCAGGGGATGAACCTCGGCCTGCGGGACGCGGTCGCCCTCGGCGACGCGCTCGCCGCCGGGCCGCAGGCCCTCGACGGGTACGCCGCCGACCGCCGCCCCCTCGCCGAGGAGGTGCTCGGCTTCGCCGCCGGGCTGACCCGGCTCGCCGCCGCCCCACCGCCACTCCGCCCGCTACGCAACCTGCTGCTCCGGCTCGTCTCCGCACTGCCCCCGGCCCGGCACCGCATCGCCACTCGCCTCGCGGGCTTCGAACCACCGCCTCGCTGATCTCGCAGTTGCGGCCCTTGAGGTGTCCATTTCGTGCGTGTGCGCCCGGGCGGAAGGCGCAAGATCGGCGGGGGGCGTGGGCGGGAGGGGAGGGGTGAAACGGGACGGACACTGTCGGCGCTGACCGGTACGGTGAGCGCCGAAAATCCGAACCGGGAGCGCGATTGGACCGCACCTTCCAGGTGGACCTCCGTGGCGTGGTCGACCTGCTCAGTCATCACCTCTACGGCAGTCCGCGGGTGTACGTGCGCGAGCTGCTCCAGAACGCCGTCGACGCGATCACCGCACGGCGGTCCGCCGAGCCGGAAGCCCCGGCGCGGGTCCGCATCGAGCCGCCGGAGCTGACCGGCGACGGGACGCTGCGCGTGCACGACACCGGCATCGGCCTGACCGAGGCGCAGGTGCACGAGCTGCTCGCCACCATCGGCCGCAGCTCCAAGCGCGACGAGCTGGGCTTCTCCCGGCACGAGTTCCTCGGCCAGTTCGGCATCGGCCTGCTCTCCTGCTTCCTGGTGGCGGACGAGATCCGGGTGGTCACCCGGCACGCCGACGAGCCCACAGTGCTCTGGACGGGCTGGTCCGACGGGCGGTACGCGGTGCGGCTCGCCGAGCCGGAGCAGGCCCGGGACGAGCCCGGCACGACAGTCACGCTGGTGCCCCGGCGCGACGCCGACCAGTGGCTCGGCGTACCCACCGTCACCGAGCTGGCCCGCCTCTACGGTGGCCTGCTGCCGGTCGACGTCCGGGTCGGTGACACGCCGACCACCTCCGGCCCGCCGCCGTGGCCGACCACACCCGGTGCGCCGGTGGACCGGGCCGCGCTCCAGCGGTACGCGCAGGAACTGCTCGGGTTCGTCCCGTTCGACGTGGTGCCGCTGTCGGTGCCCGAGGCCGGCCTGACCGGCGTGGCGTTCATCCTGCCCGCCGCGGTGAACCCGGCCGCCCGGGCCGGGCACCGGGTCTACCTCAAGCGGATGCTGCTCAGCGAGCACGCCGACGGGCTGCTGCCCGAGTGGGCCTTCTTCGCCCACTGCGTGGTCGACGCCAGTGAGCTGCGCCCCACCGCCAGCCGCGAGGCGCTCTACGAGGACACGCTGCTCACCTCCGTCCGGGAGGCGCTCGGCGACCAGATCCGCGGCTGGCTGGTCCGGCTCGCCAAGCACGACCCGCGCCGGCTCGGCGAGTTCCTCCAGGTGCACCACCTGGGGGTCAAGGCGCTCGCGATGCACGACGACGAGATGCTGCGGCTGGTCGACCAGTGGTGGCCGATGGACACCAACGTCGGCACGCTCACGCTCGCCGAGTTCCGGCAACGGCACGGCGTGCTCCGGTACGCCGCCAGCCTGGACGAGTTCCGCCAGCTCGCCGCCGTGGCCGCCGCGCAGGACCTGGCGGTGGTCAACGCCGGCTACACGTACGACACCGAGCTGATCGAGCGGCTGCCCACCGTGGACCGGTCGGTGCTGATCGAACGGCTGGAGCCGAGCGACCTCACCACCCGGTTCGAGATCCTCGACCCGGCGACCGAGCTGGCCCTGCGGCCGTTCCTCACCGCCGCGCAGCGGGCCCTGGAACGGCTCGGCTGCGAGGTCGTGATCCGGGCGTACGACCCGGTGTCGCTGCCGGCGCTCTACCTGGTGTCCCGCTCGGCCGCGTTCCACGACCAGCTCGCCGCCAGCCGGGACAAGGCCGACGAGCTGTGGGGCGGCGTGCTCGACGCGCTCGCCGCCTCCGCCCCGCCGGACCGCCCGCAACTGGTGCTCAACCACCGCAACCCGCTGGTCCGCCGGGTCACCACGCTCGCCGACCCGGAGCTGGTCGGGCTGGCCGTCGAGGCGCTCTACGGGCAGGCCCTGCTGCTCGGGCACCACCCGATCCGGGCGGCCGACGCCGCACTGCTGAACAGTTCCTTCCTCGGCCTGCTCGGCCGGGCCGTACCGGGAGAGACCCGTGACTGACGACGACCTCTGGCGGATGCACCACGAGATCGAATCCATGCCGTACGGGCCGGGACAGATCGCCGCACTGGAACAGTTGCTGCGCCGCGCCGACGCGGGCGACGACCGGCACCTCGCCTTCGCCGCCCGGGTCACCGGCACCACCGCGTACGTCTACGGCGGCGAACCGGCGAAGTCCTTCGTCACGTTCTCCTGGTGCCTGGCCGAGTACGACAAGGATCCGCAGCCCTACCACCAGCGCTACACGCACCAGCTGCTCTGGTTCTTCAAGTACATGGTCAACGCCATGGTGAAGTTCCCGGAGCTGCCGCTGGACCGGACGTACGCGGTGCTCGACGACATGGAACGGCGCTACCGCGACTCCGGGCACTCGCTCCAGGCCGTCTACAAGCACCGCTACCTGGTGGCCGCGCATCTGGGCGACGACGAGGCGGCGGAGCAGTGGTACCGCAAGTGGATGACCACGCCCCGCGACGCGCTGTCGGACTGCGCCGGCTGCGACCCGACCACGCAGGTCGCGCACCTGGTGCGGCACGGCCGGCACGAGGAGGCGGTGGCGCTGGCCGAGCCGGTGCTCGCCGGGCGGCTGACCTGTAGCGAGCAGCCGCAGGGGATCCTCACCGCGCTGCTCACGCCCTACCGGGAGACCGGCCGGGGCGACGCCGCGCGGGACGCGCACCGGGAGGCGTACCGGCGGGTGCGCGGCAACCTGGCCGACCTGTGGGACATCGCCGACCACGTCGAGTTCTGCACCGTGACCGGCAACGAGGCCCGCGCGCTGGAGCTGGTCGAGCGGCACCTGGACTGGCTGGACCGGGCGCCCACCCCGGCTGCCGCGATGCACTTCGCGGCCGCCGCCTCGGCGGCGCTGCGTCAGGTGCCGGCCGAGCTGACGGTGCACCGCCGCGCCTCCGGCGAGCGCCCGGCCGCGGACGTGCCGGCGGGCGCGCTCGCCGGCGAGCTGGCCGGTACGGCGACCGCGCTGGCCGAGCGCTTCGACGCGCGCAACGGCACCACGCACCAGTCCGGGTTGATCGCCCGCAAGCTCGCGGCCGGGCCGGTCGGTGAGCATCTGCCGCTGTCCGCGAGCCTGCGCCGCCCGGCGGTGCCCGCGCCGCGTACCGGCCCGGACGCTCCGGTGCCCTCCGCGCAGCCGGTCACCGTGCCGGCCGACGCCGGTGCCGACGAGTTGCTCGCGCTGGCCGAGGAGTACTGGCGCACCAACCGCCGGGACGGGCTGGTCGCCGCGTTGCGCGCGTACGACGAGCGGTTCGGCGACGCGGACCTGCCCGCGACCACCCGGGCCTGGCGGCTGGAGCTGCGGGCCGGCGAGCTGTCCCAGGACGACGACGGCGTACCGGTGGCGATCGAGGTCAACCGGGAGGCGCTGGCCGCGTGGCGGGAGGTGCCGGACCCGCTGCGCGCCCAGGTGGTGGCCGGGCGGCTCGGTGTGCTGCTCAGCATGGCCGAGGAGAGCGCGGACGAGGGCCTGGCCCTGGCCCGGGAGTCGGCCGACTACCTGACCGAGCACGGCGGACCGCGTGACCGGGCCGCCGGCTGGGACCGCCTCGCCCTGGCCCACGTGCACGGCGAGCGGTGGGCGGAGGCGCTCGACGCGCTCGACCGGGCCGAGGCGGAGGCGGACGCCGATCCGTGGCTGGCCGGGCGGGTCGCGCTGCACCGCACGCACGTGCTGGAGCAGCTGGAACGGGCCGAGGAGTTCCGGGACGCGGCGGCGCGGTCCCGTCGGCTGGCGGGCGAGCTGGGCGACGCCGAGATGCTCACCGGCGCCTGCCTGGCGTACGCCCGCGCCACCGACGACCCGGCCGACGCGGTGGCCGCCTGTGAGGAGGCGCTGTCGGTCGCACCGGCCGGTGCGCACCTGCCGCTGCGGGTGACCCGGGGCCGGGCGCTGATGGCCGCCGACCGGGCCGGCGAGGCGGTGGAGGATCTGGCCGAGGCGGTCACCCTCTGCGTCGAGCAGGGGCTGGAGGGCGACGCGCTGCTGCGCTGGGAGCTGGCCGAGGCGTACCGGGTGGCCGGGCGGCTGGCCGAGGCCGCCGAGGTGGCCGAGGAGGCGGTGCTCGGGCTCGACCGGGCCGGTGCACAGGCCGAGGCGGACCGGTGCCGGCACCTGCTGTCCGGCATCTACGCGGGGCTCGGCGAGACGGACCTGGCGCTCGCGGTGCTCGACACGCTCGCCGACAACCTGGACGGGCCGGACAATCTCCCCCACCGCGCGCAGGTGCTGGAGGAGTCCGGCGGCCTGCTCTACGACGCCGACCGCGACGCCCTCGCCGCGCAGCGGTTCGCGGCGGCGGCGACCGCCTGGCGGCTCGCCGGCTACCAGGTGGACGAGTTGCGGGCCCGGCGGCGGGAACTGCTCGCCCTGCACTGGTCCGGTGACCTGCCGGCCGCGGTGGCCGCGATCGAGCGGGTGGACGAGGCGGCGGCCGCGCTCCCGGTCGGCGCCGACGAGCCGCCGGTGGTCACGTACGAGCGGGCGATGGCCGCCGACGCGGTGGCCCGGGTGCTGATCGGCGAGGACCGGCTCACCGCCGCGCTGGACCGGGTGGACGGCGTGCCGGAGCGCCTGCGGTCGATCGAGGCGTTCGGTGAGGCCGCCCAGGTCGAGGTACTGACCGGCGAGCTGCTGCTGCGTGACGGCCGGCCGGAGCAGGCCGAGGGGCTGCTGCGCCCGGTCCTCGGCGGGCTGCCCACCGGCTCCCGCCCGGCCACGCAGGCCGCCTGGCTGCTGGCCCGCGCGCTCGACGAGCAGGGCCGGGAGGCCGATGCGGCGAAGGTCCGCGCCGACCACGGCATCGAGGAGGACTGACGCGACGGGCTGGGGCAACCGTTGGGTAACCGCGGCTGCCCCAGCTCGAACGCGAGGTCTAGGCTGGTCCGGTGGCGGTGGAACAGCAGGCACGGGGGGCGGCGGGTGCGGCCCGGCGCCGGTCCCGGCGGGACGAGATCCTGGAGATCGCGGTCGGCCTCTTCGCGGCGCGCGGCTACCACGGTGTGTCGATGGACGACATCGGCGCGGCGGCCGGGGTCACCGGTCCGGCGCTCTACCACCACTTCGCCGGCAAGGAGGCGATGCTCGTCGCCGCGCTGATCCCGGTGAGCGAGGGGTTGCTCGCGGGCGGGCGGGAACGTGCCGCCGGCCACCCGGGCGACCCGCGTGCGGCGCTGGAGTCGCTGATCGACTTCCACGTCGACTTCGCGCTGGCCAACCCGGCGGTGATCGCGTTGCACCTGCACGAGCTGGACCGCCTCCCGGACGAGCCGCGCCGCCGGATCCGCCGGCTCCAGCGGATGTACGTCGAGGAATGGGTCACCGTGCTGACCGCGCTGCACCCCGGCCTGCCCGACGGCGAGGCCCGGGTGCTCGCCCACGCGGCGTTCGGCCTGATGAACTCGACCCCGTTCCTCGGCGGCGAGGTGGACCGCCGGCGCCGGGCCGAGCTGTTGCGCGGCGCGACCCTCGCGGCCCTGCTCGCGCCCACCGACCCGACCTGACACGCCGCGCTCACCTTAACGCGTGTTAAGAAGAGACCCCGGCTTTGCGTCGAGAAGGGGTCACGTCCGTGCAGAAGATGATCGAATCGTTGTTGGTCGCGAATCGGGGGGAGATCGCGCGGCGGATCATCCGTACCGGCAAGCGGCTCGGGATCCGGACGATCGCGGTGCACTCGGAGGCCGACGGCGGGCTGCCGTTCGTGACCGAGGCCGACGAGGCGGTCTGCGTCGGCCCGGCGAACCCGGCGCAGAGCTACCGGAACGTGGAGGCGATCCTCGACGCCGCCCGTAGCACCGGCGCGCAGGCGATCCACCCCGGCTACGGCTTCCTGTCCGAGAACGCGGACTTCGCCCGTACCGTCGAAGGGGCCGGCCTGATCTGGGTCGGGCCCGGCGCCGACGCGATCACCGCGATGGGCGACAAGATCAACGCTCGGAACCTGATGGCGGCGGCCGGCGTGCCGGTCGCGCCCGGCACCACCGAGCCGGCGAGCGACCTGGACGCGGCGGTCGCGGCCGCCGCGGAGATCGGCTACCCGGTGATGGTCAAGGCCGCGGCGGGCGGCGGCGGCATGGGCATGGGCGTGGCCGCGGACGAAGCGGCGCTGCGCACCGAGTACGACAAGGTCCGCGCGTTCGCCGAGCGGATGTTCGGCGACGGTTCGGTGCTGATCGAGCGGTACTTCCCCCGGGTGCGCCACGTCGAGGTGCAGATCCTCGGCCTGGCCGACGGCCGGGTGGTGGCCCTCGGCGAGCGGGAGTGCTCGGTGCAGCGGCGCAACCAGAAGCTCGTCGAGGAGTCGCCGTCCCCGGCGGTCTCGCCCGAGCTGCGCGAGCGGTTCCTGGCCGCGGCGGTACGCGCGGGCGAGGCGGTGAACTACCGCAACGCCGGGACTGTGGAATGTTTGCTGGTCCCGCGTCAGCGGGATCTCAAGGACGGTAGCCCCCTCTCCGAAGAATTTTTCTTCCTGGAGATGAACACGCGGCTCCAGGTCGAGCACCCGGTCACCGAGTACGTCTACGGCGTCGACCTGGTCGAGGAGCAGTTGCGGGTGGCGGCCGGCCTGGCGCCGACGTTCGACCCGGACGCGCTCGCCCCGCGCGGGCACGCCATCGAGCTGCGGATCAACGCCGAGGACCCGAAGCGCTTCCTGCCCGGTCCGGGCGCGATCACCACCTGGAACGAGCCGTCCGGCACCGGCGTGCGCGTCGACTCCGGCTACGTCGCCGGCAACACCGTCACGCCGTTCTACGACAGCCTGATGGCCAAGCTGATCCTCACCGGGGACACCCGCGAGGAGGCGGTCCAGCGGGCGCGGGCGGCGGTCGCCCAGTTCGAGATCGTCGGCCCGAAGTGCAACCTGCCGTTCTTCGCCGAGCTGCTGGAGAACGAGGAGTTCCTCTCCGGCGACTACGACACCGGCATCGTCTCCCGGATGCGCTGACGCCACCCGGTGTCATGCTCGACTCAAGTGAGGTGAACCTGATGGCGCAACTTCCGGAATCCGTGAGCATCCGTGAGGTCGGTCCCCGCGACGGCCTCCAGAACGAGGAGCCCATCCCCACCGACGCCAAGGTGCGGCTGCTCGACGCGCTGTCCCGCACCGGGGTACGCCGCATCGAGGCCGTCTCCTTCGTCCACCCGAAGGCGATCCCGCAGATGGCCGACGCCGACGAGGTGTGGCAGCGGGCGCAGAAGGTCGACGGGGTGCGCTACTCGGCCCTGGTGCCGAACACCCGTGGCGCGCAGCGGGCGCTGGCGGCCGGCTTCACCGAGATCGAGGTGGTGGTCTCGGCCAGCGACACGCACAACCGCCGCAACGTCAACCGCTCCACGGACGAGTCGCTCGACGACATCGCCGAGCTGATCGACCTGCTGCACGGCGCGGGCGCCACCGCCGAGGTGATCGTGGCGACCAGCTTCGGCTGCCCCTACGAGGGCGACGTGGACCCCCGCCGGGTCGCCGCGATCGTCGACCGCGTCGCCCGCGACGGCGCGGACCGGGTCGCCTTCGGCGACACCACGGGCATGGGTACGCCCCGGCGCGTCCGCGAACTGGTGACGGCGGTCCGGGACCGCAACGCCCACCTGCCGGTGCTGCTGCACTTCCACAACACCCGGGGTACCGCCCTGGCGAACATGCTCACGGCGATGGAGTTGGGCGTCACCGAGTTCGACGCCAGCGTCGGCGGCCTCGGCGGCTGCCCGTACGCCCCGGGTGCCAGCGGCAACCTGGCCACCGAGGAGGCGGTGCACATGCTGCACGACATGGGCGTCGACACCGGCATCGACCTGGACGCCCTGATCGAGGCCGCCGAACTGGCCGAAGACCTGGTGGGCAAGAAGCTGCCCTCCGGAGTCCTCCGCGCCGGCCCTCGAACCCGCCTGACCCCCCTTCCCTCCTGACCCGCCCTGCTCCCCCGTCCTCCCGCCACGTCGATCAAGGGGTTTGTGTCCCTCCGGGTGCCCGAATGAGGACACGAACTCCTTGATCGACGAAATGAGCGGGGGTGGGCGGGGTGCGGGGGTGTGGCGGGGTGCCGGGGGAGGCGCGGGTGGGGTAGCCTAACGATCGTTCAGGTCGGTGGGCGCCCTGTGCGGGGGCCGTGGCAACGGGAGTCGGCGTGACGCTCGACGGTGAGGCTCTGGAGCAGCTACGCAAGCGCGCCCGCGCCGGCGGAGCGGACAAGTACCACGCGGCCAACGCCGCGAAGGGGAAGCTGTTCGCCCGCGAGCGCGTGGCGTACCTGGTCGACGAGGGCTCCTTCGTCGAGGACGGGCTCTACGCCAACGCGATGGCCGACGGTCTGCCCGCCGACGGCGTGGTCACCGGCACCGCCACGATCGACGGCCGCCAGGTCTGCCTGATGGCGAACGACTCCACGGTCAAGGCCGGCAGCTGGGGCGCGCGTACCGTCGAGAAGATCATCCGGATCATCGAGCGGGCGTACGCGACCGGCGTCCCGATGGTCTACCTGGTCGACTCGGCCGGCGCGCGGATCACCGACCAGGTCGACCTGTTCCCGGGCCGGCGCGGCGCCGGCAAGATCTTCTGGAACCAGGTCCGCGCCTCCGGCTCGATCCCGCAGGTCTGCGCGCTGTTCGGGCCGAGCGCGGCGGGCGGGGCCTACATCCCGGCGTTCTGCGACGTGGTCGCCATGGTGGACGGCAACGCCAGCATGTACCTCGGCTCCGACCGCATGGTCGAGATGGTCACCGGCGAGAAGACCACGCTGGAGGCGATGGGCGGCGCGAAGGTGCACTGCGCCGAGTCCGGCGTGGGTCACTTCCTCTGCAAGACCGAGAACGACGCGCTCGACGTGGTGCGGACGTACCTGTCGTACCTGCCGTCGAACTGGAAGCAGGACCCGCCGGTCGCCGAGGCCGTGGACGCGCCGGAGAAGGCCGACCTGGCCGCGCTGGTCCCGGCCAGCGAGCGGCAGGCGTTCGACATGCGCCGGTACGTCAAGGGTCTGCTCGACTCCGGCAGCTTCTTCGAGATCCAGGCGCTGTGGGCCAAGGAGCTGACCATCGGGTTCGGCCGGCTGAACGGCGAGGTCGTCGGCGTGGTCGGCAACAACTCGATGTTCAAGGGCGGCGTGCTCTTCGTCGACTCGGCCGACAAGGCGACCCGGTTCGTGCAGCTCTGCGACGCGTTCAACGTGCCGCTGCTGTTCCTCAGCGACGTGCCCGGGTTCATGGTCGGCAGCGCGGTGGAGAAGCAGGGCATCATCCGGCACGGCGCGAAGATGATCACGGCGATCTCCGAGGCGACCGTACCCAAGATCTGTGTGGTGGTCCGCAAGGCGTACGGCGCGGGTCTCTACGCGATGGCCGGTCCCGGCTTCGAGCCGGACGCCACGATCGCGCTGCCCACCGCGAAGATCGCGGTGATGGGCGCGGAGGCCGCGGTGAACGCGGTCTACGCCAACAAGATCGCCGCCATCTCCGACGAGGCCGAGCGGGCCGCGTTCGTGGCCGCGAAGCGCGAGGAGTACGAGCGCGACATCGACGTGGTCCGCCTCGCCAGCGAGCTGGTGGTGGACGCGATCGTCGAGCCGCACGAGCTGCGCGCCGAGCTGGTCCGCCGGTTCGCCGCCGCGCGCGGCAAGGAGCGGCACTTCTCCCGGCGCCGGCACGGCGTCACCCCCGTCTGACCGGCCCACGCCCCCGGCCCGACCGACCGACCCACGCCCCGGCGTCACGAGCGCCCGGCCCGTCCGTACCGCCGTCCCACCAGGAGGATCAGATGGACTTCCGGCTCAGCGACGAACAGGAGGCGCTGCGCTCCAGCGTGCGGGAGTTCGCCCGCGAGGTGGTCGCACCCACCATCGCCGAGCACTACGAGCAGCACACCTTCCCGTACGAGATCGTCCGTCAGATGGGCAAGATGGGCCTGTTCGGGCTGCCCTTCGCGGAGGAGCACGGCGGAATGGGCGGCGACTACTTCGCGCTCTGCCTGGCGCTGGAGGAGCTGGCCCGGGTGGACTCCAGCGTGGCGATCACGCTGGAGGCGGCGGTGTCGCTCGGCGCGATGCCGATCTACCGGTTCGGCACCGAGGAGCAGAAGGCGCAGTGGCTGCCGAAGCTGCTCAGCGGTGAGGCGCTGGCCGGGTTCGGGCTCACCGAGCCGGGCACCGGGTCGGACGCGGCCGGCACCCGGACGCGGGCCGTCCTGGACGGCGACGAGTGGGTGATCAACGGCTCGAAGGCGTTCATCACCAACTCCGGCACCGACATCACCGCGCTGGTCACCGTCACCGCCGTCACCGGTACGCGGCCGGACGGCGGCAAGGAGCTGTCCACGATCATCGTGCCGTCGGGTACGCCCGGTTTCACCGTCGCGCCCGGCTACTCCAAGGTCGGCTGGACCGCGTCGGACACGCACGAGCTGACGTTCGACGACTGCCGGGTGCCGGCGGCGAACCTGCTCGGCGAGCGCGGCCGGGGCTTCGCGCAGTTCCTGCGCATCCTGGACGAGGGCCGGATCGCCATCGCGGCGCTCGCCGTCGGCCTGGCCCAGGGCTGCGTGGACGAGTCGATCAAGTACGCGAAGGAGCGCCAGGCGTTCGGTCAGCCGATCGGCAACTACCAGGCGATCCAGTTCAAGATCGCGGACATGGAGATGAAGGCGCACACGGCCCGGCTGGCCTACTACGACGCGGCCGCCCGGATGCTCGCCGGTGAGCCGTTCAAGCGCCAGGCGGCCATCGCCAAGCTGCACGCCTCCACCGTCGCCGTGGACAACGCCCGCGAGGCGACGCAGATCCACGGCGGGTACGGCTTCATGAACGAGTACCCGGTGGCCCGCTTCTGGCGCGACTCCAAGATCCTGGAGATCGGTGAGGGCACCAGCGAGGTGCAGCGCATGATCATCGCGCGCGACCTCGGCATGTGAGGACGCCCGAAACCGCACCCTGTCGGATATCGGCAGTGGACGGTCGGGTGGTTGACGATGGGCTGTGGAGCGTCGGAGTCCATCCGTAATCTTCGTGCCCATGACTCCGGATCATGACCGTGCGCGGGGCCCGGGCGGTCGTACCGGTCTGTCCGATCTGCTGCGCGGGCACCGGCTCGCCGTCGGCCTGACCCAGGCCGAGCTGGCGGACCGGGCCGGCGTGGGCGTACGGACGGTCCGCGATCTGGAACGAGGGCGGGCCACCCGGCCCCAGCGCACCACAGTCGACCTGCTGGCCGACGCGCTCGGCCTGAGCGGTGACGAGCGGCGCGAGTTCGTCGACACCGCCCGGCCCCCGGCATCCCGTCTTCCCGCCGCCGGTGCCGCCGCCGACGATCCGCCGGTGGCGCTGCCCCAGCCCGTACCGCTGTTCGGCCGCGAACGGGACGTGGCGGAGGTGTCCGGCCTGCTCGACGCGTACCCGGTGGTGAGCCTGGTGGGGCTCGCCGGGGTGGGCAAGACGGCGCTGGCCGTCACAGTCGCGCACGCGGTGGCGGCCCGCCACCCGGCGGGCGTGGCCGGGGTGCTCGTGGGTGAGGGCTCGGACACCCCCGACGTGCTCGCCGCGTCGGTGTCGATGTTCGGCGTGAACCGGCTGGCCGACCTGTCCTGCCGGATCGGCGACCGGCGGGCGCTGCTGCTCGTCGACGCCGTCGACCGGGCGCCGGACGCGGTGGCCGAGGCGCTGCGCGTCCTGACCGCCGCCGTGCCGACGCTGCGGGTGCTGGTGACCGGCCGCCGCCCGGCGGGCCTGCCCGGCGAGCTGGTCCGGCCGGTCGCGCCGCTCGACGTGCCACCGGCCGGCGTCGAGCCCGCCGACCGGGCCGACCTGGACCGTTGGCCGGCGGCGGCGCTGTTCGCCGCCCGCTTCGCCCAGGCCCGCCGGGAACCGCCCACCCCGGCCGAGCTGCCGGCGCTGGCCGCGCTCGTACGCCGGCTCGGCGGACTGCCGCTCGCCATCGAGCTGATGGCGGCACGGGGACGCATCCTCGACGTCACCGAACTGCTCGACCGCTACGGCGACCGCGTCCTGGACCTGACCGGCGTACGCCCCGGCTGGGAGCCCGCCGACCCGTCCGCCGGCACTGTGACGCTGCGCGACGCCGTGGCGAGCAGCTATCACCTGCTCGCCACCGCCGACCGGGCGGCGCTGCGGCGGCTGTCCGCGTTCCGTAACCGCTGGTCGGTCGAGCTGGCCGAGGAACTGCTCGCCGACGGCGGCCGGCGGTGGGACGCCGCGCCGTTGCTGGACCGGCTGCGCGAGCTGGGCCTGCTCAGTGTCCGGGGCACCGGCCCGTTCCGGTTCCGCCTGCTGGACGCGGTCCGTGACTTCGCCGCGGAGCAGGCCGACGCCGACGGCGAGACCGCCCGGATCCGGATGCGGCACGCGGCGGTGATCGCCGGTCTGGTCCACCGCACCGCGCCGGGGCTGGTGGGCGCACAGATGTCCGGCGCGGTGCGCGCGCTCGACGAGGCGACGAGCGACATCACCGCCGCGCTGACGTACGCCGCCGAGCACGCACCGGAGACCGCGCTCCTGCTCGCCGCCTCACTGCCGCGATGGTGGCGGCTGCGCGGGCGGGACGTCTCCGGCCGCCGTCGGCTGCGTCGGCTGCTCGCCGATCCGCGTACCGCGGGTGCCCGGCCCACTCTGCGGGCCTGGGCCATGCTCGGCGCGGCCCGGCTGGCCGCCGAGCACGGCGCGGGCGCGGAGGAACTGCCGGCGGCCCGGGCCGCCCTGGTCGTCTTCGCCGAGGCGGGCGACGTGACCGGCGAGCTGTCCGCCCGCTCGGTGCTCTGCGCGCTGCTGCTCGGGCTCGGCGCGCACGACGAGGCCCGCGAGCAGGCCGAGGCCGCGCTGGCGGCGGCCACCCGGCACCACCGGGTACGCGAGATGGCCGTCGCCCAGGCGCACCTGACCTGGCACGACGTACGCGAAGGGCGGCTGGCCGGCGCCCGGCGGCGGCTGGCCACCGTCGACCGGCTGGCGGCACAGTGCGGTGACCAGCGCCTGCGTGTGCTGGCGCGGGCCGATCAGGCCGAGCTGACCCGCCTGGAGGGCCGGTTCGCCGAGGCGGTCGAGCAGGGGCGCCGGGTGGCCGCCGCGCTCGCGGAGCTGGGCGATCCCGGGCGGCGGCGCCGGACGGTCGGGGCGGTCGGGTTGGCGCTCGCCCACGCCGGGCGCACCGACGAGGCGCTGGCCACCGTCGCCGAGCTGTGGCCGTCGGGCGCGGTGCCGGGCCGGCGCCGTCCACCAGCGGTGGAGATGCTCGACCCGCCCGGCGCGGGCGGTGACGCCCGCACCGAGGACGCGCTGCGCGGGTTGATCGAGGGCCACGTGGCGCTGCACCGGGGAGACCGCGAGTTGGCGGCGGAGTGGTTCGCCGCGGCTGCGGACGCGGCGGAGGGAGTCGCCGACCGGCGGGATCTGGTCGAGGCGCTCGTGGGGCTGGCGGTCAGTACCGCTGACCCGCGTGTGCTGGACCGGCTGGACGCGGCGCGGCAGGTCACCGGCGTCAGCCTGCTACCGCAGGAGGAGGAGTTGCTGTTCTCCCTGTCGGCCCGGCGCGGGCGATGAGCGCCGGTGGACGGCGGGTCGCGTCGGCCGGGCACGGGGAGGCGGAGGGCGCGGGGGTGGCGCGAGCGAAGTAGCCCCCTGGTGCTGCCCCTCGCTCCACGCTCGCGCCAGCACCCCCCGGTGCCCCCCGCTGCCGGAAGACTACCGAGGCGCGACGACCGATTCGCGAATATACGGACCGCTTTGTCCGGCTGCCCTGGCGGTTCTGCCGGTCATTCTGCCGGTGACTGGCGGACCGTCAGGCGGCGTCCTCGGCCGGCTCGGTGCTGCCGGCCGTGGCGCCGGGATGGACCGCGTCGCGTACCCGGCGCAGCCCGTCCAGCAGCCCGTCGAGCTGCGCCGGGTCGAGCTGGCTGGTGAACCACTGCTCGATGATCCGCAGATGGCCGGGAAGGACGTCGTCCAGCCGGCTCAGGCCGGCGGTGGTCACCACCGCGAAGGAGCTGCGCCGGTCGGACGGGCAGGCGCGCCGGCAGATCAGCCCGTCCCGCTCCATCCGGTCCACCACGCGGGTCACGCCGCTGGTGGAGAGCGAGGTCTGTGCGGCCAGATCGGTCATCCGCAGCTGGTTGTTGGGTGAGCGGGCGAGCCGGGTCAGCACCTCGAACTCGACCGGGGAGAGGCCGTGCTCCTCGAACTGGGCGGCGAACCGGGCGGCGAGCCCGGCATGCGCCTCGACGAGCAGGCCGACGGCAGTGATCCGGGGGTCGTCGAACACGTTCTGGTCCACGCCACCATCCTAGCAACACTTGACACGGGGAATATTGTCTCAACTATAGTTGCTCAGTCAGTCGTTGGGCTCCTAAACATTCTTCTCCGGAGGAGAGCATCATGACCAGCAGCACCGAGGCGACTACCCGCGACTGGGAGGGTCTCACCATCCCCACCCCCGGCACCTACGTGCTGGACGCCGCGCACAAGCGTGTCGGCTTCGTCGCGCGGCACATGATGGTCAGCAAGGTACGCGGTGAGTTCGCGGACGCCACCGCCACCATCACCGTCACCGACGACCCGATGCAGTCCACGGTCACCGCCAGCATCCAGGCGGCCAGCATCAACACCGCCCAGGCCGACCGCGACGCGCACCTGCGCAGCCCGGAGTTCCTCGACGCGGAGCAGTTCCCGACGCTGGAGTTCCGCAGCACCGAGGTGAAGTCCCGCGACGGCAACGAGTTCGTGCTCGTCGGCGAGCTGACCATCAAGGGCGTGACCCGTCAGGTCGAGCTCGAGGTGGAGTTCGAGGGCGTCGGCCGCAGCCCGTTCGGGCAGGACATCTTCGGCTTCTCCGCCTCCACCGAGATCGACCGCGAGGACTTCGGCCTGACCTGGAACGTGGCGCTGGAGACCGGCGGCGTCCTGGTCGGCCGCAAGATCAAGATCGAGATCGAGGGTGAGGCCATCCGCCAGGGCTGAGCCCGGCACCGGCCCGCAGGGCCCGCACCGTCCGCCGACGGTGCGGGCCCTTCTCGCGTACGCCCCGGCGGTGCGAATCGTCACGTGAAGTTCTCCGACACGGACGCGCTGGTGACGGCGGTGACGGGGTACAGGTGCAGACCTGTCGCCCGTCCAGCCGGGCGGCGGGGTGGGCGCACTTACGCCCACCACGCGAATGGTTCACAATGCGTTGCGGAACGGTACGGTTCCGTCGCACCGGCGCCGGGAGGACACATGGGCAGAGACGTCGAGCAGGGCGCCTTCTCCCGGGAGGATCGGGTCCGCTACCGGCAGAAGGTCCGGCGATGTCTGGACGTCTTCGCGCTGATGCTCGACGACTTCGGCTTCGACGCCGACCGCCCGATGACCGGGCTGGAGATCGAGCTGAACCTGATCGACGCCGCCGCCGAACCGGCGATGCGCAACGACCAGATCCTGGCCGACATCGCCGACCCGCTGTTCCAGACCGAACTGGGGCAGTTCAACCTCGAACTGAACGCCTCGCCCCGGCTGATCGAGGGCGGCGGCTTCGCCGACTACGAGCAGGACCTGCGCAGCAGCCTCAGCCGCGCCGACGAGCGGGCCGCCAAGTCCGACGCGACGATCATGATGGTCGGCATCCTGCCCACGCTCACCGAACGCCACCTGGTCGCCGACAACCTCTCCACGAACGAGCGGTACCGCGTCCTCAACGACCAGATCGTCGGCGCCCGCGGCGAGGACATCGAACTGGACATCAACGGCGTCGAGCGGCTGCGTACGCACACCGACTCGATCGCGCCGGAGGCCGCCTGCACCAGCCTCCAGTTCCACCTCCAGGTCGCGCCGGACAGCTTCGCCGACTACTGGAACGCCTCCCAGGCGATCGCCGGCGTACAGGTCGCCGTCGGCGCCAACTCGCCGTTCCTCTACGGCCGGCAGCTCTGGGCGGAGACCCGGATCGCGCTGTTCCAGCAGGCCACCGACACCCGGCCCGACGAGCTGAAGGCCCAGGGCGTACGCCCCCGGGTGTGGTTCGGCGAGCGCTGGATCACCTCGATCTTCGACCTGTTCGAGGAGAACGTCCGCTACTTCCCGCCGCTGCTGCCCATCTGCGAGGAGGAGGACCCGGTCGAGGTGCTGCACGCCGGCGGCGTGCCCCAGCTCGGTGAGCTGCGACTGCACAACGGCACCGTCTACCGCTGGAACCGGCCGGTCTACGACATCATGAACGACCGCCCGCACCTGCGGGTGGAGAACCGGGTGCTGCCCGCCGGCCCGACGGTGGTGGACATGCTCGCCAACGCGGCGTTCTACTTCGGGCTGGCCCGCGGCCTCGCCGAGGCGGACCGTCCCATCTGGAGCCAGCTGACGTTCAGCTCCGCTGAGGAGAACTTCCACGCCGCCGCCCGGCGCGGCATCGAGGCGGTCCTGCACTGGCCCCGGCTCGGCGACGTGCCGGTCACCAAGCTCGTCCTCGACACGCTGCTGCCGGTGGCCGCGCAGGGGCTGGACCGGTTCGGCGTCGCCCCGGCCGAGCGGGACCGCCTGCTCGGCGTGATCGAGGGCCGCTGCCGTACCGGCCGCAACGGTGCGGTCTGGCAGACCGAGACGGTGTGGACGGCCGAGCGGACCCGGGGCCTGGACCGGGAAGCCGCGCTGCACCACATGGTCCAGCGGTACGCCGAGCTGCAACGCGGCAACGAACCCGTCCACACCTGGCCCGTCGACTGACCCCCGGCCCGCCCGCCCTCGCCCTCCCTCCGCCTCGTCGATCTTGCACTTGTCGCCCTGACAAACCTCCCATTCGGGATATTCGAGGGGCCACTACTGCAAGATCGGCGCGGCTGGGTGGGTGTGGGGAGGGCTCAGCGGCCTCGGCGGCGGGTGGTGTCGGTGGTCGGTGGGTCGGTTGGGGAAGGCTTGCCCGGGGACGGGGTGTCGTCCTGCGGGTTCGTTCCGTCGTGTGGTCCTGCGGGGACGGCCTGCTCGGATGCCTCGGGTTGCCGCTGCGGTGGTATGGCCCGGCCCCGGCGGCCGGTGGCGGACCGGGTGGCACGACCCCGCTCGGTGTCCGTCCGGCCGGATGCCGTGCCCGGTCCGTCCTCCACCCCGGTGTTCCGGCTCGGCCCGACCGACGTGTCCGGTGCCTTGTCCGGCGCGGTCGCCTGGTCGGCGAGGCCCGACGCCGACCGGCCCGACGCGGAGCCGTCCGGCACGGACCGGCCCGACGCCGGGGTGTCTGACAGGCCCGAAGCCGATCCGCTCGCCGCCGACTTGTCCGACCGGCCCGCAGCCGGCGTGCCCGACTTCGAGGTGCCCGACGGCGACGTGCCTGACCGGCCCGCAGCCTTCGTGTCCGACTTCGAGGTGCCCGGCGGCGACTGCGGGTCCGCCTCGGTCGGGTCTGTGGGGGCCGGGTCGGCATCCCCGCTGATCTCGTCCGGCTCGCCGGTGCGCTGCCGTGGCAGTGTCACCCGCTCGGCGCTCCGGCGCTCGCCGCGCTGGGCCAGCGCGGCCATCACCATCGAACCGCCGACACCGGCGATCACCGCGTACGGGGCGATCAGATGGGCCGACAACTGTTCCGCGGCGATCCCGGCGAGGCGCGGCACGGCCAGCAGGTACGCCAGCGCGACGAGCAGCGGCCCGGCCGCCCCGGAGGCCGCCGCACCGACCCGGATCTCGGGTGCACGGGCGGCTCGGCGGGCCGCCACCAGGCCGATCACCAGGGCGGAGAGCACTGACAGGAGCGCCCCGGGCCAGTAGAAGTAGTCGCGGATCCAGAACGCGCCACGGTCTGCGCTGATCTGCCAGATGCCGAGCTGGGCGGTGGTCAGGCCACGACCGGCGACCACCCCGTCGACCACCGACACCACGGCGAGCAGCCAGAGCCAGCCGGTGGTGGCGATCAGGTTCGTGGCGGCGGCCCGGGTGTGCAGTGCCCAGACGGCGAGCAGCACACCGAGCAGCAGCCCCGCACCCGCGTACGCGGCGGCGACGACCTGCGGGGCGGAGACGTCCGGCACCCGTGCCGCCCGCGCCGGAACCGCCACCAGCAGCACGGTGACGATCGCGCCGGCACCCGCGGCGAGCGCCAGGCCGAGCCGGGGCAGTGTGCCCCGCGGCTCGTCGTCGCTCCCGCGCAGGCGCTGGGCGCAGACCGCACCGACGATGACCGATGTCGCCGCGATCCAGGTCGCCCAGGCGAGGCTCGCCACCCAGGCCGCCTCGGCCCGTACCGCGCCGGCCGGCGCCCAGTTGATGATGCCCAGCCCGTACCCGAAACCGAGCTGCGCGGCGCCCGCGCCGGCGGCGACGCCGAGCGCGGCGGCTGTCGATCCTCCCCAGCCCCGTCTGACCATGCCGGGGAGCGTAACGTCCCGAGGTCGGCGCGGCGAGTCGTGACGACAGGCCGTGACCGTTCCGCAGCAACGGATACGGTCGTCGATGATCGGGGCGGGGAGCATGACGGACGAGCGGGAACCGGTAGCCGACGGCGGCGGACCGGGGCGGGGCAGGATGCTCCTCGGCGGTGGCGTGGCCGTGATCCTGCTGGCAGTGATCGGTGCCAGCGTCGGGTGGATCCTCGCCGGTGAGCCGGAGCGCCCGGCCACACCCGGCGACGCCGCACCGGTCGATGCCGCGTCCACATCGGCCTCCGCGACCACAGCGCCGCCGACCGCCACCGCCCGGCCGACCGGTACGCGCAGCAGCGCCCCGGCCGGGCTCACGGTGCCCGAGGTGGTGGGCGTGGACTTCGAGCAGGCCCGCCGGGACCTGCGCGAGCGCCGGCTCGGCTGGCGCCTGGTGTTCGGTACGGGCGCCGGACGCACCGTGGAGCGCACCTCACCGGCTCCCGGCACCCCGGTGAAGCGCGGCACCACTGTCACCGTGTGGGTCGCCGGGCCGGCGCCGGCCGTCACCGTGCCCGACGTGAGCACGCTGTCCTGCTCCGACGCGGCCGACGACCTGGTGGAGGCGGGGCTCTATCCCCGGTACGCCACCGGACGCCAGGGTCCGGTCACGGCGCAGGAGCCGGTGGCCGGTGGCACCGCCCGGTGGAACGACCAGGTGACGCTCACCTGCGGCGACACGGCGTCCACGCCGCCGACCGTCTCCCCGTCGCCGACTCCCTGACGGGCGCGGCGCGCTGATCCCAGCCGGTGTCGCCGGGGACCGTTACGGTGGACGATCGAGGGCCGTGCGCCCCGTCCCGGTGGGGGAAAGGACGTGCCATGAGCGACGACCGTCAGGAACCGCCCGCCGGTGACGCGGACGCGACCCGGGCGCTGCCCCCGGACGCCGACGCGACCCGCGCGATGCCTCGCGACGCGGCCGGTGCAGACGCCGACCCGTCCCGAGCGTCGCCTCCCGAGCCGGACGCGGACGCCACGCGGGCGATGCCGAGGAACGCGGCCGGGGAGGATGCGGACGCCACCCGCGCCATGCCCCGGGGCGCAGCCGGCGAGGACGTGGACGCCACGCGGGCGATGCCGCGGAATGCAGCCGGGGAAGACGTGGAGGCGACCCGCGCCATGCCACGGAACGCGGGCGACGCCACCCGCCCGTTGCCCGGCGCACCGGCAGGACAGGGCGGGGTGGCAGGACCGGGCGGCCCCGCCGGGCAGGGCGGTCCGCGCCGTCCGCTCGACGCCACCGCCCCGCAGGAACCGGTGGGCGCCTGGTCCGGCCGGGCCGGGGTGCCGCCACCACGGCCGGCGGGCTATCCCGAGCCCGGGGCCGAGTGGTACGGCGACGAGCAGGCCGGGCGCCGCTGGTGGATGCCGATCCTGCTCGGCATCCTGGCGCTGCTCCTGCTCGGGTTGATCGGGGTGGGGGTGTGGCTGGCGCTGCGTGCCGCGGACCGGAATTCCGATCCGGGCCCAGCGGTGCCGAGCATCTCGGCGCAGACGAGCGCCGCCCCGACGACCGCCGCGCCGACCAGTGCGGCGCCGAGTAGCTCACCGCCGAGTACGCCCCCGGCCACGACCGCACCGGTCGAGGTGCCGATGCCGCCGCTGGTGGGGCTGCCGGAGGCGGCTGCCCGGGCGGCGCTCGACCGGCTGGACCTGGACTACCGGGTGCAGCGGCGGGCGTCGGACCGCCCCGCCGGCACGGTGATCTCCACCGATCCGGAGGCCGGTTACCCGGTGGGCGAGGACGACCGGGTCACCATCGTGGTGGCCGTACCCGCGCCGCCGACGAGAGGGCCGAGCACTTTCGGATCGGCTCCGGCGACGACCACCACGCCCTGATGCGCCCCTGACTCACCACTGGCGTCTGCGGGTGCCGACCAGACCCAGCCCGGCCAGCGAGATGGCGAGCCCGAGCAGCCCGGAGTAGAACAGCGACCGGCTAAGGTTGTCGGTCGTGTCGGTGGGCCGTTCGGCGAGCGCGCCCTCGCCGCCCCCGGCACCCGAGGCCGGTTCGTCCTCGTCCTCCGCCGGGTCGGCGCCGGCCCAGCCGCCCTCGTCGTCCGGCTCGTCGGAGTCGGCGGCATCGGAGCCGGCGGCATCGGAGTCGGCCGGACCGGACCCGGCGTTGTCGGACCCGGCCGCGTCGGACCCCGACCGGCCTTCCTCGCCGGCCACGGTGATCTCCGGGGCCGGTACGGGCTCGGCGAGCTGCTGGGTGGCGGAGAAGGCGGGATGACGTACCGCGAGCGCGAGGGCGGTCGCGGTGACGAGGAAGAGGAAGAGCCCGAGGGCATAGCCGATACGGGACCGGTGGTGCCGGCGCGCGGCGGGCAAGTTGACCATGACCATCCCAGGTTCAGGGTCCATGGCGCGCGGGGTGGAACATGCCGGGGTGGGCGTACCGATTCTATGGCGACGGCACGCCCTCCCGACCGGGAATCGTGAGGTCAGCCGACCCGGACCGGGGTCCGGACCACGGGGCGGCGGGCCGTCCGCACGGTGTGCTGACGCGGAGCCGGCGCGGCCTGGAGCTGCCGCAACCCCTCCTGGTGTACGAAGATCGACCTTCGGTTGACCGCGTCCCCCGCCGCGTTCAACTCGTAGCCGTCGAGCCAGAGCCAACCGTCGTAGGTCGGCCAGTCGAGCACCCGGATCACCCGGAACATGATCGGTCGGAGGAACTGGACACTCGCCGCGCGTGTCACGTGCAGTACGTCACCGGAGCGGGGAAGCACATGGGCTCCTGGGAAGTTCGGCCGGCGGGACCGGCGAGGCGAACGGGGGTCGGTGCGGTCCGGTGACGGGGGGTCTGCCTCGTGGACCGGCGGTCGGTGGGTCGGTGCTGGTCGGGCCGTACCCGCGGTGGCGGACCGCCACCCGACCATCACCCGGCTGCTCCCGGTTACCGCTCCCGCCGCCGCAGCCAAGCTGACGTGCAGCGACGGGGTCTTCATTCCGGGGCAGGTCTCACGGCGCGGGACGGCTCCCCTCCGGCCGTCCCACGGATCGTGGTGTCACCACTCCCGGAGATCAAGCGAAGACGGTGAGTAACCCGTGCCATACGGACAGACTGCATCAGGGACGTGCGACATGCAAGTTGCACGTCGAGTTTTGCTGATAGGTGAGTCGGACACGCAAACACCGAAACTTGAAGCGTCAGGTATCGGAGCGGCACACTGGACGCCGGTTTCGCCCGTCGCGGCCGGTCGACGACCGGCACCACCCCTGCCGCGAACGCACACCCGCCGCCCGCCGGTCGCGCCCGCGGTGGGAGCCGAACCGGGGCGCGACCGACCGGAGGTAGCCGGGTGACTGTGAAGCGTGTTCCCGCAAGCCGATGGACGGCACCGTGAGCGCGAGGAGTGAGCCGGTCCTGCGAGCCCCGCAGTCGCGAGCTGAGGTGGCACCGTGAGTGCGAGGAGTGAGCCGGTCCTGCGAGCCCCGCAGTCGCGAGCTGAGGAGACTCCGTGAGTGCGAGGAGTGAGCCGGTCCTGCGAGCCCCGCAGTCGCGAACTGAGGAGACTCCGTGAGCGAACGGCGCAGCCCCACCATCCGGCGACGCCGGCTGGGGGCGGAACTCCGCCGGCAGCGGGAGGCGGCGGGCATCACCATCGAAGTCGTCGCCGAGCAGCTGGAGTGCTCGGCGTCCAAGATCTCCCGGATCGAGACCGGCCACACCACGGCGACCCCGCGCGACGTACGCGACATGCTCCGCATCTACGGGGTGGTCGGCGCGGAGAGCGACGAGCTGGTGCAGATCGCCCGGGAGGCCCGGCAGAAGGGCTGGTGGCATCCGTACAGCACGGTGCTCGTCGGCGCGTACGTCGGCCTGGAGGCCGCGGCCAGCTCCATCCGCGCGTACGAGCAGCAGGTGGTGCCGGGTCTGCTGGAGACCGAGGAGTACGCCGGCGCGATGATCCGGGCGGCCCGGCCGGACTTCACCGACGAACAGGTCGACACTCGGGTGCGTGTCCGTCTGGGCCGTCAGTCGTTGTTGACGCAGGACGATCCGGTCGATCTGTGGGTGGTGCTCGATGAGGCGGTGCTGAGCCGGCCGGTTGGCGGCGACGTGGTGATGCGTGGCCAGCTCAAGCGGTTGGTGGAGGTGGCCGAACTGCCGAACGTGACAGTGCAGGTCCTGCCCTTCGAGGTGGGAGCGCACGCCGGCATGGACGGGACCTTCACGATCCTCAGCTTCCCCGAGCCGAGTGATCCCGATGTCGTGTACGCGGAGAACGCCACGGGTGGGCTCTTCCTGGAGAAGAGTGACGAACTGCAGAAGTACAGCTTCATCTTCGATCACATTCGAGCAGCAGCCATGCGCCCGGAGGAGTCCATCGCACACATCGCGAAACTGGCAGAGGAGCCACTGTGGAAATGGCGACCAAGGAGTTCCCCGTGGACCTGACGCAGGCGACGTGGTTCAAGAGCTCGAAGAGCGGGCCGAACTGCGACAACTGCGTCGAGGTCGCGTACGTGACCGGGGCGGTCGGAGTGCGGGACTCGAAGGACAAGACCGGCCCGGCTCTGGTCTTCGCTCCGGGCGACTGGCACGCCTTCGTCGCCCGCGCCCGGAACGGCGTGTTCGGCCGGAGCTGACCGGCACCGAGATGTGGTCCCGCCCGGCAGCGCCGCCGGGCGGGACCATTCGCGTCCGGGTGCCCGCGCGGCGCCGGGCACCCGTCGCCAGTTCCGATCCGCCTCGTTGAACCGCACGGATCGGCAACCGAACAAGGCAGGCGAGACGGATGACGACGATCGGTTCAGAGAACCTCACCAGCGGCCCGGGCAAGCCCGAGCGTTTCGGTGGCAAGTACCGGGGTGCCCGCCGGGACACCGTCCTCACCGAGGTGGTCTCCGGTGACGGCGAGGACACCCGCGAGGGTGGCGTCCCCGAGCAGGCCGCGGCGCCGCTGTCGCTGCCGTCGCTGGACCCCAACCCGCTGACCGAGCCGTCCTTCCCGCCGAGCGGCTGGCCGGTCGAGCAGCAGGAGTCCCTGGTGGACCACCCGCTGCTGCGCGGCCTGCTGATGGAGCTGCCGCCGAAGGGCAGCGTGCCTCCGCCCGGCTGGCTGGACCGCTGGTTCGAGGCGACCCGCGCGATCCTGGAACTGCTATACGTGCAGGGCGCGAGCCGGTCGCGCTGACACCGCCTCGGCGGCCGGCATCGCCCGCTCGGCGAGCCGGTTGTGCCGAAGCGCGTGGCGTACTCCGATCGCGCACACGCCGAGCACCCCGACGGTGATCACCGGTCCGGCGACGCCCGGCGCGGCGAAGAGGTCGACGCCGACCGCCGGCAGCACCGCCACCAGCACCGCGATCGCCGTCGCCTGGAGCGGCAGCGCGATCAGCGGGTGCGCCGCCGCCGCGCGCAGCCCGTGCGGGGCGGGCGTTCCCGGCGCCGTCGCGAACGCGCCCGCGCCGGACCGCAGCCGCCGGACCCGCCGTACCGTGCAGATCGCCACCACGGCCGCCGGCACCGCGGCGACGCCGAGTGCGGCGGCGGCCCGGTCCACTGTGGTGTCGCCGGCGCTCTGCAGGCCCGCGGCGAGGACCGCCGCGGTGAGCGCGAGGCCGGTCAGGACCAGGGCGGACAACCATCCGGTACGCCGGCGCAGCGCCCGGGCGCGGTCGATGCCGGGCAGGGCCTCCGCGACCAGTCCGGCGGCGAGCCAGACGGCGGCGACGGGAAGCAGCAGGGCCAGACGGTCATCCATGCCCCCTAGCCTTGCCCGTTCCGGCGTCCGCCGAATCCGGGACGGCACCCCGGTTCGTCCCGTACCCCTGCCCGTAGGGGTGGGGGTCAGACGTCGAACGTGGCGGGACGCCCGGTGGCCGGCGCGGGCGGCGTGGCCTTCCACAGGCCGGTCTTCTGGGCCGCGAGCCGGGCCAGGTAGGCCGGGTTGAGGATGACGTACCGGCGCCACAGGCGCTTGGGCTCCAGGCCGAGCCGCCAGAACCACTCCAGCCCGGCGCGCTGCATCCACGGTGGCGGGTTGCGCAGCAGGCCGGCGTGGTAGTCGAAGGCCGCGCCGACGGCCATCAGCGGCATGTCCAGCAGCGGGCGCATGGCGTACGCGAAGACCTCCTGGCGCGGGCAGCCCAGCCCGACCAGGACGAGGCGGGCGCCGCTGGCCCGGATCCGGTCGGCGATCTCGGCGTCCTCGCCCGGCGCGACGGCACGGAACTTGGACGGCTCGACTCCGGCGATCTTCAGCGCGGGGAACTTGCGCTCCAGCGCCGGGACGAGCCGGGACAGCGTCTCCTCGGTGGAGCCGTAGAGGTAGACGGGCAGCCCCTCCTCGGCGAACCGGGCGAGCACCCGCAGGGTCAGCTCCGGCCCGTAGACACGGTCGGTGAGCCCGGCGCCGTGCAGCAGGTTGAGCGCCCAGCGCACCGGCTGCCCGTCCGGGGTGACCACGTCGAACGAGTTGAGCCGGGCGTTGTGCGCCGGGTCGAGCACGCCGGTCATCACGCCGTGCACGGCGAGCGCGGTGAGCGCCAGCGGGCGGCGCTCGTG
The DNA here is from genome assembly GCF_023896895.1 of Micromonospora sp. CPM1. NCBI lineage: Bacteria > Bacillati > Actinomycetota > Actinomycetes > Micromonosporales > Micromonosporaceae > Micromonospora > Micromonospora sp. CPM1. The sequence goes on from NZ_JAMHIU010000014.1 coordinate 65,421, forward strand.
CGCGGCCGCCACCACGGCCTCGGTGGCCCGGGTGTAGTCGGTGGCGTCGACCCCGACGCCGAGCACGTTGCGCTTGGTCCCGGTGGTCATGCCTTCGGCACCCACTTGTCGACGTTGGCCTCGTAGATCTCGCGCAGGATCATCGGCACGTCGTACGTGATCTTCCAGGAGGGGTAGTGCTCCTCGAACCGGGCCATGCTGCTGACGTACCACTGGTGGTCGCCGGTGCGGGCCTGCTCGACGTAGTTGATCCGGGCCTCGCGGCCGGTGATCTCCTGGGCGATCCGGAACGCCTCGATGTGCGAGGTGTTCGAGTGCCGGCCGCCGCCGAGGTTGTAGACCTGGGCGGAGCGCGGCTCGCGGAAGAACGCCTCGAACGCGGTCAGCACGTCGTGCGAGTGGATCGCGTCCCGGACCATCTTCCCCTTGTAGCCGAAGAGGTTGTACGTCCGGCTCTCCATCACGCACCGCATCAGGTACGCCAGGAAGCCGTGCAGCTCGGCGGCGGAGTGCGCCGGCCCGGTGAGCGTGCCGCCCCGGAAGCAGGCGGTCCTCATGTCGAAGTAGCGGCCGTACTCCTGGACCATCACGTCGGAGGCGACCTTCGAGGCGCCGAAGATCGAGTGCAGCGACTCGTCGATCGACATGTCCTCGGTGATGCCGTCGTACCAGCGGTGGTCCTCGGGCAGCTCGTAGCGGGTCTCCAGCTCGATCAGCGGGAGCGAGTTCGGCCGGTCGCCGTACACCTTGTTGGTGGAACAGTGGATGAACGGCGCGTCGATCGCGTGCCGCCGGGTGTTCTCCAGCACGTTGAGCGTGCCGCCGGCGTTCACGTCGAAGTCGGTGAACGGCTCCTTGGCGGCCCAGTCGTGGCTCGGCTGGGCGGCGCTGTGGATCACCACGGCGATGTCCTTGCCGTACCGCTTGAAGACCTGCTCCAGCCCGTCGCGGTCGCGGATGTCGACGGCGTGGTGGGTGTACGCGGAGCCGAGGTCGGCGGCGAGCCGGTCCAGGCTCCAGGCTGTGGAGCCGTCCTCGCCGAAGAAGTACCGCCGCATGTCGTTGTCGATGCCGACCACGTCGAGACCCAGTCCGGCGAAGTGCCGGGCCGCCTCGGAGCCGATCAGACCGCCGGAACCGGTCACCAACGCGACAGTCACACGCCACTCCTGGTCCGTGGGAGGCAGGGAAACCATCGGAGCATAGCGTGACGTCCGGAACGCCCCGATACGAAGCAAGGGCCCCGCGATGTGCGGAGCCCTTGCTCTGGTGGGGATGGGGGGAGTTGAACCCCCACGTCCTTTCGGACACACGGACCTGAACCGTGCGCGTCTGCCATTCCGCCACATCCCCGTGGCACGACCCGGAACACCATATCGCATCCCGCGCCCGCCATCTGCGGCGGGTGCCGGGACATATTACGCTGTCCACTGGCCACGCCACGAACGATCACCGCTCGTGGCGGGCGAAACTTTAGCACGTCCGCGGGCCTGGTCACGAACGGGCCGACGGCAGCCGGCCGAGCGGCGTGTGAGCTGCGGAGGCGGTGTCCGGATACCATCATTGCCTCGGGACCCGAGGAGGAGCCGGTGAGCGTGCTGCAACGCTTCGAGAAGCGTCTGGAAGGCCTGGTCGAGGGGGCCTTCGCCAAGGTCTTCAAAGGGGTGGTCCACCCCGTGGAGATCCTCAACGCCATGCAGCGGGAGGCCGAGGCGCACAAGGCGATCCTGGCCGGTGGGCGCACCCTTGTGCCCAACCGCTACGTGATCGATCTCTCGCCCTACGACCACAGTCGGCTGGCGCCGTACGCTGCGGCGCTGGCCCAGGAGCTGGCCCAGTCGCAGGCCGAGTTCATCGGCGAGCAGGCGTGGACGGTCTACGGCGACGTGATCGTCGAGGTCGAACGTGGTGAGGGCCTGGACACCGGCATGTTCCGGGTCACCGCCGAGGTCTACACCGGTGGGGACGTCGCCCCGGTCTCCGCGCCCGGCGGCTACGACGCCGGCCCGGCGTACCCGGCGTACGACCAGGGTGGCGGCTACGGCCCTCCGCCCGGTCACGGCGGCGGCCGCAACGTCCGCCTGGTCTCCGGCGACGGCCGCACCTACCCGCTCCAGATGGGCTCGACCGTGATCGGCCGCGGCGACCAGGCCAACCTGCGCCTGCCCGACGTCGGCATCTCCCGGCGCCACGCCCGGCTGGACTTCGACGGCGGCCAGGTGGTGCTGACCGACCTGGGCTCCACCAACGGCACGATGGTCAACGGCCAGCGGGTCTCGGCGGTAGCCCTCAACCCCGGCGACATGATCCAGCTCGGCACCACGACGCTGACCTTCCGCGTGGACGGCTGATCCGCGTTGCCGGAACTCGTCATCACCGTCGCCCGGTTCGGGTTCCTGATCCTGCTGTGGATCTTCGTGTTCACGGTGGTCGGCGTGATCCGCCGGGACCTCTTCGCCGGCGCCCGGTCGGGCCGGCTCGTGGCCGCGCCGCGGGGGATCGGCGCGTCGACCGGGCAGCCGGGGAAGCCGGCGAAGGCCAAGCGCGGCCGGGCCGCCCACCAGCTGGTGGTCACCGCCGGTCAGCTCGCCGGCACCCGGATCACGCTCGGGGAGGCCCAGATCACCATCGGCCGCGCGGAGGACTCGACCCTGGTGATCACCGACGACTACGCCTCGGCGCGACACGCCCGGCTGGTGCCCCGCGACGGGCAGTGGTACGTCGAGGACCTCGGATCGACTAACGGCACCTATCTCGATCGCGCTAAGGTCACCGGACCAACCCCCGTCCCCCTCGGCGTGCCGATCCGGATCGGCCGCACTTCCCTCGAATTACGGCCATGACTCTGACCCTGCGCTACGCGGCCCACAGCGACCGCGGTCTGATCCGAGACGGCAACCAGGATTCCGTCTACGCCGGACCGCGGCTGCTCGCCGTGGCCGACGGCATGGGCGGCATGGCCGCCGGTGACGTCGCCAGCAACATCGTCATCGGTGCCATGGCGCCACTCGACGAGGACGTCCCCGGTGACGCCCTGGTCGACGCGCTCCGCTCCGCCGTGGGCACCGCCAACCAGCAGCTCCGCGACACCGTGGACGCCAACCCGCAGCTGGAGGGGATGGGCACGACGCTCACCGCGACCCTCTTCTCCGGCAGCAAGCTCGGCATGGTCCACATCGGTGACTCGCGGGCCTATCTCCTGCGCAACGGCGAGTTCGCGCAGATCACCAAGGACGACACGTACGTCCAGATGCTCGTCGACGAGGGCCGGATCAGCGCGGAGGAGGCGAGCAGCCACCCCCAGCGCTCGCTGCTCACCCGGGCGCTCGACGGCCGCGACATCGACCCGGAGTACAGCGTCCGCCAGGTGCTGCCCGGTGACCGCTACCTGATCTGCTCCGACGGGCTCTCCGGCGTGGTCAGCGCGGAGACCATCGCGGACACCATGCGGGAGTACCCCGACCCGCAGCGGTGCGTGGAACGCCTGGTGCAGCTCGCGCTGCGCGGCGGCGGCCCGGACAACATCACCGTGATCATCGCTGACGCCACCGACCAGGACATCGTCGAGGCGTCCCCGATCGTCGGCGGCGCCGCCGCCCGCGACCGGGGCATGGCGACCTCGGCCGACGACTCCACCCCGGCGGCCCGCGCCTCGGCGCTGTCCGCCCCCCGGCCGCCCGCGCCCGAGGAGCCGGTGGACAACCGCGACGACGAGCCCGAGCGGCGTCGCCGCCGGCCGCTGCGTACCGCCGCCATGGTGCTGGCGCTCGCGGTGATCGTCGGCGGTGGCGCGTTCGGCGGGTGGACGTACACCCAGCGGCAGTACTACGTCGGCGCCACCGACGACGGCCAGCTCGCGGTCTTCCGTGGGGTGCCCGGCCAGGTCGCCGGGCTGGACCTGTCGAACGTGCACGAGCGCAGCGAGGCCCGGCTCGACGACCTCACCCTGGCCGCCCAGGAACGGGTGAAGCAGGGTATCCAGGCCCGCAACGAGCCGGACGCGGAGCGCCGGCTGGCGGAGCTGACGAGCGAGGACCCGGCGAACCCGAACCTCAAGCCGCTCTGCCCGCCCGACCCGTCGCCCGGTGTGACCGGCCCGACCCCGGTGACGACGACGGGCGCGCTGAACCCGCAGGCCAGCGGCAGCCCCACACCGTCCGCGCCGCCTGCCGGCTCACCGACCCCCGGCGCGCCGTCGCCGACGTCGACCATCACGCCCGACGCCGTACCCTCCGACACCGTTCCGCCGGCCGACCCGGCGGGTTGCCGGTCGCCGGAGTGAGTGCCGGCTCGATCCCGAGGACGTATCCGTGACCGCAGCCGCCGTACCGGCCGCCTCGCCCGCTTCGACGGGCGAGCAGTCCGGCGTACGCCTGGCCCGGTCTCGGCGTAACGCCGAGCTGTCCCTGCTCCTGCTCGCCATGGTGCTCGTGGCGGCGTACGCGGCGATGGTCGAGGCGAAGGCGCTGGACACGATCACGCCCGACTTCTGGATCCCGGCCGCCGCGCTGGGGCTGGTCTTCCTCGGCCTGCACCTGGTGATCCGCTGGCTGGCGCCGTACGCCGATCCGGCGCTGCTGCCCGCGGTGGCGCTGCTCAACGGCATCGGGGTCGGCTTCCTGCGGCGGTACGACCTGGCCAAGGCCACGCCCGCCGAGCGGGAGGACCTGGCCGTCTTCGCCGGCACCGGCGGCCGGCAGCTCGCCTGGACGCTGCTCGCGGTGATGCTGGCCGCCGGGCTGCTGGCGATCCTGCGCGACCACCGCTCGCTGTCCCGGTACGCGTACACGCTGGGCCTGGCCGGCATCGTGCTGGTGATGATCCCGGCGGTGCTGCCGAGCCGGTTCTCCGAGATCAACGGCGCCAAGCTGTGGATCAAGTTCGGCTCGTTCTTCTCCATCCAGCCGGGTGAGTTCGCCAAGCTGGCCCTGCTCACGTTCTTCGCCTACTACCTGGTGCGCAAGCGCGAGGTGCTCTCGCTCGCCAGCCGGCGGGTGCTCGGCATCGACTTCCCGCGCGGGCGCGACCTCGGCCCGGTGCTCGTGGTCTGGCTGATCAGCCTCCTGGTCCTGATCTTCGAGAAGGACCTGGGCACCTCGCTGCTCTACTTCGGCATGTTCGTGGTGACGCTCTACATCGCCACCGAGCGGGTGAGCTGGCTGCTCATCGGTCTGATCCTGTTCTTCGGCGGCGCCTACCTGGCGTACCTGCTGGGCAGCACCGTCGGCGGCCCGTTCGCGAACTTCTACGACCGGGCGCAGATCTGGCTGGACCCGTTCGCCGAGCCGTACGACAGGGGTTACCAGCTGGTGCAGGGCCTGCTCACGCTCGGCACCGGCGGCCTGTTCGGTGCCGGGCCGGGCGGCGGCCAGCCGGCGCTGCTGCCCGAGGTGCAGACCGACTTCATCTTCGCCGGCATCGGTGAGGAGATCGGCCTGTTCGGTCTCTCCGCGCTGCTGGTGATCTACCTGCTGATCGTGGAGCGGGGCCTGCGCGCCGCGTTGGCGGTACGGGACTCGTTCGGCAAGCTGCTCGCCGGTGGTCTGGCGTTCACGCTGGGCCTCCAGGTCTTCGTCATCGTCGGCGGCATCAGCAAGCTCATCCCGCTGACCGGTCAGACCACCCCGTTCCTGTCCGCCGGTGGCTCCTCGCTGATGGCGAACTGGCTGCTGATCGCCCTGCTGCTGCGGGTCTCCGACGGCGCCCGTCGCCCGGTGACCGGCGGTGGTGGCCCGGCCGCCCGGCCGGCCGGTGGTCCGCCCGAGCAGTTGCACGGCGCCCCGACGGAGGTGATCCGGCCGTGAACGCCCCCCTGCGCCGCGTCGGCGTTGTCGTGATCGTCCTGTTCGGGCTGCTGTTCGCGAACCTGAACTGGATCCAGGCCTACAAGGCCGACGAGTACCGCAACAGCGACTACAACGGCCGGGTCCAGGTCGCCGAGTACGACCGCAAGCGCGGCAACATCGAGGTCGGCGGCACCGCGTACGCGGTCAGCAAGGAGACCGGCGGTGAGCTGAAGTACCAGCGCACCTACCCGGGCGGGGCGATGTACGCGCACGTGCTCGGCTGGAAGCCGGTCAACGGCGGCGCGAGCGGCATCGAGCGGGTGGAGAACGACTTCCTGGCCGGCACCAGCGACGCGCTCATCGCCAGCCGGATCAAGGACATGTTCACCGGTGACGAGACCGGCGGCGGCAACGTGCTGCTGACGCTGTCCAAGGGTGCCCAGCAGACGGCGTACAAGCAGCTCAACGACAACCAGGTCGGCGCGACCAAGGGCGCGGCCATCGCGATCGACCCGCGTACCGGCGCGGTGCAGGCGCTGGTCTCCATGCCGAGCTTCGACCCGAACCCGCTGGCGAGTCACGACAGCACCGAGGCGGACCGGGCGTACAACGCGCTGGAGAAGGACAAGGACCGGCCGCTGGCGAACCGGGCGCTGTCCGAGACGCTGCCGCCGGGCTCCACCTTCAAGATCGTCATGGCGGCGGCGGCGCTGGAGAACGGCGTCGGGCAGCAGACCCGCATCCCGGCCGGTTCCAGCTACACCGCGCCCGGCGCCGGTCAGCCGATCCGCAACGCCGCGCCGTCGATCTGCCCCGAGTCGCAGGTGACGCTGCGCGAGGCGGTGACCGAGTCCTGCAACACCGGCTTCGCCCAGCTCGGCGTCCGCCTCGGCTCCGACAAGGTCAAGGAGAAGGCGAAGCAGTTCGGCTTCGAGCAGGAGGACCTCACCGTCGGCCAGCTCGGTGAGGGCGGCCTGCCGGTGGCGGCCAGCCGCACCGGCGACATGCAGAACCCGGACGGCAGCACCGACCAGGCCGCGCTGGCGCAGTCGTCGATCGGCCAGAACAACGTGCGGATGACCCCGTTGCAGGGCGCGATGATCGCCGCCGCGGTGGCCAACAAGGACGGCAAGCAGATGCGTCCCTACCTCGTCAAGCAGCTGCTCGGGCCGGACCGCACCACCGTCTACGACGCCGCCCAGCCGCGCGAGCTGCGCCGCCCGATCAGCGGCCAGGTCGCCGCCGACCTGCGCGACATGATGCAGAACGTGGTGAAGGAGGGCACCGGCCGCCGAGCCGCCATCGACGGCTTCGTGGTCGGCGGCAAGACCGGCACCGCCCAGTCCGGCCCGAACACCCCGGACCACGGCTGGTTCATCGGCTTCGCCCTGGACAAGGACGGCACGCCGCTCTCCGCGGTCTGCGTCGAGCTGGAGCAGGCGGGCAGCGGCGGCAGCGCCGAGGCGGCCCGCATCGCCGGCCGGATCATGGCGGCGGCGATCGCCGACTCCGGGAGGCGCTGACGTGCTCGGTCCGGGAGTCAAGCTCGGCAACCGCTACCGCCTCGACGAGCGGATCGCCAGCGGTGGCATGGGCGACGTGTGGCGCGGCACCGACCAGGTGCTGGGCCGTACCGTCGCGGTCAAGAGCCTGCTCCCGGCGCTGCTGGACGAACCGGGCTTCGCCGAGCGGTTCCGCGGCGAGGCCCGGACGATGGCCACCATCAACCACCCCGGCGTGGTCGACGTCTACGACTTCGGCAGCGACCAGCACATCGCGTTCCTGGTGATGGAGTACGTCGAGGGCGACGCGCTCTCCGCCACGCTCAGCCGCGTCGGCCGGCTGACCCCGGCGCGCACGATGGCGCTGCTGGCGCAGGCCGCCGACGCGTTGCACGCGGCGCACGAGAAGGGCATCGTGCACCGCGACGTGAAGCCCGGCAACCTGCTGGTCCGGCCGAACGGCACGCTCGTGCTCACCGACTTCGGCATCGCCCGCTCGGACCTGGTCGGCCAGCTCACCGCCGCCGGCTCGGTGCTCGGCACCGCCTCGTACATCTCGCCGGAGCAGGCCACCGGCGCTGTCGCCACCCCCGCCTCGGACGTCTACGCGCTGGGCGTGGTCGCGTACCAGTGCCTGGCCGGCCGCCGCCCGTTCGAGGGGGACAACCCCCTCGAAATCGCCATGAAGCACGTGCGGGACGCTCCGCGGGCGCTTCCGCCCGACATCCCACCGCAGGTCCGCGCGATCGTGGAGCGGGCCATGGCGAAGGACCCGGCCGCGCGCTGGCCGAGCGCCGCCGCGCTGGCGAGCATCGCCCGGCAGGCCAAGCTCGCGCTCTCCCAGGCGGCACGCGCCGGGCACCCGATCTCCGGCGTACCCGCCTCGCCGGCCGCGCCCGTCGCGCGGGCGCAGGTGCCGACCGCCATGCCGCGTCCGCAGCCGCCGGCCGCCGCCCCCCGTCCGCAACCCCGGCCGCCCGTGTCCCCGGCCCACCCGCCGCTCGCCGCGCCGCGCCCGGCAGTGGTCGCGCACCCCGCTCCGCAGCCCCGCCCGCCGGTGGCGCCGCGCGGCGCGGCCCCCGTGCCGCAGCCACGCCCCGTGCCCCAGCACAACCCCCTGGGGTACGCGCGACCGCCCGCCGCCGCTCCGCCCCGGCGCTCCCGGTCCGGGTTGTGGACGACCGCGATCGTGGTGGCCGTACTGGTCATCCTCTGCTCGGGCGTGATTTCGTTCCTGTACCGGAAATACGGTGCTACCGCATCCGCTCCGGCGAGTGTGAGCGTGACCTCCGGCGCGGTGCAGCCGTACGGAGGCGACTATCCGGTCCGCACGTCGTACCGTCGTGAGGTACGCCTCCTGCCGGCCGGCGGCGGTACGACGACGAGCGAAGGACGAGAGACGCGATGACAGCGCAGGCCCGCCTGCTCGGTGGCAGGTATCAGGTCGGCGAGCTGCTGGGCTACGGCGGCATGGCCGAGGTGCACCGCGGCCGGGACCTCCGGCTCGGGCGGGATGTCGCGATCAAGATGCTCCGTGCCGACCTGGCCCGGGATGCCACCTTCCAGATGCGGTTCCGCCGCGAAGCGCAGAACGCGGCCTCGCTCAACCACCCGGCCATCGTCGCCGTCTACGACACCGGCGAGGAGACCGCTCCCACGGGCGAGACCCTGCCGTTCATCGTGATGGAGTTCGTCAACGGCCGGACCCTCAAGGAGGTCCTCGGCGTCGAGGGGCGGCTCCAGCCGCGCCGGGCGCTGGAGATCTGCGCCGACATGTGCGCCGCGCTGGAGTTCAGCCACCGGCACGGGATCATCCACCGGGACATCAAGCCCGGGAACGTGATGCTCACCCAGACCGGCCAGGTCAAGGTGATGGACTTCGGCATCGCCCGGGCGCTGGCCAGCGGCGCCACCACGATGACGCAGACCAGCGCGGTCATCGGCACCGCGCAATACCTCTCTCCGGAGCAGGCGCGCGGCGAGGCGGTCGACGCCCGCTCCGACGTCTACGCGGCCGGCTGCGTGCTGTTCGAGCTGCTCTGCGGCCACCCGCCGTTCGTCGGGGACAGCCCGGTCAGCGTCGCTTACCAGCACGTACGGGAGCAGCCGCCGACGCCGAGCACGATCAACCCGGACGTCAACCCCGCTGTCGACGCCATCGTGCTCAAGGCGCTGTCGAAGAACCCGCTCAACCGCTACCAGAGCGCCGGCGAGATGCGGGCGGACCTGCTCCGCGCCGCCGCCGGCCGGCCGGTGCTCGCCACCCCGGTGATGCCGGCCGACGAGACCATGCCGATGGGCGCCGCCGCGGGCGGCGGATACCACCAGGCGCAGCAGACCCAGATGATGGGCCCGCAGACCCGCCAGCAGCCGGTGGCGCGGGTCGGCGACCCGGGCAAGCGCAAGAGCTCGTCCTGGGTGATCGCCGCGTTCGCCGCGCTCGGCGTGCTCGCGGTGATCGCGCTCGGCACCGCGCTCTGGCTCAACCAGGCCGGCAACGAGAAGGTCTCGGTGCCGCAGTTGGTGGGCCGTTCACAGGCCGAGGCGCAGGCGGCGCTCACCCAGGCGGGGCTGCGGTTCACCGCGGGCGACCCGGTGCAGAACACCACCTGCGAGAAGGGCTCGGTGGTCGACCAGAGCCCGTCGTTCGGCCAGCGGGTGGAGAAGGACACCGAGGTCACCGTCAACGTCTGCACCGGCCCGGGCCAGGTCAACGTCCCCACCGGCCTGAAGGGCAGCACCGTCGGCGCCGCCGAGTCGCGTCTGCGTGAGCAGAATCTTGTTCCCGTGGTGGAGGAAGTGAACAACAGCGCGCCGAAGGACCAGGTCATCGCCGTCTCGCCCAACGAGGGCAGCCCGGTCGCCGAGGGCAGCAAGGTGACACTCAAGGTCTCCCGGGGCAACGTCAGCGAGGTGCCGAACGTCCGCGGTTACACCGAGGACCAGGCGAAGCAGCGGCTCAAGGAGGCCGGCTACGAGGTCCGGGTCGAGGAGGGCGACGAGGTCGACCCGGCCGAGGCGGGCAAGGTCAGCAGCCAGTCGCCCCGCGCCGGGACCAGCCTGGCCAAGGGCGAGCGGGTGACCATCCGGGTCGACGTGCCGCGCGAGGAGGAGGAGCCGACGACCCCGACGCCGAGCGGCTCGCCCAGCACCTCCCCGAGCACACCGGGCAACGGTGGCGGCGGTAACGGCGGCGGCAGCGGCTTCCCGTTCCCGCCCATCGCGCCGACACGTACCGACCGCTGACCACCACCTGACCGACCGCCGCGGCGGCGTCCCCGATCCCCGGGGCCGCCGCCGCCCCCGTTTCCGCGTCGATCATGAAGTTAGCGGCACTGAGCGCCCGATTTGTCCCCGCCAACTTCATGATCGACGGAGAGGGAGGCGGGCGGGGACGCGCGGGGGTGGGGCGGGACGCGGGGCGTCAGGCTGGGGAGAAGGCTGCCCGGCGGCGGGCGTCGACCTCGGCGGCCAGCTCCGGGGCGCGCTCCAGCGCCGCCGGGAAGCCGCAGGCGGCAAGCCAGTTCGCCAGCATCAGGTGACCGCCCTCGGTCAGCACCGACTCCGGGTGGAACTGCACGCCCTCGATCGGCAGCGTGCGGTGCCGCATCGCCATCACCACGCCGGAAGCGGTCCGGCCGGTGACCTCCAGCTCGTCGGGAAGCGTCTCGGGCAGTACGGCCAGCGAGTGGTAGCGGGTGGCGGTGAACGGATCGGGCAGCCCGGCGAGCACGCCCACGCCGTCGTGGCGTACCTCCGAGGTCTTGCCGTGCAGCAGTTCCGGCGCGCGGGCGACCGTCGCGCCGAACGCCTCGCCGATCGCCTGGTGACCGAGGCAGACGCCGAAGATCGGGAGCTTGCCGGCGTACTCGCGGATCACGTCCAGGCAGATGCCGGCCCGGTCCGGGCTGCCCGGACCGGGTGACAGCAGGACACCGGCGGCGCCGGCGCGGCCCACCTCGGCGACGTCGATCTCGTCGTTGCGCCGCACCTCGCAGTCGGCGCCGAGCTGGCCGAGGTACTGCACGAGGTTGAAGACGAACGAGTCGTAGTTGTCGATCACCAGTACGCGCATCGGGGTCACCTGTTCGGGGTGGAGGGTGGGGCGTTGTTCGTCTCGGTGCTGTACGGCAGCTCCTCCTCGCCGGGCAGCCCGGTGGGTTCGGTGATCCCGCCGTCACCCGGTACGCCGGAGTCCTGGGTGACCTGCACGTCGTCGAAGGGCAGCAGCGGTTCGGCCCACGGGAAGACCACGAACCAGAGCAGCGCGACGGTGGCGGTGGCCAGCACCAGCGAGCCGATCAGCTTGCCGGGCAGCCCGAACGGCAGTTTGCGCCAGATCCACGAGTACACGGCTCACGCCTCCAACTCGGCCGGGCGGCCCGCCGACTTGGCCTGCGTGTGGTCCAGCCGGGCATGGATGATCAACCGCTGGTAGTTGTCGAACTTCGGGTTGCAGGTCGTGAGCGTGAGCAGCTTCTCGCTGGCCTTCGCGTCCGGCTTGCCCGGCACCGGCGCGACCACCTCCACCTGGGACGGCTTGACGATCCGCTGCTGGTAGACCCGGTAGACGAGCCAGTCGGTCCTGGTCTCGACCACTATGGCGTCGCCGGTCCTCAGCTCGTCCAGCCGCCAGAACGTGGAGCGGATGCGGTGACCGGCGACGGAGAAGTTGCCCACCTCGCCGGGCATGGCGCTGTCCGGGTAGTGGCCCGGGGCGTACCGGATGTCCTCCGGGCTGACCCCCTCGACCACGACCCAGTGCTTGTCGAACCTGGGGATGTAGAGGCCGGCGACCGGCTTCCCCTTGGCCGGCGGCTTCGGCTTCACCGTGGGACCGGTGGTCGGGCCGACGGTCGGGTCCGCGGTGGCACCCCACTCCTGGGCGAGTTGGCTGTTCAGGTCGCTCTGGTGGGCCTCGACGATGACCGCCTTGCCCCAGATCTCGTACCCGGCGAAGAGGAGCACCACCAGCCCGAACGTGATCAGCAGCTCGCCGGTGCCCCGGACGACGGTGCGCAGCCGGGAGCCGACTGTGGGGCGGGTCAGCTCGGAGTAGACGCTGCGGTATCCGTCGCCGGTCTGCTCGGGCCGCAGCTGCACCACCCGCTCGCCGCGCCGGGGGCGGGGTGGCTCGGCGGGCGGCTCGCCGCCGCCGTCGCCGGTGTCCGGCGCCGGGGGCACCGCGCCCATCAGCCCGGTGGCGTCCAGGTGGGGGTTCGCGGGTGGGCGGGTGACGGCGGGCAGCACCGTCGTCGCCCCGGGGTCGGCCGGAGGGTTCCGGTCCGCGCCGGTCGGCCCGCCGAGAGGGGGTACGCCGGGCGGCCGTTCACCACCCCCCGGCGGTCGGCGAGCGTCCTCCGGCGGGCGTCCGCCGGCCTCCCACGGGCGGGTGCCCGCCTGCGGTGGCTGTCCGCCGCGGCCACCGCGCTCGGGCGGGACCGCCCCGCCGGTGGAATGGCGGACGGCGTTCTGCTGCCCTGCCGGTCCGTACCCCTCCGGTCGTGAGGGGCGCTCGCCCGGCTGGTGTGCGACGTCGCCGGGCGCGGCGGGGCGCATCCCGGGGGCGGGACCACCCCGGGGCGCCGGGCCGTTCTGGGGAGGGCCGTTCTGCGCCGGCCCGTGGTGTGCGGGGCCGTTCTGCGCAGGGCTGTGGTGCGCGGGGCCGTGGTGTCCGGGGCTGTGGTGCGTGGGGCCGGCCGGGTGGGGCGTACCTCTGGGGGGAAGCTCGCTCGCCGGGGGGCGGAACCGGGGGCCGGCCTCGGCGCGGGAGGAGCCCGGCGGCTGGTGCGCCTGAGCGCCCGGCCACGGCGGCGGCGGAGCGGTCGGCGGGGCGGTCCGGGGCGAAGCGGACGGCGGCGGGACCGTCCGGGGCGGGGCGGGAGGCGGTGGGACGGGCGGCCGGGGGTCCGGGCCGCGCCGGGCCGGGGCGGTGTGGGCCGGGCCGGCGTCGGGCCAGGGCAGGTCGAGCGGGGGTGGCGACGCCGGGGCCGGGCGCTCGACCCGGGGGAGGAACGATGTCGGCTCCTCCCGGCGGTCGTGGCCGGCGCGTTCCCGGGGGTCGCCGCCGGTCACCGGGGCACCGTCGCCGATTGCAACGCGGTGGAGTCCTCGAACGCCGGCACGGTGACCGTGGAGACGCGCTCGACGTAACCGAGTTGGTAGTGGTCGGCCACTTCCTTGAACACCCGCACTCCCTCAGAGGCGGCGAGCGCCCGCTGGAGTTCCGCGGGATCGCCGATTGCCACGATCTTGAAAGGAGGGGAGTACACCCGGCCGTGCAGCAGCAGGGTGTTACCGACGCAGCGTACCGCGCTGGTGCTCAGCACGCGGACGTTCATGATTGACATGGCCTCCGCGCCGCCGGCCCAGAGCGCGTTGACGACCGCCTGGACGTCGCCCTGGTGCACCACCAGGTCGTCGTTGCTGGCGCCCTTGGGCAGCGGCTGGTCCGGCCGGCGGTCGGCGTCGTTCAGCTCGACCGTCACGCCGCTGCCGGTGAGCGCGGTGAATCCGGCGGCCTGGCGGCTGGCGGCGGCCCGGTCCCGCTCGGTCTTGATCGGCCCGTCGGCGCCGGCAAGCGCCTCGGTCTGCTCCTCCACCTCGGCGCGGAGCCGGGCGGCCTTCGCCTCGCTGGCGGCGACCTCCTCGCGGCGGTCCTCGATGAGCTGGGTGAGCTGGGGCCGGCGGTCCTCGCGCAGGGACGTGCCGCCCGCGGTGGTGGCGGTGGTGGTGAAGAGCAGGCCGGCCGCGGCGGCGATCAGGGGTACGCCGATGGACCAGCCGGGGCGGCGCTGGCGGGCGCGCCGGGGCAGCAGGGCGGCTGCCGCGCGGCGGAGGACCTTCTGCCAGGAGGCGGCGCCGGACGTGTACTCCACCGGGCGTTCCCTTTCCCGTCGTCTCGTTCCGGCCCGCGCCGGTGCGAGCCGACCTGCTCGACCCGGAAAGTCCGCTCTTTCCGGTTACTGAGTGCACCGGCCTGGCCCCATTCGTGGCCTGGACGGTCCGTCGGGACTACGCTAGCTGTCGAACATTATTGGCCATGGACCGTCGCCCTCGCGCCCGGTTGTCAGGCCGGACGAGGTCGTACCCCCCTCTGGAGAGCGTCGTGCCCAAGTCTCAGGTCCGCAAGAAGAAGGTGTACACCCCGCCGACGGACGTGCGTCCGACGGCGACGGCGTCGACGCGCAAGCCTAGCCCCATCTGGCTGCCGGTCACGGCGGTCACGCTGATCGTGGTGGGCATCGGCTGGCTGGTCCTCTACTACCTGTCCGAGCAGGCGTACCCGGTCGCCAGCTGGGGCTACTGGAACCTCGCCGTCGGCTTCGGCGCGATGGTCTCGTCGCTGATCCTGCTCTCCCGCTGGCGCTGATCCGGCGCTGCCCCACCCCGGCGTAGGTCACGCCACGCCGCCCCTGCCCGGCGCTTCGACGCCGCTCCACCTAAGGTGTGCGCAGGGCGGCGTGGCCTGGTGCGAGAAGACTCACGTTACTGCTGGGTAACCTTGCGCGTAGGCTGCACGGACAAGCAGCAGACCGGGAGGCCAACTCGATGGGCAGCGTCCAGATCGTCACCACGATCCTCGCGGCCGCCATCACCGCCGTGGCGGTGTGGCTTGCGGTGCGCGCGGTCATGAAGATGACAGCCGTCATCCGGCTCGGCCAGCCCGCGCCGGAGCGGTTCGGCGACAAGGGCGCGCGCACCAAGAAGATGCTGGTGGAGACCGCCGGTCACACCCGCATGCTGAAGTGGAGCGTGGTCGGCGCCGCCCACTGGTTCGTGATGGTCGGCTTCATCGTGCTGTCGCTGCTGGTGCTGGAGGCCTACTTCGAGGTGGTCTCGACCGGCGGCGGGCTGCCGATCATCGGGCACTGGACGATCTTCGGTCTGGTCACCGAGTGGATCGGCATCCTCGGCCTGGTCGGCATCCTGGTGCTGATGGCGATCCGGCTGCGCAACCGGCCCGGCCGCGCGGAGAACCGCTCCCGGTTCACCGGCTCGACCATGTGGCAGGGCTACTTCGTCGAGTGGGTCGTCCTGCTGGTCCTGATCTTCGGTTTCGTGATCCGGGGCTTCAAGGTCGCCACCGACCACTTCGAGTACCCGGTCTGGGCCGCCCCGCTCAGCCACGCCGTCGGCTCGGTCCTCCCCAACTGGGAGGCGGGCGTCAGCGTCGCCGCGCTCATCAAGATCGCCATCTCGATGACCTGGCTCATCGTGATCTCGCTGAACGTCACCATGGGCGTGGCCTGGCACCGCTTCCTGGCGTTCCCGAACATCTTCTTCAAGCGCGACCCGGAGAAGCCGGCCGGCTCCGGCCTCGGCCCGCTGCGCCCGATGACCAGCGAGGGCAAGCCGCTGGACTTCGAGGAGGCCGACCCGGAGAAGGACCAGTTCGGTGTCGCCCACGTCGAGCAGTTCACCTGGAAGGGCCTGCTCGACTTCAGCACCTGCACCGAGTGCGGTCGCTGCCAGTCGCAGTGCCCCGCCTGGAACACCGGCAAGCCGCTGTCGCCGAAGCTGCTGGTGCTGAGCCTGCGCGACCACGCGTACGCCAAGGCGCCGTACCTGCTGGCCGGTGGCGGCAAGGACCTGACCGGCGAGGAGAAGGCCACGCAGGCGCAGCTCGCCCACATGGACGTGCTGGCCCTGGCCGAGGCCGACCGGCCGCTGATCGGCACCGCCGAGGAGGGCGGCGTCATCGACCCGGACGTGCTCTGGTCCTGCACCACCTGCGGCGCCTGCGTCGAGCAGTGCCCGGTGGACATCGAGCACGTGGACCACATCGTCGACATGCGCCGCTACCAGGTGCTGATCGAGTCGAGCTTCCCCTCCGAGGCCGGCGTCATGCTGCGCAACCTGGAGAACAAGGGCAACCCGTGGGGCGCCCCGCAGAACACCCGCGAGGACTGGACCAAGGGCCTCGGGTTCGAGGTGCCGCGGGTCGGCGAGGTCGACGACTTCGAGTACCTGTTCTGGGTCGGCTGCGCCGGCGCGTTCGAGGACCGGGCCAAGAAGACCACCCGCGCGGTCGCCACGCTGCTCAACGAGGCGGGCGTCAAGTTCGCCATCCTGGGCGAGGGCGAGACCTGCTCCGGTGACCCGGCCCGCCGTATCGGCAACGAGTTCGTCTTCCAGATGCTGGCCCAGCAGAACGTCGAGACGCTGAACGAGGCGTTCGAGGGCCGGGAGAAGAGCAAGCGCAAGATCGTCGCCACCTGCCCGCACTGCTTCAACACCCTGGGCAACGAGTACGGCCAGCTCGGTGGCGAGTTCGAGGTGGTGCACCACACCCAGCTGCTGGCCCACCTGGTCAGCGCCGGCAAGCTCACCCCGGTGCAGCCGGTCGACGGCGGCGTGACCTACCACGACCCGTGCTACCTGGGCCGCCACAACCGGATCTTCGCGGCGCCGCGTGAGGTGCTCGGCGATTCGATCCAGGGCGAGCTGACCGAGATGCCGCGCAACAGCGAGCGCTCCTTCTGCTGCGGCGCCGGCGGCGCCCGGATGTGGATGGAGGAGAAGATCGGCAAGCGGATCAACGTGGACCGGGTCGAGGAGGCCATGTCCACCGGCGCGAAGACCATCGCGGTCGGCTGCCCGTTCTGCTCGACGATGCTCAACGACGGCGTGAACGGCAAGGGCGCGGGCGAGGACGTCGAGGTGGTCGACGTGGCCAGCGTGCTGCTGCGCTCGGTCAAGCCGGAGGCCCCGGCCGGTGAGCCGGAGGTCGCGCCGGCCGCGAGCTGAGGCGTACACCGGCAGGAGCCGGACCACGACGGCGGCGGCACCCGAGCGGTGCCGCCGCCGTCGCGTTCAGCTGGTCGTGGTGGTCATGATGGCGGCGCTCGTCCCGGCCGTCATCGCGACCATCAGCGCGGCCTGCATCTCCTCGATCGCCTTCTTGGTGGCGGCCGACGCCCAGTCACCGGCCGCGATCTCGTCGATGCGCGCCTTGACCCGCTCCTTCGGCAGCTCGCGGAAGATCTTGCGGTCCAGGCCGACCGCGCGGGTCAGCGTGAGCAGCGCGGCGGTCCGGGCGTCGACCGGGCCGTCGGTGGTGAGCGCCGTCGTCATCCGTTGCCGGGCCGCGGTCTCCACCGCCGGCTCCGCGCCGGTCGGCGAGGGATAGCGGGTACGCGGGAAGACCAGCAGCACCCGGTCGGACTCCCGGCGCAGCACCCCGGCGTCGACGAGCCCGCCGAGCACCCGGTCCGGCAGGCCCTTGGCGAGCTTGCCGATCCAGTCCTTCGGCTTGCGCGGGCGGCCGGACCCCACAGTCGCCAGTGCCTCGTCCAGCAGCGGTACGCCGGTCGGCGTGGGATCGGTGACCACGAGACGCTTGTCCGCCACCTCCACCCGGCCGGCCAGGGCCAGTTCCAGCAGCACCGCACCGGCGAGGCCGTAGCCGAGGTGCGGACTGCCGAGCCGGTTCGCACCGTCGTCGTCGTACGCGAGCAGGACCAGTCCGTCGGTGAGCAGCAGGCCGTCCATGCGTCCACGCTACGGGGGGCCCGCCATCGGCGCGCGCGTGCCACAATCACGCGCATCGACGGCCTTCTGCTTCTGACGCTGTTGCCCCTGGTCGGTTTCGTGCTGCTGACCGCCGGCAACGCGTTCTTCGTCGCGGCCGAGTTCGCCCTGGTCACGGTCGACCGGGCGGAGATCGACAGGCGGGCCGGCGAGGGGGACGGCCGGGCCGTCACGGTACGCCGCGCGCTGCGCGAGCTGTCGTTCCAGCTCTCCGGCGCGCAGCTCGGCATCACGCTCACCGCGTTGCTCACCGGCTACCTGGCCGAGCCCGCGCTGGCCCGGCTCTTCACGCCGCTGCTGCACCCGCTCGGCGGTGCGGAACGCTTCTCCGGCCTGCTCGCGCTGGCCCTGGCCACGCTCATCTCGATGCTGTTCGGCGAGCTGGTGCCGAAGAACCTGGCGCTGGCCCGCCCGATGCCGGCGGCGCTCGCCACCGCCGCGCCGATGCGGGCCTTCTCCCGCACCTTCGGCTGGCTGATCCGGCTGCTCAACGAGTCCGCGAACCGGCTGGTGCGCCGCCTCGGCGTGGAGCCGCAGGAGGAACTGGCGAGCGCCCGCTCCCCGGAGGAGCTGGGTCTGCTCGCCGCCATCTCGGCCCGGGCCGGCGCGCTGCCGCCGGACACCGCGATGCTGCTGCGCCGCACCATCCGCTTCGGCGACAAGCGGGCCGCCGAGGCGATGACGCCCCGGGTGGACGTGACCGCGTTGCACGCCACCACGACGGTGGCCGAGTTGCTGGAGGCGTCCCGGCGCACCGGCCGGACCCGGTTCCCGGTGTACGAGGAGACGCTCGACCTGGTCACCGGCGTCGCCGGGGTGCCCGACGCGCTGGGTGTGCCGCTGGCCCGCCGGGCCGCCACCACTGTCGCCGCCGTCGCCCGGGAACCGGTGTACGTCCCGGAGAGCCTCAACCTGAACGGGGTGCTGGCCGCGCTCAAGGCCGCCGGGGCGGACCTGGCGATCGTGGTGGACGAGTACGGGGGCACCGACGGCGTGGTGACAGTGGAGGATCTCGTCGAGGAGCTGGTCGGGGAGATCGCCGACGAGTTCGACCCGGACGCGGTGGACGGCTTCGGTCCGGTGGAGCTGACAGTGCCCGGCGGCGAGCGGACCGTCCTGACCGACGGTGTGCTGCGCGCCGACGAGCTGGTCGAGCAGACCGGGTTCCGGTTGCCCGACGGGCCGTACGAGACGCTCGGCGGGTTCCTCATGGCGCGGCTCGGCCACATCCCGGTGCCGGGCGAGACGGTCGACGAGGCCGGGTACGAGTTCACTGTGGTGGAGGTCGACCGGCACCGGATCGAGCAGGTGCGGGTGGTGCGCCCCGAGGAGCCCGACGACGGTGCCTGAACTACTCGTGGCGGTGGCGTTGCTGCTCGGCAACGCGTTCTTCGTGGGCAGCGAGTTCGCGCTGATCGCCTCCCGCCGTACGGTGATCGAACCGCTGGCGGCGACGTCGAAGCGGGCCCGGCTGGCGCTGGCGGCGATGAACCAGATCCCGCTGATGATCGCCGGGGCGCAGCTCGGCATCACGGTCTGCTCGCTCGGTCTCGGCGCGATCGCCGAGCCGGCGCTGGCGCACCTGCTGGAGCCGCCGTTCGCCGCGCTGGGGCTGCCCGCCTCGGCGGTGCACCCGGTGTCGTTCGTCATCGCGCTGGCGGTGGTGGTGTTCCTGCACACGGTGGTCGGCGAGATGGTGCCGAAGAACATCACGCTGGCCGGCCCGGAGCCGTCGGCGCTCTGGCTCGGCCCGGCGATGCTGGCGTTCTGCCTGGCCACCAAGCCGCTGCTGCTGGCGATGAAGTGGGCGTCCCGGCAGGTGCTGCGGTGGTGGCGGGTGGAGGCCACCGACGCGGTGAAGACCGTGTTCACGGCGGAGGAACTGGCCGGGCTGGTCTCCCAGGCGCGTACCGAGGGACTGCTGGACGCCGAGGAGCACGCCCGGATCACCGGCGCGCTGGCCCTGCACAGCCGTACCGCCGCGGACGCGCTGCAACCCTGGTCCACCGTGACTACCGTGGCCGAGGACGTCTCACCGGCGTCGCTGGAGGTGCTGGCGACCCGTACCGGCCGCTCCCGCTTCCCGGTGGTGCAGCGGTCCACCCGCCGGGTGCTCGGTTTCGTGCACGTCAAGGACGTGCTCGGGTACGCCGGGGCGAGCCGCCGGGCGCCGGTGCCGGCCGCCGTCTACCGGCCGCTGGCTGTGGTGCCGCCGGACCGTACGCTCGCCGATCTGCTGCTCGCGATGCGCCGCGAACGCCGCCACATGGTGCTGGTCAGCGACGGACGCCGGCCGATGGGTGTGGTGACGCTCGACGACGTATTGACAGCCATCGTCGGGAGATGAAATGAATACCCTTGGTGTGCAATCGATTGCGGATACGTGATTGAACAAACGGTCGCCTTGATTCCATCGGACGCCTTCCCTAATGTGGGGCACCGACCGCTGTGGGTCGTCTGCCTCGAACTTCCCTCTCGCGAGGCGCCCGGCGGTCGGTTGCAAAGGAGTCCGTGCCGGTGGCAACCACGCCCCCTCAACGTCACGCCCCGAGCGCTCCACCCGGCCGGCGGGCCGGGTTCCAACGGGTGGTACGCCGTCTGGTCACCCTGGTCGCAGCCGCCGCGGTCGGCGCCGGGATGCTGACCGCCCCGGCGCACGCGGCACCGTCGGTCGACGAGATCGACGCGCAGATCGACAAGCAGTGGGAGCAGCTCGAACCCACCATCGAGCAGTTCAACAAGGTCCGCTCGCAGCTCCGGACCAACCAGAAGAAGTCCAAGGCGCTGAAGGACAAGATGGTGCCGCTGGAGCTGGCCTCCACGCTCGCCATGAACAAGGTCGGCGACATCGCGGCCCGGTACTACATCCAGGGCCCGTCGCAGGAGCTGGGCGCGCTGCTGGTGAACAGCAAGCCGGGCGCGCTGGCCGAGCAGCTGGTCATGCTGGACCGGATCGCCGACGACCAGCGCCGCCAGATCGCCGGTGTGCTCAAGGTGCGCGACGAGTACAACAGGCAGAAGGAGAAGCTCGACGCGCTGATCGCGCTGGAGATCAAGCAGCAGAACGACCTCGCGGCGAAGAAGAAGCAGATCGACTCGGAGATCAAGCGGCTGACCGCCATGCTCCCGGTGACCTCGATCCGCCCGGCGGGCTGCCCCAAGATCGACGGCGTGGTGAGCAGCGCCGCGCGGACCGCCATCAAGACGGCGTGCGCCCAGGTCGGTGACCCGTACGTGTGGGGCGCCACCGGCCCGAACTCGTTCGACTGCTCCGGTCTCACCCAGTACGCGTACAAGGCGGCCGGCATCTCGTTGACCCACTTCACCGGTGCCCAGTGGAACGAGGGCCGCAGGGTCTCCCGCTCCGAGGCCCGCCCCGGTGACCTGGTGTTCTTCGGCTCCGACCTGCATCACGTCGGGCTCTATCTCGGCAACGGGGTGATGGTGCACGCGCCACGTACCGGCAAACCGGTCCAGGTGTCGAGCATCAACACCCAGCCGCTCGCCGGCTTCGTCCGGGTCAGCTGACCCGCAACCCCTGACAGCGGGAAGGCCCCCGGTCCGCACGGACCGGGGGCCTTCTCGTGTGCGGTGACGGGTCAGCGCGGCGCGCCGACCGGGGACGGCAGGATCAGCACGTCGTCCAGGTTCACGAACATGATCCGGTGACCGAACTGGACCTGCACGTAGCGGTTCTCGCCGCGGACCACGGTCCGGTCACCCGGTGCGGAACCGTCGAACGAGACCGCCCGGTAGTACTCGCCGGGCAGCACCCCGCCGACCGCGTACCGTTGGCCGGCGGCGAACGTGTACTGCAGCGGCGAGATGGCCTGGTACGGGATGGTGTCCGGGTAGGCGGCCTGCTCCGGGTAGGCCCGCCCGTACACAGGGATGGTGGCCTTGCCGGGCCGCGGCGTCACCACGAAGCCGGTGGCCCACTTGGCCGTCGGCGCGGAGGCCGGGTTGAGGAACCACGCCTTCTGGCCGAGGTACCAGATCGCCGTCCAGTCCCCCTGGCGGCCGGCGAGGGCGTACGTCTGGCCGGCCGAGGCGCGGGCGCCGTGGTCGGAGATGTACATGGTGTCCGGCGTGCCGTCCGGGCGCAGCCCGAGGTCGTTGACGAGCGGGGCGTCCGGGCTCGGCGCGGTCCGCAGGATCACGGCCGAGGAACCGCGCGACGGGCACGGCTCGGCCGGCGGCCGGGGCGTCGGGACGCCGGGCGGCTGCTGGTTGCAGCCGGTGAACGCGGGCCGGTTGGTGGCGAAGTCCGGGTCGATGGTGACCAGGCCGGTCCGGGGCGTGCCGGTGCCGCGGAACGGCGCCTTCATCAGGTCGAAGTAGTGCGACCAGTCCCAGTACGGTCCCGGGTCCCAGTGCATGCCGCCCACGTTGGCGGCGGTGATGCCGGGCACGTTGTCGTGGCCGATGATGTGCTGGCGGTCCATCGGGATGCCGAGCTTCAGCGCCAGGTGTCGCACCAGCTTGGCGGAGGTGCGGTACATCGCCTCGGTGTACCAGGTGCCCTGACCGGCGAAGCCCTCGTGCTCCAGGCCGATGGACTTCGCGTTGACGTACCAGTTGCCGGCGTGCCAGCCCACGTCCTTGGTCTTGATGTGCTGGGCGATGTAGCCGTCCACCGAGCGCAGCGTGTAGTGCCAGCCCAGGTAGTCGGCCCGTTTCACCAGGTCGACGCTCGGGACGAAGTAGCCCTCGGTGTCGTGGATGACGATGTACTCGATCTTCTGCTGCTTCGGCCGGTCGCCCAGGTCGTGGTTGCCGTAGTCGCCCGGGTCGTCGCTGAGCTGCTCGTACGGCGCGGGGATCCACTCGCACGCAAGCCGGACCGGGCACTCCAGCCCGTCCGGCCGTTCGGCGTTGCGCAGGCCGAGCCGGGCCAGGCGGGAACGGTCCGGCTGCGCGGCGGTGGCGGCGAGCGTGACTCGGTGGCCGTCGTCGGTCGTCCGGCTGGCGCCCTGGCCGAGCTGGTCGTACACCTCGTCGGCGAAGGCCGCCGCGGCGTCGGAGGTGTCCGCGCCGGAGTACCGGGCCACCGCGGCGTACCAGGCCGCCGGGTCGGTGCCGGCACCGACCGGCCCACCCAGGGCCTTCTGGTACGACGCCAGCAGCGCCGCGCCACCGCGGATGTTCGCGGCCGGGTCGGTCCGCAGCGTCCCCGCGTCGAGCCCGGTCAGCGCGGCGGCCGCATCGAGCGTCTGGAGCGAGGCGGGCGGCAGCGGGGTCTCCCGCTTCGGCGTGGCGGCCGTGGCCGGGTCGAGCTTGAGCGGGCGGGCGTCGTCGCCGCGCGGGTCCTCGTCCTCGTCGACGTGGGCGCTGCCCGGCATGGCGAGGATGTGCGTGGCGTCGGTCAGGTGCATCGGGCCGTAGCCGCCGCTGGTGCTGGGCTGCCCGGTGTGCGTGTCCCAGCGGGACTCCAGATAGGAGACGCCGAGCAGCACGTTCTGCGGCACGCCGTACTCGGCCGCGGCGGCGGCGTATTGTTGTTGCCGGTCGCTCGCGGGCGCGGACGTGTCCGGCGCGGCGGTCACCGGGCCGGTCGTCGCCAGCGCGGTGGCTGTCGCCACTGCGGCGGCGAGCAGTATCCGTCTGCCCGACGGCGGGGCGGAGAGGTGCATCGAACCTCCTGGACAGGGATGGGGGTCACTGCGTTTCCACCCTCACTCCGCACACCCGTGAGGGTCAATACCTTTCCAGTGGGTAATCAGCCTTGAAAGAAAATTTCACCTCCGCGCGGGGTGCGGCACCGGATCGCGTACGGAGTGTCACGGCGCTGGAAGTTGCGGATCGATAACGGTGGTCCCTACTCTGGTGAATCGTCGGCCGCACGTCTCACCGTCCAACCCGGTCGGTGACGGTCCGACACCGCCGAGTCGCCTCCGGGCGAGCCGGGGAACCAGGTACCTGGGGTGAATCCGCAGCGATGCGGTAGGGCGGCTCCCTTCCCGCCCGAATCCGTCAGCTAACCCGGTAGGCGGTACGGAAGAAGGAGTACGGACGCCCGGTGGCACTCCATGCCCCGCGGCCGTCGTCGAACCGGTCGGTCGACCGGTCCTTCGTCGCGCCGCGTTCCCGCTGGTCCCGCTTCACCACCGCCCTCGCCGCACTGGTCGGCACCGCCGTCGTCCTGACCGGCGGCGCCACGGCGGCACACGCCGAACCCTCGGTCGCCGAGATCGAGGCCCAGATCGACCGCGACTGGAACAAGCTCGAACCGGTCATCGAACAGGTCAACGTCGTACGCGGGCAGCTCGCCGCGCGGCGCAAGCAGGCCGACGCGCTCGGCCGGCAGATCGCACCCCTCCAGGCCCGGGTGGACGCCGCACTCGGCCAGGTCGGCGGGCTCGCCGCCGACGCCTACAAGGGCGACAACCTCTCCACCGTGAACGCGCTGCTGGGCAGCCGTTCGCCCGGTGACCTGGTGAACGGCCTGGAACTGCTCGACCGCTTCGCGCACCGCCAGCACGAACAGGTGCGCTCCGTCGCCGCGCTGCGCGACGAACTGGCGGCGAAGAAGAAGCCGCTGGACGAGATGATCGCCGGCCTGGCGCGTACCGAGGCCCAGCTCGCGGCGAAGAAGAAGCAGATCGACGCCGAGATCGCCAAGCTGGAGAAGCTGCGGCTCAAGGTGTACGGCAAGGGTGGCGGCGGCCCGCTGCGCCCGGCGCCGTGCCCGGCCGGCTACCCCGGCGGCCCGGCCGGTGCGGCGGTCAAGTTCGCCTGCGCCCAGATCGGCAAGATCTACGTCTGGGGCGCGGCCGGACCGGACCACTTCGACTGCTCGGGCCTCACCATGGCGGCCTGGGCCAAGGGCGGCGTCTCACTGCCGCACAGCGCACGCCAGCAGCACGGCGTGACGAAGCGGATCAGCCGGGCCGAACTGCGCGCCGGTGACCTCGTCTTCTACTACAGCGACCTGCACCACGTGGCGATGTACGTGGGCGACGGCTGGGTGGTGCACGCCTCCCAGTCCGGCAAGCCCATCACCATGAAGCGGGTCGACGACGGCGACATCAACAGCTACGGCCGTCCCGGCTGAGGTCGTGCTCCGGAGCTCCGCCGGTGACGGCGGGGCCCCGGGCGCGGGGCCCCGGGCGCGGCGCCCCGGGCGCGGCGTCAGCGGGTCGGCCAGGTGCGCCAGCTCTGCCAGGACCGGCTCGGCGTCGGGCCGCGCTGCCCCTGGTAGCGCGAACCGTAGACGGCCGAGCCGTACGGGTGCTCGGCCGGCGAGGAGAGCCGGAAGATGCAGAGCTGGCCGATCTTCATGCCCGGCCAGAGCGTGATCGGCAGGTTCGCCACGTTCGACAGCTCCAGCGTGACGTGGCCGGAGAACCCCGGGTCGATGAAGCCGGCCGTCGAGTGGGTCAGCAACCCCAGCCGCCCCAGGCTCGACTTGCCCTCCAGCCGCCCGGCGAGTTGGTCACCCAGCGAGATCACCTCAAGCGTGGACGCGAGCACGAACTCGCCCGGGTGCAGCACGAACGGCTGCCCCTCCGGCACCTCCACCATCGAGGTCAGGTCGTCCTGCTGGATCGACGGGTCGATGTGCGTGTAGAGGTGGTTGTTGAAGACCCGGAACAGCCGGTCCAGGCGTACGTCGATGCTCGACGGCTGCACCAGCGTGGGCTCGAAGGGCTCCAGCGCGAGCGTGCCGGCCTTGATCTCGGAGACCAGGTCGCGGTCGGAGAGCAGCATCGGAACACCATAGCGACCGGTACGGGTGACCAGCGTGTCGCACTACATCTTCGTACACGTGTTCGATAGAGTGTCCACATGGCTTCCTGGTCCGAATTCGCCGCCGACGAGCCCCGCCTCGCCGACGAGATCCGCCTCCTGATGCAGCAGTACGGGCCGGGCTTCGGCTACCTCGCCACGGTCCGCGCCGACGGCGGCCCCCGGGTCCATCCCGTCTCACCGGTGATCACCGACGACGGCCTCTGGTGCTTCGTCATCGACTCGCCGAAGCGCCGCGACCTCGAACGCGACGGCCGCTACGCGCTGCACTCGTTCCCGCCGGAGGAGAGCGACGACGAGGCGTACGTCGCGGGCCGCGCCCGGCCGGTGACCGACCCGGCCACCGTGGCCCGGCTGGCCCGGATCGCCCGCGCGTCGCCGCAGGGCGACTGGCGGCTGTTCGAGTTCACGGTCGAGGCGGCGATGCTGACCCGGCGCGACCCGGTGGCCCAGCCCGGCGCTGCCCCGCCGCAGGTGCGGGTCTGGCTCGACCCGCGTGGAGCCGAACCCGCCCGGCGGGAGCCGGTGGGCGCGGAGGCCCGGCGCGGCCGGCACGGCTTCGACACCCGCCGCCCGGCCGCCTGAACCGACCCGGAACGAAACGGTGCCGGCCCCGTCCGAGGACAGGGCCGGCACCGGTACGTGGTGCGAGGGTCAGGCCGCGCGGTAGGCGTTCCACGCGGTGAGCATGCGGCTCGCCTGGCCGGCGGTGAACTGGTACATGCAGGAGTCGTACGTGTAGTCCATGAAGTTGGTGATCGGGTCCTTGCCCGCGGTCGAGCAGGTGTCCCGCCCGGTCGGGCACTGGTACGCCGGGGACGCCTCGGCCGGGGTGTCGGAGACGCTGTCGCCCGAGCCGGAGCAGCCGCCCTGGAAGGTGTGGTACAGGTTCAGCCAGTGGCCGACCTCGTGGGTGCCGGTGTCACCCTGGTTGTAGTTGGTCGCGGTGCCGCCGGGCAGCGACTCGTTGAGCACGACCACGCCGTCCATCTTGTCCAGCGTCCGCTTCGGGAACGTGGCCCAGCCCAGCAGGCTGTCGCTCAGCTCGCCGAGGTAGATGTTCAGCGTGTTCTTGCCGCCCTCACGCAGCGAGGTCTTCATCGAGCGCTCGGCGGAGGAGCCCTGCACGATCGGGTACCACGACGGGTTGGTCACCCGGTTGATCTTCGTGAGCTGGAACCCGAACGCGGTGGCGGCACCGCCGGTCGAGCCCGCGTACGACTGGTTCAGCACGCTGATCTGCTGGTTGATCATCGAGTCGGTGATGTTGCCACCGGCCCGGGTGCTGTTCTCCTGGATGACGTGCACGACGACCGGGATCGTCACGGTGGCCAGCGGCGCGACGGCGCCGGTCCGGAAGTTGGCCCGCTCGCGCTGCGCCGCGGCGAGGTCGGCCTCACGGTCACGGACCTGCTTGGCGGTCAGGTGGTTGGGGTCCAGCTTGGCGTTGCCACCCTTCGCGACGCGAGCGTTCGCGTGCTCGTCGGCGTGGGCGTCGGCCGGCTCGGCGCAGACGCCGGCCGGGGCGGCCGAGAAGGCCGAAGCAGCGGGGACGACGCCGACGGCGGCGGTGCTGAGCAGCAGCGCGAGGGTCGACGTCGCGACACCGGCGGTACGCCGGGTCAGCAGGTTGGGACGGAGTCCCATGGGCCCACCTCTTTCTGACGGCGTGCCAGGGGGTGTGTCACGCCGGTTCGGAAACGTGGGGCAGACGTTACATCTCATCGACAGATTTGAGAACGCCCATATGTTGCCGACGTGCAACTTCGCGCCGGCCGGCCTCGCTTGAGTGCTTGATCCACTCCAGCTCGGGGAGGTGGCGGGGTCAACCGCTCGTCGATGCAGCCACCTCGCCGAGGTGGCGCGCGGGCACCTGGATGCACGGGGGTGAGGGCCTTCAGGTAGAGTGGTGCCGCCTGCGGGTGTAGTTCAATGGCAGAACATCAGCTTCCCAAGCTGACAGTGCGGGTTCGATTCCCGTCACCCGCTCCAACGTGAGGCCCCAGCTCAGGACAGGTTTCCTGGCTGGGGCCTCGTTCGTTGCTACCGCTTCTTGCGCTGGCCGTGCCCGTTACGTGCCCGCTGCCTGCTCTGCTTGATCTGCGAGCTGAGCGCGTCAGCGATGTGCTCGTCACGCTCGCGGGCGGTGTGCTGATAGATCATTGCGGCCCGCGTCGAGGCGTGACCCATCCGGGCCATCAGGTCGGCAAGGCTCGCCCCGGTCCGGGACGCCAGGGTATTGCCGGTGTGCCGCAGGTCGTGGAAGTGGAAGCCGGGCAGGCCAGCCGCAGCCACGCAGTCACGCCACTTGCAGGCGGTCTGGAAGTTGGAGCGACGCAGGACAGCACCCTTCGCGCCGGTGAAGACGAGCGCGTCCTGGTCCTCGTCGACGAAGTCGTCCAGGTGTGCGCGGATGTCACGGCGGATCGCGTCGGGAATGGTGACGGTCCGAATGCCGGCATCGGTCTTGGGCGGTCCGAAGGTGAGGTTTCCGTCTGAGCGCTCGACCAGGGTCGCGCGGACCGTGAGGGTCCGACAGCGGAAGTCGAGGTCGCGGCGGCGAAGGGCTGCCAGCTCTCCGTAGCGGAGGCTCGCGAAGGCGGCGAGCAGGACCAGGGCGCGGAAGCGGCCGGGCACGATATCGGCGAGCTGGAAGACCTGGGCCACAGTGGCAGTAGGTCGCTCAGCCGCGCGCTCAAGGCCAGCGCCCTTGATCCGGCAGGGGTTGCGCCGGATGAGTTCGTCATCAACGGCGGTGTTGAGGGCAGCGCGCAGCAGACGGTACGCCTTGGCGACCATCGTCGGGCTGACGCCTTGCGTCAGGAGGTCGGCCCGCCATGCGCGGACGATGCCGGGCGTGATGTCGCTCAACAGGCGATCACGCAACGTCGGTTCGATGTACTTCCGGTGCAGCCACCGGTACAGATCGAGAGTCCTCGGGCGCAGCCCGGAACGGTGATCGATCCACTCGGCCAGGTACGAGCCGAGAGCGACTCGGCCGAGGTCCGGGTTACGCCAGGTTCCCCGGATCATGTCCGCCTCAATGGCGGTGAGCCACCGGTCGGCGTCGGTCTTGCTAGCGAAGGTGTGTGGTGCTGGCCGGTCGATGCCGTCCGGGCCGGGGTAGCGGGCCTGGTACCGGCCGGACGGGAGCTTGCGGATACGGCCGAAGCGGCGCTTGCTAGCCATAGACGTGTTCTCCCTTCCGGTAGTGCAGGACGGGCCGGATGGCGTCAATGCGGCCTTGACGGATGTAGTCGGTGATGTCGTCGGGGTGGAACCGGACGTACTTGCCGACCTTGTAGAAGCGGATGCGGCGTTCAGCGACGATGCGGCGTACGAAACGGACTCCGGTGCCGAGACGCTGGGCGGCTTGTTCGACGGTGAGCATGTCGACGTTGCGGGGTTCGTTCAGCGCGGTACTCCTTTCGTGAAGGTGGTCAGGGTCGTGCGGTTTCAGGCGGCAGCGGTGATCTCCTCTCGTGCGATCTCGTGTCGCTCTCTGGCCATGGCGGCGGCGGTGTTGGCCAGGAGGGCGTCTCCGGTGGTGCGCCAGCCGGAACCGGCGTAGGTGAGCAGCCCGACGACCAGCGTGGTGTCCTCGTCGTCGGGTTGGTCGGCGTGTTCGTGGCCGTGTTCGGTGCGTCGCCAGATGGTGCGGGCGTCGCGGAGGATGCGGAAGGTGACGGAGTAGCGGCGGCTTTTGGTGAGGAAGTGGCCGCCGAAGCCGAGCATGTGCGCCCACCGTCGGAGCTGCTGCCAGTCGCCGTGGCTGCCGAGGGTCCAGCAGGCGTCGATGAGCCGTTCCGGGTGGGTGCCGTGCTCGTCGGCGTAGAGGTCGATGACGTCGCCGTCGAGGCGTCGGGAGACGTGGCCGGTGGCCTCGGTGCTCTTGGTGGCGTACTTGGCGAGGTAACCGGCTGCTTTGCCGTCGGTGACCGCGCCGTCGGCGGTGATCACGCGCACGTCGATGCCTTTGTCCGGGTCGCCCCAGGTGATGCGCCAGCCCTCGGGCCGGGCGGGATGAGGGCGGGTGGTGAAGGCGACGGTGGCGGCAGCGTGCTTGATGGCGGCGACCAGGTCGTCAACGCTGAGGCCGACCGGGGCGACGATGGCGTCGGGGTCGTGGTCGACGCCGTCGAGGCGGACGATGGCGTGGTAGTGGACGACGGCGCGGCGTTGCATCTCCGCGACCTTCCCGAACGACGGTTTGACCGGCGGCACCCGGCGGACCTTCCCGCTGGCGGTGGTCTGGACGACCGGGGGCAGGCCGAGCTGGCGGGCGCGGCCGTTGAGGTGGCGGGTGATGGCGATGGTGGTGCGGCGCCACAACTCCGGCGCGGAGTGGTTCCACACCACTTGGGCGTCGTAGTCGTAGCAGTCCAGGCACAACGGCTGCCCGAGCCGGGGATCGCTGTCCTCGTGTCGTGCCCAACACGCCGTGGGCTGCCCGTGTTGGCAGGGCCGGGCGGTGGGGTCGGTGGCGCGGCGGGGGTGGCAGGGTTCGGCGCGGCAGTCGCAGCGGCGGCGGCCGGCGCAGGTGTGGCGCTTCACGACCCGGGTGTGCACGGTGCCGAACGACGGGGCCGTCAGGGTGACGAACACCGCCGGGTGCGAGGCCACCGAGTGGGGGATGCCTTTGCCGCCCGTGAGCCCGGCGCGCAGGAGTTGGTAGGCGTCGCGTTGGTAGGTGCGGGCGCAGGACGGGCAGACCGCGTGGCGGCGGTTGCCGCACGGCTTGTAGATCTCCCCATCCGGCAAGTCAGCGGTCGACATCGAGCCCAGGAGTTGGCCGGTGGCCCGGTCGATGGTGGCGACCTCACCGGCCAGGCGGATGGGGTGGGAGCAGCCCGCGGCGGCTTTCACGTGGTCGAGCCAGCCGAAGTAGTCGGGGGTGGTGGCCCGGTGGAAGGCGGACTCGTCGCGGCCGGTGAACGAGCCCGCCGAGCCGGTGGTGGGGGTGGGCCGGAGCCCCGGACCAGGCGGGTGTGCCTGGTCCGGGACAACGGCGATCAGGTCAGCGGCCACGGGTGCGGGCCGCCTTCATCGGGAGGTGGGTGATGTGGCCGGTGGCGAACGGGTTGGGTCCGTCGAAGATCCGGCCGAGCAGGGACGCCACAGCAGCGGGCAGGTCGGCCCGGTGGTGTTCCCACAGGTAGATGTCGCGGACGAGTTGGTAGGTCTTCGGCAGCTCGATCCCGTCGCGGGCGGCGAGGATCTTCATGCGGCCGATGAGCTGGACAGGTTCCCAGCCCCGGGCAAGCCGGGGTTGACGCCAGCGATACGAGGCCGGGGCGGCGGGGGTGGTGGTCATGGCGTCACCTCGCCTCGGCGGATGGCCGCCAGGAGTCGG
Source organism: Micromonospora sp. CPM1 (assembly GCF_023896895.1). NCBI lineage: Bacteria > Bacillati > Actinomycetota > Actinomycetes > Micromonosporales > Micromonosporaceae > Micromonospora > Micromonospora sp. CPM1. The sequence goes on from NZ_JAMHIU010000014.1 coordinate 96,344, forward strand.
CAGGCGAGGTTGACCGCCGTTTGTTCGTTTCTGTCGGAGCCCCAGATCCGGCGGGTGGTGGCGAGTTCGGCGCGGACGTCGGCCGAACGGTCGTAGCGGGTCTTGTCGCAGTAGGCGACGTTGGCCGCCCGCGATTCGGCGTCGAGCCGGTACACACCGGCCAGGCCGAGCCGGGCGATACCGGCAACCGCGAGAGCCTTGAGCTGGTCGGCGGTCAGGGCGTGTGCCTTGGCCGGGATACCGGCGGCGTGGATAGCCACGGCGAGTTCACCGTTGGTCAAGCCGTCCAAACGGACGACAGCAGCCGACGCTCGGCGAAGCTGCGGGGACAGCAGCGGACGGACCGGCGTGATGGTCATCGCGGCCTCACCACAACTCAGCGGTGGAGTCGGCCTCGACCACGGCCCAGCCGGGCAGGCCGAACAGCCGGCCCAGCAGCTCCTCGTAGAACGCAGACGCCGTGACGGTGCCGCTCTCCCAGCGGCACAGGTTGCGCTTGAAGGTGGGCCACTCCGGCAGCCGCACGCCCTCCTTGGCGGCGACCGTGCACAGACGGCGGAACACCTCCTGCTGCGACCAGCCCCGAGACTGACGCAGCTTCTTCCACGGCCAGGTGAACTGACGGGTAGCAGAAGCAGGGGTAGTGGCGTTCGTGGTGAGCACGGACAAGGCATCCAGCAACGCGGTGCGATCAAGCACCGCAGGCAGGTTCAGCGCCTCTCCAGGGGCCAGCGCGTCCCGAAGCGTCGCCAACGCAGACAGCAGGCGAGCATCAGACAACGCCGAAGAATGACCCGAGGCGCAGACAGCAGGATGAACGGTAGGCTGGACAGGCATCGTGTTGGTCCTTTCGCAGAGGGAACCGATGCACCTGGCCTCAGCGGGTAGCCGCCCGCTGGGGCCTCTTGTTGTCAGGTTGTACCAACAACAATGCCTGTCTATCAGTCCGATGGTGAACGGGTCAAGGGGTTGTTAGCGTGTAGGTACAACTCCTGTTAGGAAGTGCCATGACCCTCAATCCGGCCGACTCTCGGCCGCTCTATCAGCAACTCGCATCGATGCTCAGGCAGCAGATCCAGAGCGGCGAGCTTGCACCGGGTGACCGGTTCCCCACCGAAGGCGAGCTTTCCGACCACTACGGCATCAGCCGGAACACCGTGCGTCTCGCCCTGGACGTCCTCCGCAATGAAGGACTGATCGTGTCCCGACGCGGACGCGGCAGCTTCGTACGCTCCGAGCCGCCTATGCGCTACTACGCCTCACTCACTGGCTCCCGTCGCAAACGGTTGGAGGCCGACCGGCGACGAGACACCTTCAGCCAGCAGATCGAAGCCCAGGGCAAGACGCCTCGACAAGTCAGCACCGTCGAGGTTGTGCCCGCGAGCGACGAGATCGCCTCACACTTGCAGCTCCGGCCCGGCGATCCCGTAGGTGTGCGGCGCAGGGTTATGTACGCCGACGATCAGCCGCTACAACTCGGCGACAGCTACTACCCGCTGAACATCGTGCGAGACAGCAAAATCATGAACCCGGCCGACATCGTCGAAGGCACGGATCAAGTGCTCGAAGACTTGGGCCACATCCCGACGCGCTATGAGGACGAGATCACCTGGCGGATGCCGAGCGCGGACGAAGCCACGAAGCTTCACCTCGGTCCGGCAACGCCAGTCGGCCGACTCCTGCGAACCAGCTTCGACCAGGAGGACCGACCGATCGAGGTGTATCAAGTGATCCTGCCCGGAGACCGTCACGTTCTGCTCTACGAGGTTGACGCCGAATGAAGCCAACACCGGTGACATTGACGGGCCGCCTGATCCGACTCGAACCGCTCGGACCGCAGCACGCCGCCGATCTGCTGGCAGCCGCAGCGCACGACGAAATCTGGACGTACCTCGACGAGCCCACGCCTCGCACCAGCGAGGCGATCAACGCCTTCATCAGCGACGCGCTACGGGATCAGGAAAGCGGGCAACGACTCCCATTCGCCGTGGTGGACCTGCACGACGAGAAGGCGATCGGAAGCACGAGCTACATCGACATCCGCCCGAACGATCGCACGCTAGAGATCGGCTGGACCTGGCTCACGCCCATCTCCTGGGGAACCGGTGCCAACACCGAGGCCAAGTTCCTCCTGATGCGGCACGCGTTCGAGGTGCTCGGCGTCGGACGAGTAGCGATCAAGACCGACCTACGGAACACAAGATCACAGCGCGCCATCGAACGGCTCGGAGCACACCGGGAAGGCGTGTGGCGCAACCACCGTCTACTCAGCACCGGCCGATACCGCGACAGCGTCTACTACAGCGTCATCGACTCCGAATGGCCCACCGTCCGCGACAGGCTTGCACCAGCAGTCCAGTAGCCCAAAAAGACCAGGTCAGCGCCGACTGCCGACCAGGCGGTGAGAACTTTCTGTACGTCTTCAAGGCGGCCCGCAACGGGCCGCACGCGCCGCCGCCTGGGCGCGCGTCCGTCGCTCCGCTGGCGCTCCGACTCCGGCCACGCAACACGCCCGGCGGCTGGCGCGGAAGCGGGAAGCCCAAGGGGCCGCCGCAGAACGACAGGCCGTTGACCGGGTGGTGGTGGGCCGGCAGCCGGCCGGGCCGCGCGGCCACGAGCCCGCGCGGGCGTAGGGGAGCGCACGCCGGCCGCGTCGGCGAGCTGGTGACGGTCGCGGGGTTGCGGTTACTGCGCCTCCGGCGGGGGCGCTCGGGCTCCGAGATGGTTGCAACCCCGTCGGCGCGTTGCGGATCATCGGTGGTTGCGCGGGCCATCCCGCCAGCCGACGACCCGGGCAAGCCGAGCAGACCACCGCCCGGCCCGCCAGCGTCCGAACGTGCGTCAAGGCCGTCTTGACGTGGCGGGCCGGGCGGCGGCCCGCTCCACAGGAGTGCGGGTCGACGGCAGACGGGATGGCGCTCAGCGTGGGATGTGTGTGGTGTCGGGGTGTTCGACTACTGTGCCGCTGATACCTGTCGACTTCCCAACGGAGAGGTTGTTCGGTAGCGATGAGTCCCCTCAGAAGGAACGTCCGTCGCGGCAGGACCGAGCACACGCTGATACTTGGCCCTGCTCGTCTGTATCTCGATGATCTGGAAGAGATATGGCGGGAAGTCAGCGCATTGAAAGCTCCCGAGAATGACCCGCTACGCGACTGGCAGGGAAATTTGACCATTCGAGCCGGTGATGCGGAGGCCGACAGCATCGATGACTTATCGAAGGCTAGCCGCAGTGAGCTCGACGACGTTTCCTTGCTCAACTTTAAGTCAGGAAAGCCTGTAACCGTTCGCCTAAGTCGCCGCCAGGCCTACGTTTCGGTGGATTCAACAGACGCTGAAGGCGTAAAGCTTGCCGAAGATATCAAGAGTTACATAGACAAGCGAAGAAGTGCGGCGGTGAGCTTCATTGCCCACCCTCACTACACCTGGTTGGGCGTGATTGGAAGCCTCGCCATGTTGATCCTGACTCTCATGTCCTTGCCTCAGCCTGTCGCAATGTCTATATTCATGCTGCTCGGCTTCGTCGTCGTTGCGTCAAATGCATTCATCGGCCCTTTGCAGGTTCGACGACTTGGATCGGTGCGAGTGATAGGACATTACAGCCACGACAATCGCGGATTCAGCCGCGAAACAAAACGGATGCTAGTCGTGGCACTAATCGCTGGCTTGGCTGGCGCTCTGCTTGCTGGAATTCTGGGCTTCTGGGAAGGGCTCTTTCTTAAGTGATTGCAGCTCCGCCAGCTAAGCCGTCAGTAGTGGTTCCTCCGAGACGAGTCCAGCTCCCCGGCGGGATGACGACGGAGCTAGACCTCCAAGGGGCATGAGGGCTCGGAGGAGTAGTCAGAAGACGCTGCGAACGACGTGAGTAACCCCTCGAAGCATGTCTTCGACTTCATCGACCGTGGGCTCTCGGTCGCCGCTGTGGCCGCAAAGATTTCTAATGTCCGCAAGCAACTGTATCCGACGCCATTGCGGTACATCATAAACGGCGTTCACCTTCAAGGCGTCGTTCAGATTAGTAAGCGTGGCGGTCTTCCTAAAGGTGATTTCATGATTCGCGATGAGGCGCTTTAGGTGTCGCTCTAAAATTACTCCGCCTACAATTCCTGCCGAGCGAACATGCTTAGCTTTGAGGAGGTTCGCGGCCGCATCAAGTTCTGTATCAAATAGATCCGCCTCAAGGACGCCTGTGATATCGCTTAAGATGGAGTCGAGTCGCACTAGCGCGGAGCCTAGTATAGCTACCTGCCGTCGAAACTTGGTGGCGAACACTGTCAGGATATCGAAGGTCGGTTGCCCTAGATGCGTGATTGAGAGACCTGCGAAGTAGTCGGCAATTCCGTAGTTCTCAACGTTTAGCTCCTTGCGTCGTTCTACTTTGTAGAGCGAGCGAAACTCATCGTAACGGTCGGGCAATGTCTGTCGAATTACGGGAAGTGCTTCCGAATACCATTCCTGGTAGGATCGGGGTACGTCTTTGAGTTGCTTAATCAGCGCTTCGATGCTATCGGTTGACGGCGGCGGCGTCTCACTTGCCTTCGCTTTGGCTGCTTTCTTAGGGCTTGCTGCGGCCTCCTTGAATCCTGTCGGATGCTTTTCCGTGAGCTCGATAAGCATTATCATATTCCCGCGCTCAACGAGGTCATCTATCGCTTTCCGCAACTCAAGCCTTTTGTCCGTCATGTGAGCCTCGTTCCATCTCGTTTGTTCTACGGCGGCCGCTCAGCTCACCCGCCCACTGCCGGGCGCGCCGGTCGACGCGCCCGGCACAGCGGGGTCAGCGGCCCCGAAAGTAGAACCCAACGGTGGTGGCGGCCGCTACTCCGATGCCTGCAACTGCTACTCGACCACGAGGAAGCAGAGAGGCGGCCAGCCGGACAGGCTGGCTGGTTCTATAGACTTACGCGGATTGATGCAAGGCGGATGGCCGGATGAGGGGGGCGTGCGTTGGCAGCTCGACGAGGTGTGCCGTGGTTCCCGATCGCGTGGTCCCTGCTTGCGCTGGTCTGCCTCTGGCTGACGGTGGCCACAGCGCTAGACCCAGGTGGCGCATGGTGGGTGCCGGTGACCTTTGGTGCCTGCACGGTGGTCGCTACAGGGAGCGCCGTTGCATGGCTGCAGGAGCACCGCAATCGAAACCGGCCGACGTAGCCGAATATCGCGCAGTCAGACAGCTACGGTGACAGCAACGGGCTCGGACCTTCAAGGTCGTGTACGGCGGGCTGCGAACTACCGTCCGACGTCAGAGACGAGCACGAACCTCGCCGGACAGAGCGCCCAGAACTTACAAACGAGGGATCGACCTGGGCCGCCTCTGGGCCGTCGCTGGGCCGTCAAGCGCCGATGACCGTGAACGACCAGTAGCACCCGAAGAAGCAGCAGGTCAGCCACCACATGACGAGGGCTGACCTGAGAGGCGACGGACGAGCCGACCGATACGCCGGATAGTGTGGGCGAGCGTCCAGGATGGCCGGTCGATTTGACCCTCAGGAGTGACATGGGAACCAACTGGCTTCACGCCTCGTTGCAGGACAAGCCGAAGGACTGGGTGGTCCTTCAGCTCTACGCGCGGATCGATGACGACAAGAGGCGTGGTGGGGATTACGCCGTTCTGGCGCGGTTCAACGAGAAGATCGTGAAGGAACACCACATGACGCGCGACGGCCGCCAGGCGTGTGCTGCGTGTAGAGACCCTTGGCCTTGTGCCACCGTGGCAAGTGTTCTTGCACCTGGTTGAGCGGGCCCTGACGGTCCTGGACCGCAGCCTTCGCCATGCCCGATACGTGCCCGATCCAGCGGTCAACATTGGCTCTCAGGAGTTCACCGGCCAGTACACGCTGACCACCCAGTTCCCTCCTAGCCCAGGCAAGATGGTCATCCTTGCGTAGATCAAACCCAATTCCCAAGCTGACAGTGCGGGTTCGATTCCCGTCACCCGCTCCAGCGTGAAGGCCCTGATCAGGACGACAGTCCCGGTCAGGGCCTTCGATGTTCCACGGTTCACCAGCCTGCACGGGCCGATGGCCGCGGCTTCTTGCCGGCGCCTATGGTTCTGCGCGTGAGTGAGAATGCGTTCGTCTTCCCGGCCGTGCCCAGGGCGGACGTGTTGCGACTCCTGGGTTCCCTCGGTGAGACCCAGCCGGATCAGTGGGTAGCGCCGGGCTCGGTCTTCCTCTGGCTGGTGGAGGAACACCGTGACCTGTACCTGGACTGGGAGCCCGAGATGGTGGCGGAGTTGGAGCGCGCTGTCGGCGAGCGGCCGGCGTGGGCGGTCCAGGTGAACTACCGGTTGTCGCGGCGGCAGGAGGCAGTGGCAGCGATCCGGACGCTGCTCGGACGCGGTGGTGTCGCGGTGGACGACTTCGTCGGTCACGTCTGGACGACCCACGAAGTCGAGACCGATTCCGTCGTCCGTGGTGGCAGATTCGGCGAGCCGCCGGTTCGCACCTGACGTGCGGACGAGGTAGGGCGAAGGCCTTCAAGCGACTGGAGAACGGTCCGGAGGACAGCCTCCGGTACTTCTACGCGGTGTTCGCACCGGGCGGAGCCCGCTAGGGAGGGCTGATCAGCTCGCCGCCTGGGCCGCTCACGTGTCCCGGGACGCCGCCTGGGCCAAGGCGGATCTCCGGAGTCGGTTGAGGTGACACGTACCATCGTGGTGTGCGACCTACCGAGCCGGTGCGCTCCGGTTCGCCCGCCTGGGATATCGCGGTTCCGCAACGACCGGGCCGGTTGGCGGGGGTCACCATGGCGGGTTTCAGCGATCGGGCTGACGCCCCGGTAGAGGTCGAGGTCGTGCCGCACCCCGCGTTCATGGTGATCTTCGACCTCGGCGATCAGCCGCTCGTCGTCGACGACGGTGCTGGCCGGCAACAGCGAGGCTGCGTCACCGCCGGACTCGCGTCACCGCCTGGCGCGCAAGGACGAGGACAGGCCGGAAGCTTCGCGTGCCTTCAGGTGCGGCTGTCGCCTGTGATCGCGCACGCGGTCCTGGGTGCCGCATCGGAGCTGAGCGGGACCGTGACAGCCCTCGGCGACCTCTGGGGGCGCGACGCCGCGCGAATCCAGGAGCGACTGCGCGCCGCCCGATCCTGGGACGACCGGTTCGCGATGGCCGAGGTGGCGCTGGCCCGGCGACAGGACGTGGGCCGCGCGGTCGATGCGGAAGTCGCTCACTGCTGGAGGCGGATGGTGGCCGGCGGGGGACAGGTGCGGGTCGAGCGGTTGGCGGCCGAGGTCGGATGGAGCCGCAAACGGCTGTGGGCCCGATTCCGGTCCCAGATCGGACTCACCCCCAAGCGCGCCGCCCAACTCATCCGGTTCGATCGTGCGGCCCATCGCCTCGCCGCGGGTCACAGCGCCGCAGCGGCGGCGGCAGACAGCGGTTACGCCGACCAGTCGCACCTCCACCGAGACGTCATGACCTTCACCGGAGCGACGCCCACGACCGTGGCGAACGCACCGTTCCTCGCCGTCGACGACGTCGCCTGGCCCGCCCGGCCCTGACGCCGGAGGGTGGGGAGTCCGTCCTGACATTCGTTCAATCCACCGGCATGCACCGGCTGTGAGAGTGAGTCCACAGCGTCTGCATCCCGGAGGACACCATGAGAGGCAAGGCTCCACTGGGCACCCGGCTCCTGAGGGACACCCTGGACTGGGAGGCTCTGACCGACGATCAGGTGATCGCCGCGCGCGAGAAGGCCAACCGTGTGGCATCGTCTCGTGCCGCACGGATCATCACCGGCTTCCCGGACCGCCGCGCACGCATCGAGGCAGCCTCCATCGATCTTCCAGGTCGACGCCTGGGCCTGCGGGTACACCGACCGAATGACACCGGCCGGAAGCTGCCCCTGGTCGTCTCGTTCCACGGCGGAGGCTTCTTCGCGGGGACGGCTGCCCAGAACGACTGGCTCAACAGCCACCTCGCGGCCCGGTGCCCGGCGGTGGTCGTCTCGGTGGAGTACCGCCTCGCCCCGGAGCACCCGCTGCCCCAGCCGATCGACGACGGCTACGACACCGTCGTCCGGCTCGTCGAAGATGCCGCCCAGTGGGGCGTCGATCCCGCCGCCGTCGCGGTCATGGGCGAGAGCGCGGGTGGCACGATCGCCGGACTCATCGCCCTGCGCGCCCGCAAGGACGGCCCGCCGCTGCGCGCCCAGGCGCTGCTCTACCCGGGCACGGACTGGACGGAGAGCATGACCGAGTACCCCTCGATCACGGAGAACGCCGACAACCCCACGCTGTCGGTGTCCCGGCTGCGCGCGGCCCGCAAGGTGAGCCTGCCGCCCACGCTCGACCCGCGCAGCGTGTCACCCCTCATGTTCGACGACCTCAGCGGACTGCCGCCGACACTGGTGATCACCGCCGCACTGGATCCGCTGGCCGACCACGGAAGCCGCTACGTCGAGCGACTTCGCGAGGACGGCACCGACGCCCACCTGACCTGCTACCCGAGAGCCACCCACACCTTCCTGAGCACTCCCGGTCTGGTGCCGGCCGCCCGGCCGGCGCGCCGCGAGATGGTCGCCTTCCTGCGCAGCCGTCTTCATCCGGTGCCGCGAAGCTGAGACGGTAGGACAGACACGAAGGCCCTGGTCAGGAACCAGGGTCTTCGACGTCACTGCGGCCCGCTCCCCCAGACGGGTTGTCTCCGGTCTGACAGGATTCAAGGCGTGGCTGATCGAGCGTCGAGATACGTGCGTCGTGGGCCGGAGGGTGGGCCGTATGCGTGTCCGTGCTGCCAGTGCCTCACGCTCGACGAGCGTGGCATGCACGGGATCTGCCTGGTGTGTTTCTGGCAGGATGACGGGACAGACGACCTCAGCGCCGACGAGTTGAGTGGGCCGAACGGGCTGACCCTGACCGAGGCGCGGGAGAACTTCGAGCGATTCGGTGCCTGTGCCGAGCTGCGACCGGACTGGCCTGAGCAGTTCGAAGAAATGCGGAGCCGGCTCGCTGATGGGATGCCGGTCGATGCAGCCGTTGCTCTGATGCGCGAGCGCGGCCTGGGCTGGCTGGAGTCGAAGAAACTTCTGTGGCACCTGGTGGTGCCGGATGTTCGCGCGGTGAGGCTGCTGATCGAGGGCAGCGCTACTTGGGCTGATCGCCGTTCGAGAGCTGACCGGCGCGGGCGACAAGGGGCGTGACCGCAGTGAAGGCCCTGGCCAGGACGTGAGTCCCGCCAGGGCCTTCCGTACGTCACTCAGGCCACGGGCGCCTGGAGCGCCACCGCGAGAGCGGTTTGTCGTACCGCTCGGAGTCGGGAAGGCTGAACCGGCGGATGTCCTCGAGCAGCTCGGCCGACGCGTCGTACTCGCGCAGGACGGTGGGCGCGTGTCGGATCACCCACAGTTGCAGCGCGGGGGCCCACGCGTCGATGTCGTGCCAACTCGGCCACGGGAGCGCATCGCCCCGCAGGTCGTACATCCACTCGTCCATGGCCTGGACCAGGTGTCGCCGGGCCGGCTCGTGGGCCAGCGCCTCCGCCCAGTCGGCCAGCCACGGGGTGAGCTCTGTGGTGGCCTCGGCGAGGAACGACAGGGCCGCATGGGCGGGCACCTTCGCGTCGGGCTCGACCAGGACGTGCACCCACCACACGTTCAGGAACTTCCGCAGGGCAGCCTGTTGCTCTCTCGGCCACTCGTGCCAGGGGGAGACGGCGAAGAAGTTCGCCAGACTGTCCAGCCCGTCCATCGCCACTATTCGGCCGTCCACGAGGCGCTCAGTCACCTGGGGCAGGATCCGGCGCAGCAGCAGACCGGGGTAGTGCCAGTCCATGGTCCAGTACGTGCGACGAAACAGGTCATCGTCGAGCGGCACGTCCGGCGTCTTCAGCAGTGCCAGTTCCTCCGCGCTGCCCCAGTGGCACTCGCAGTTGGACTCCTGCTCGTGGGCCGTCATGCCCTGGAACGCGACGGCCACACCCGCCAGTGCCTCGTCCAGGAGGACGCTTGTCTCAGTCCGATTGGGGATCATGGCGAAATCCGCCTTCGAGGACTCCGGAAGGCGTACGCCTGCCGAAGAGAATGATCTTACGCTGGAGGCGACACGGGGCACAGGTAATTCCGGCGGCGATGAGTTGCGGGTCGTGGCCGGGTCTGCCGGTTGACGGAGCAGAAACCGGAGGAGCGGACCCATGGGCAAGCTGATCGTGACAGAGTTCCTGACCCTCGACGGCGTGGCGCAGGCTCCCGGCGAACCCGACGAGGACCGCGAGGGCGGCTTCGGCCACGGCGGCTGGCAGATGCCGCTGCTCGACGAGAAGTCCGGCGCGGTGATGTTCCAGCAGGCGAGCAGCATGGACGCGCTGCTGCTGGGCCGCAAGACGTACGACATCTTCGCCGGCTACTGGCCGACGGCACCAGCGGACATCCCCTTCACCGGGCTGCTCAACGGCGTGCCCAAGTACGTGGCCAGCCGAACTCTCACCGTACCGCTGGCCTGGGCGAACTCGTCGCTGGTGAAGGGTGACCTGGCCGAGCGCGTCACCGAGATGAAGGCCCGCCACGCCGAGGTCCACGTGATCGGCAGCCTGGACCTGGTGCAGTCACTGCTGCGCCTCGGCCTGGTCGACCGGCTCAACCTGTGGATGTACCCGGTGGTGCTCGGTACCGGGAAGCGGCTGTTCGGCGAGGGAACGGTGCCGAGCGCGCTGCGGCTCACCGAGTCGGTCACCCACGCCCACGGCACGCTGCAACTGACGTACGAGCCGGCCGGCGCGCCCGCCTACGGGGACGCGGCCGCGTAGGGTGCGCGGAGGTCGAGCGTGTGCCGCAGGCCGGGCTCCCCGTCCAGATCCACCGCGCAGCCGGGCACCGAGCCGTCCGGCACGAAACCGGCACGCCGGAGCACCGCCAGCGAGGCCGGGTTCGCCAGCGCCGCCGAGGCGACCAGCCGGCGTAGCCCGTACTCGGTGCGGGCCAGTTCGCAGACGCGCCGCACGCCTTCACTCGCGAGCCCGCGCCCGGCGGCGCGCTCGGCCACCCGGTAGCCCAGCTCGGCGCTGCCGCCTGCGACGTCGACCAGGTTGAACCGCCCGAGCACGGTGCCGTGGTCGCCGACCAGCACGTGGAAGTGGCAGGTGCCGCGTTCCTGCTCGTCCAGCAGGGCCGCGTGCCGGGCGGCGTACCCGGTGAAGAAGTCGTCGCCCCGGTCGGGTACGTACCGGGCGAAGTACGCCCGGTTCTCCCGCTCGAACCGCAGCACGGCGGGTGCGTGGTGGGCGGCGAGTCGTTCCAGCTCCGGCATCGAACCAGGTTAGGCGTCGGCCGGATAGCAGCGCAGTTCGATTGTGTTGCCGTCCGGGTCGCTGACGTAGATCGAGGTGGCGGTGCCGCGCGCGCCGAAGCGCGGGACCGGGCCGGTCAGCACGGTGAACACGCCGGAGTCGACCACCCGCTGCCAGTCGACCGGTTCGACCACGAGGCAGAAGTGGTCCACGTTGGACCCGGACGGGTCGCCCTTGATCAGGTCGATGATGGTGCCGGCGTCGACGCGTACGGAGGGGAAGGGCACCTCGCCGGCCCGCCACCTGTCGACCCGCACCGGGGCCAGGCCGAGCGTGCCGCAGTAGAAGTCGAGTGAGCGTTCGACGTCGCTCACCGCGAGGACGAGGTGGTCGAAACCGGTCACCGTCACGAGATCGTTGTGCATGCCGTCAACCCTGGTCGGGCACGCCACCGGGACCAAGCCCGATCCGGACTACGATCGTTGACCCGCAGGCAACGACGGAGGTGGTCCGGTGCTGGAGCGGTACGAGATCGAGACGTTCCTGACCCTGGCCGAGGAACTGCACTTCGGGCGGACCGCCGAGCGGCTGCGGGTGAGCACCGGCCGGGTCAGCCACGTGGTGCGCAAGCTGGAACGCCGTATCGGCGCGCCGTTGTTCGAGCGCACCAGCCGGGTCGTCCGGCTCACCCCGATCGGTGCCCGCCTGGCCGAGGAGATGCGCCCGCTGGTGGCCGGCATCGAGGCGGCGGTGCAGCGGGCCGTGGACGCCGGGCGCGGGCTCACCGGCGAGCTGCGGGTGGCGTACGTCGGTGAGTCGACAGCCCCGGTGCTGCTGCGCGCGGTGGCCCGGTTCACCGAGCGTCACCCGGACTGCGAGGTGCACGTGCACGAGGCGCCGCTGGCCAGCACCCGGTCGAGCCTGCTGGACGGCACGATCGACGTGCTGATCGCCTCGTACCCCTTCGACGGCATGGCGAACGGCCCGGTGCTGATGCGCGAGCGCCGGGTGCTCGCGGTGGCCGCGGGCCACCCGCTCGCGGCCGAGGAGTCGGTGTCGCTGGAGGTGCTGGGCGACCATCCGGTGGTGCAGTACCCGGCGGTGACCTCGACCGCGTTCAAGCAGGACCGCACGCCGGACCGCACCCCGGCGGGCCGCCCGGTGCCGAAGGGCCCGGTGGGCGGCAGCTTCTCCGAGATGCTGGCGCTCGTCGCGCTGGGGCGCGGCGTGCTGCCGGTGGGCGAGCAGACCCGCCAGTTCTACGCCCGCCCCGACGTGGCCTACGTGCCGATCCACGACGCGCCGCCGATCTGTCGCGGTCCGGTGTGGCCGGCCGGGAACACCACGTCCCGGGTACGCGAGTTCGTCCGCGCGGCTGCCGACGCCAACCCGCTGCCGGAGGACTGATCCGTCGTACCCGGATGGCAGCATCGGCGGGATGCGGGACGAGATCCGGGCACTGGTCGAGGAGCTACCACCGGGGGACGATCTGGAGGCGCGGCACCGGGAGGCCGCACTGGCCTGGCTGGCCGGCACGGAGGACATCTTCCGCCGGGCCAAGCCGCGTACGCCGTCGCCGCACCTGGTCGCGTACTTCCTGCTCCGCGACGCCGCCGACGGCGCGGTGCTGCTGGTCGACCACCGCCTCGCGGGCATGTGGCTGCCCAGCGGCGGGCACGTCGAGCCCGGCGAGCACCCGGCCGACACGGTGCGCCGCGAGCTGCGGGAGGAACTGGGCGTGGCGGCGGTCTTCGCGCCGCCGTTCGGTGAGCGCCCGGCGTTCCTCACCGTCACCGAGACGGTCGGCCCGCCCGAGCAGCGGCACACCGACGTCAGCCTCTGGTACGTGCTGTCCGCCCACCGCGGCCAGCGGTTCACGCCCGATCCGGTGGAGTTCGCCGGCATCCGCTGGTGGACGACGGCCGAGGTGGCCGGGGCGCCGGCCGGCACGATCGAGCCGCATCTGGGCCGGATGCTGACCAAACTGGCGGCAGCGACGCCTTGACCCGTCCCCTGCGGCAAGGCCCAGCGTGGTCAGTGCCGGTCGCGGTGACCGGCACGAGGAGCGCGAGGGAGGCACGGTGCGACTGCTGACCATCGGCGCGTTCGCCCGCGCGACCGGCCTGACCGCCAAGGCGTTGCGCATCTACGACGACTGCGGGCTGCTGCCCCCTGCTGCTGTGGACCCGCACTCGGGCTACCGCTACTACGCGCCGGAGCAGGCGGACCGGGCGCGGCTGATTGCCGGGCTGCGCCGGGCCGGGATGCCGCTGGCGGAGATCCGTACCGTCTGCGGCCTGCCGCCCGTTGCCGCCGCCGAGGCGCTCGACGCCTGGTGGCGGCGGGTCAGCGCGGACACCGCGGCGCGCGGCCGGGCCGTCGCGCTCCTCGTCGACAGGCTCAGCGAGAGGGGCACCACCATGTCCGAGACGACCTTCCGGTACGCGGCGCGCTGCGAGACCGGCACGGTCCGCGATTCCAACGAGGACACCGCGTACGCGAGTGCCACGCTGCTCGCGGTCGCCGACGGCGTACGCGGCCCGGCCGGGTCCACCGCCAGTGCGGAGGCGGTGGACGCGCTGCGGCCGTTGGAGCAGGCGGACACGCCGCAGGCCGATCTGCTCGCCGCGCTGGCCGACGCGGTGACCCGGGCCGACCGGGCGGTACGCGGGCACGCCACCGACGCCGACCAGCCCGCCACCACGCTCACCGCGCTCGTACGGCGCGGCACCCGGCTCGCGCTGGTGCACGTCGGGGACAGCCGGGCGTACCTGCTGCGCGGCGGTGAGCTGTCCCGGCTCACCCAGGACCACACGTACGTGCAGACGCTCGTCGACCAGGGGCGGCTCACGCCGGCCGAGGCAGGGGCGCATCCGCAGCGGGCGCTGCTGGCCCGGGCGCTCGGCGCGGGCGCGGAGGTGGAGGCGGATCTGGCGCTGCGGACCGCGCTGCCCGGCGACCGCTACCTGCTCTGCTCCGACGGCCTCTCCGCAGTGGTGGACCCGGGCGCGCTGCACGCCGCGCTGGCGGAGGCGGACGACCCGGAGGCCGCCGTCGAGCGCCTGGTCGAGCTGGCGTACGCGGCGGGCGCGCCGGACAACATCGCCTGCGTGGTCGCCGACCTGGCGGCGTGATCCCCCGCGACCCGGGCCGGCATGTCCGGCCCGGGTCGTACCCTGGCGATCATGCGAATCGGCATCGTGATCCTGCCCGACCAGCGCTGGTCGGAAGCCCGCCGGCGGTGGGCCCAGGTGGACGAGTGGGGCTTCGACCACGCCTGGACCTACGACCACCTGGGCTGGCGTGACCTGGTCGACGGCCCGTGGTTCGACTCGTGGACGACGCTCACCGCGGCGGCCGGCGTGACGTCCCGGGTGAAGCTGGGGACGCTCGTGGCCTCGCCGAACTTCCGGCACCCGGCGGCGTTCGCCCGGCAGGTGACGGCGCTCGACGACGTGTCCGGCGGCCGGGTGCTGCTCGGCCTCGGTGCGGGCGGCATCGGCTTCGACTCGGCCGTGCTCGGCGGCGAGACGCTGCCGCCGCGGCAGCGCGTGGACCGGTTCGCCGAGTTCACCGAGCTGCTCGACGCGATCCTGCGGGAGGACGGCACGACCTGGCGCGGGGAGTGGTTCACCGCTGTGGACGCGCGCAACAACCCCGGGTGCGTCCAGCAGCCCCGGGTGCCGTTCGTGCTGGCCGCGAACGGTCCCCGCTCGATGCGGCTGGTCGCCCGGTTCGGGCAGGGCTGGGTCACCACCGGGCTCGGCGGCGACGACGTCGAGACCTGGTGGGGCACGGTGGCGGAGCTGTCCGAGCGGATGGACCGCACGCTGGAGCAGGCCGGCCGCGACCCGGCGACGCTGGACCGCTACCTGTCGCTCGACTCGGCACCGGTGTTCTCGCTGACCAGCGCCGGCTTCCTCGCCGAGCAGGTGGCCCGGGCGGCCCGGCTGGGCTTCACCGACGTGGTGACGCACTGGCCCCGGGCCAGCAGCTGGTACGCCGGCGACGAGGCGGTGCTGGTGGAGGCGGCGGCGCTGCTGCCGGAGCTGCGCCGGGCCGGCTAGGTGCCGACGCTGCCCTCGGTGGAGACCAGCCGGAACCGGAGGCAGACGATCCGGGTGTCGTCGGTGACCGGGGTGCCCTGCCGGGCCCAGTAGGCGCCGTGGCCCTCGCGCCACTCCTCGATCGACCGGTCGCCCTCGCCCTCGGCGCGGGCGAAGTCCCACGGCACGTCGGCGAAGCGCACCACCTCGACGCCGGTGACCTCCACGACGCCGACGAACGCGTCGTTGTCGTCGACCAGGGCCAGTCGCTCGCCGACGTACTCCAGTTCCTCGTTCTCGTCGTCGTACTCCTGGACCAGCCCGGCGGTGGCGGTCTTCACGCCGGAGAGCACGAGGGTGTTGAGCCGGGTGCGCAGCTCGCCGGGCGTGCCGAGGGCGAGTGCGCGCAATCCACCGATGCGGGGCCACATGCTGCCGACGCTACGGCACCGTACCGCCGTCGTTCATCCGGTTTGCCGGCGTCTCACGGCAACTCGTCGCCGGTGACCAGGGCGCGCAGACCCAGCCGCTCGCCGACCTCGGGCGGGCAGGTCGCGACCAGTGCGGCGGCACCGATCAGGTCGGCCCCGGCGTCCCGGACGACCCGGCCCAGCGCGTCCAGTTGCGCGCCGGTGTCGACCCAGTCGTCGACCAGCAGCACCCGGTCGCCGAGGCCCAGCCGCCGGCCGTCCACGCCGACCCGCAGCTGCCGTCCCCGGTAGTCAGGGGGTGTCTGCGCCCAGCGCGTCGGTCCGACCCGGCGCCGCTCGCCGCCGTCCTTGTACGCGGGCAGGAAACCGGCTCCGGCGGCGACCGCGACCAGCGGGCCGAGCAGCAGCCCGGTCACCTCGGGGGCGATCACGACGGTCGGGCGGTCCTCGGGGAACAGCCCGGCCAGTGCCGGACCGACCTGGGCGAGCACGTCGGGGTCGCGCCACCAGCCGGAGATGTCGCTGACCAGGTGGGTGCTGCCCGGGCCGGGGTCGATCCATCCGAACAGCTCGACCAGGCGACGACTCAGCACGGTTTCCATCCTGGCGGATCGGTGGGCCGTTCGGCCGATCGACGGTGGCGTGATCGGCTACACGTACCAGGGTAAATGCGGCCATAGCACCATGATCACGTTGACTTCGGAAGTGCTTCTCTCGTTACGGTCCGGGCCGGTTTGTTCAGTTGACGAAAGGACCGGGCCGGTGGCTGCTAGGCACCTTCGTACCCGCAAGTTCTCCTCGCCCGCCGCCATCGCCGCGACCGCGGCGGTCGGTGTGGCGCTCGCGGTCGGCGGTACCGTCGGCGCCGTGCGGCTCACCTCCGCCGAGCCGCCCGCCGCACCGGTCGCGGTCGAGACGCTGCCCAGCACGCCCGCCCCCACGTCGGCCGCCCCCTCGCCGAGCGCGTCGGCCTCGCCGAGCGCGAGCCTCAGCCCGTCGCCGAAGGCCACTCCGAGCCCGAAGGCGAGCCGCACCCAGGCGGCTTCCCGGAGCAAGGCGCGGACCGCCTCCCCGTCCCCGACGGCGAAGAAGACGAGCAGCCCGAAGGTCGTGGACAGCGGCTCCTGCGGCGCCTCCTTCTACGCCGAGGGCCAGATGACGGCGAACGGCGAGACGTTCAACCCGAACGCGCTCACCGCGGCGCACAAGACGCTGCCGTTCAACACCAAGGTCCGGGTCACCAACCCGGCCAACGGCAAGTCGGTGGTGGTGCGGATCAACGACCGCGGCCCGTTCATCGAGGGCCGGTGCCTGGACCTGTCCCGCGCCGCGTTCGCGACCATCGCCGCCACCGGCCTCGGCCACGTGAACGTCCGGTACGAGGTGCTCGGCTGACCGGCCACTCGGGCAGAACTTCCACGACCGACGGGCCAGGTTCATTCTCCCGTTCACGTCCATCAGGCATGCTGTCCGATGTACGCACGCAACCCTTCCAGCCGGGCCGAGGCCCGCTGAGTCCCGGATCCCGCGCCGGCCTCGGCGCGGCCCTCGCGCTGCTCGCGATCGTGGTCGCCGTGGAGCTGGCGGACGGCCGTCCGGCGCACTACCTCGCGCTGATGGTCGTCGCGCCGTTCCTCGCGGCGGCGCTGGCGTCCTGGCGGGTGGTGCTCGTGGTCGGCGGCCTGGCCACCGCCATCGGTGTCGGCTTCGCCGTCGCCGAACGGGGTAGCCCGCTGGTGACCGTCGTCAACGTGACGGCTGTCGGGGCGGCCACCGCGATCGCGGCCGCCACGGCGGCGATACGCCAGCGCCAGGCGGACCGGATCGCGGAGCTGTCCCGGCTCGCCTCGGTCGCCCAGCAGGCGGTGCTGCGGCCGCTCGGCCCGCAGGTCGGCACGCTCGCGGTGGCCGCCCGGTACATCTCGTCCACCGCCACGGCGGAGATCGGCGGCGACCTGTACGAGGTGATGGACACCCCGTACGGCGTGCGCATGATCATCGGCGACGTACGGGGCAAGGGGCTGGACGCGGTCCGCCTGGCCAGCATCGTGCTCGGCTCCTACCGGCACGTCGCGTACGAGCGGGCCGACCTGCGCGCGGTGGTGACCGACCTGGACCGCGCGGTGGCCCGCAACGTCGGCGACGAGGACTTCGTCACCGCGGCCCTGGTCGAGGAGCGCGGCGGCACGCTCACCATCGTCAACTGCGGGCACCCGCCGCCGCTGCTGCTGCGCCGGGGCGCGGTGATCCCGCTGGAGCCGCCCGCGCCCGCGCCGCCGCTCGGCTTCATGCCAGTGGTCCGCCCTCGGGTGGAGCGGCTGGAACCGGGTGACCGGCTGCTGCTGTTCACCGACGGGCTGGGCGAGGCGCGCCGGGACGGCGAGTTCTTCCCCACCGCCGACCGCGCCTGGCGGCTGCTCGGCCACGGCACCGTCGCGGACGGGCTGGCCTCGCTGGAGACCGCCCTGGTCGAGTGGGTGCACGGCCGGCTCGACGACGACATCGCGCTGGTCCTGATGGAGTACGTCGGCCCGCGCAGCACCACCGCATCCCCGGTCCCGAGCTGGGAGGTCGGGGCCGCCGACGGATGAACGGGAAGTGTGTAATCGCTGTCACTTCCGAGATCCGCTTGTCGTTGCCTACCGGCGAGTAATACAGTCTGGAGTTACTGATCGGTAACACCTGTCCGGAAGCGGGGCCAGCGAGCATGACCCACTACAAGAGCAATGTGCGGGACCTCGAGTTCAACCTGTTCGAGGTATTCGGGGCGGACCGGACGCTCGGCCAGGCGCCGTTCACGGACCTGGACGTCGACACCGCCCGCAGCTTCCTCGGCGAGGTCGACCGCCTCGCCCGCGAGGATCTGGCCGCCAGCTACTCGGACAGCGACCGTAATCCGCCGGTCTTCGACCCGGCGACGTTCACCGCGCCGCTGCCGGAGTCGTTCAAGAAGTCGTACAAGGCGTTCATGGACTCCGAGTTCTGGCGCCTGGACCTGCCGGAGTCCCTGGGCGGCACCAACGCCCCGCGCGCCCTCTGGTGGTCGCTCGCCGAGCTGGTGCTCGGCGCCAACGCTCCGATCTGGATGTACGCCTCCGGCCCGTCCTTCGCCCACGTGCTGCACGTCGAGGGCACCGAGGAGCAGAAGAAGTGGGCCCGGCTGTTCATCGACAAGCAGTGGGGCTCGACCATGGTCCTCACCGAGCCGGACGCCGGCTCGGACGTGGGCGCCGGCCGTACCCGCGCGATCCAGCAGCCGGACGGCTCGTGGCACATCGAGGGCGTGAAGCGCTTCATCACCTCCGGTGAGCACGACCTGAGCGACAACATCGTCCACTACGTGCTGGCCCGTCCGGTCGGCGTCGAGGGCGTCGGCGGCCCGGGCACCAAGGGCCTGTCGCTGTTCGTCGTGCCGAAGTACCACTTCGACGCCGAGACCGGCGAGCTGGGCGAGCGCAACGGCGTCTACGCGACGAACGTCGAGCACAAGATGGGCCTGAAGGTCTCGAACACCTGCGAGGTGACCTTCGGCGAGCACGGCGTACCGGCCAAGGGCTGGCTGCTGGGCGAGAAGCACGACGGCATCCGCCAGATGTTCATGATCATCGAGTACGCCCGGATGCTCGTCGGCACCAAGGCGATCGCCACGCTCTCCACCGGCTACCTGAACGCGCTGGAGTACGCCAAGAACCGGGTGCAGGGCGCGGACCTGACCCAGATGGCCGACAAGACCGCCCCGCGGGTGACCATCACCAACCACCCGGACGTGCGCCGCTCGCTGCTGCTGCAGAAGTCGTACGCCGAGGGCCTGCGCGCGCTGGTCTGCTACACCGCGACCTGGCAGGACAAGGTCACGATCGCCGAGGCGGCCGGTGACGAGAAGGCCACCAAGCTGGCGAAGCGGGTCAACGACCTGCTCCTGCCGCTGGTCAAGGGCGTCGGCTCGGAGCGGGCGTACGAGCTGCTCGGTCACGAGGCGCTCCAGACCTACGGCGGTTCCGGCTTCCTCCAGGACTACCCGCTGGAGCAGTACGTCCGGGACGCCAAGATCGACACCCTGTACGAGGGCACCACCGCGATCCAGAGCCTCGACCTGATCTTCCGGAAGATCGTCCGGGACAACGGCAAGGCCCTGATGGCGGTCGCCGCCGAGATCCAGGAGCACATCGCCTCCGAGGCCGGCAACGGCCAGCTCAAGGAGGAGCGTCAGGCGCTCGGCAAGGCGCTCGCCGAGATCCAGAACATCCTCGGCGTGATGACCGGCTGGCTGGGCGAGGCCCAGGGCGGCGACACCCGCGCGCTCTACAAGGTGGGCCTGAGCAGCCGCCGGTTCCTGCTGGCGATCGGCGACCTGGTGGTCGGCTGGCTGCTGCAGAAGCAGGCGGACGTGGCGCTGAAGGCGCTGGCCGGCGAGGTCTCGGCGGCCGACAAGTCCTTCTACACCGGCAAGGTCGCCGCGGCCCGGTTCTTCGCCCGCGAGGTGCTGCCCCGCATCGGCGCCGACCGCCGGATCATCGAGGGCACCGACCTGGAGATCATGGACCTCCCGGAGGAGGTTTTCTGAGCCCTTCCGGGGGCTTTCACCCCTGAAACGTCACTCTCCCCCTCATGACGACGGCCGGCGGGCAGCAGCCCGCCGGCCGTCGTCGTGCGTGTGCCCGGGTGGATAGGCGGCCCGGTGGCGGGTAACCGTCGCGGACCACGACCGGAGTACGCCCAAGGCCATCGCACGGGGGAGTGCAGCGCACATGGGCATTGGTAGCGCCATCTTTCTCATCGCGCTCGGCGCGATCATGACCTTCGCCATCCGGGCCAACGTCTGGTGGATCGACCTGCGCGCGGTCGGCTGGGTGTTCATCCTGGCCGGGCTGGGCGTCCTGCTGACCACGCTGTGGTTCTGGCAGGACCGCCGCAAGCGGGCCCGCACGCTCATCGTGGAGGAGAACCGGCTCTCGCATCCGACCGCGATGATGCCGCCGCCGCCCGACCCGCCGCCGCCGACAGCCCCGCCGTCCTGACGCCGCGTCTCAACGGCCGATCCGGTCCAGCTCGGCGAGGTCGTCGCCGGAGAGGGCCAGCCCGGCTCCGGCGACGTTCTCGCGCAGGTGCGCGACGGACTTGGTGCCGGGGATCAGCAGGATGTTCGGCGAGCGCCGCAGCAGCCAGGCCAGGGCGACGCCCATCGGCGTCGCCCCCAGGCGTTCGGCCACCGCCGACAACGCCGAGGACTGCAACGGGGTGAACCCGCCGAGCGGGAAGAACGGCACGTAGGCGACGCCCTGCCGGGCCAGCTCGTCGATCAGGTCGTCGTCCTGGCGGTGGGCCAGGTTGTACAGGTTCTGCACGCAGACGATCGGCGCGATCGACCGCGCCTCGGCCACCTGTTCCGGCGTCACGTTGCTCAGGCCCAGGTGGCGGATCAGACCCTCCTGCTGGAGCGTGGCGAGCGTGTCCAGCGCCTCGGCGAGCGATCCGGGCTGCGGGCCCGTGGCGTCGCCCAGCCGCAGGTTCACCAGGCCGAGCGCGTCCACGCCGAGCGTCTCCAGGTTCTCCCGGACCTGCCGGCGCAGGCTCTCCGGATCCCGTGCGGTGGGCCAGCCGCCCTGCTCGTCCCGGTCCGCGCCGACCTTGGTGACGACGTGCAGCGAATCCGGGTACGGGTGCAGCGCCTCCCGGATCAGCCGGTTGGTGACGAACGGCCCGTACGCCGCACTGGTGTCGATGTGGGTGATGCCGAGCGCGACCGCCTCGCGCAGCACCGCCAGGGCGCCGTCGTGGTCGGCGGGCGGTCCCATGACCCAGGGGCCGGCGAGCTGCATCGCGCCGTAGCCGAACCGGGTGACGGTCAGGTCGCCCAGCGTCCAGTTGCCGCCGGGAAGGGTGGTGCGGGCCATGCGTGTACCTCTTGGCTCTCGTCGTCCGTCACGGGCGCCGCCGGATCACAGCGCCCGGCCTCCACTATCGGCGTGTAACTTTCCGGGGGGAAGTAGGCACCTCAAAGTGCGTAGCTCACCGGCGTGGCAGGAGCAGAGCATGAGCAAGGCCGAGTACGACGCGTTCCTGGCGCAGTGCCCCAGCCGGCAACTGCTCGACCGGATCACCGACAAGTGGGTCACGTTGGTGCTGGCCGCGTTGCGCAGCGACGGCTCGCACCGGTTCGGAGCGGACTGCGCCGGCGAGCCGCGACCGAGGCGATACTCCGAGCTGTTCCGCACGCTGCCCGGGGTCAGCCAGAAGATGCTCACCCAGACGCTGCGCGCCCTGGAGCGCGACGGAATGATCACCCGCACCGTGGAGCCGACGGTGCCGGTGACTGTCACCTACGAGCTGACCGACCTCGGGTTCTCCCTGCACGAGATGATCCGGGGCCTGAAGACCTGGGCCGAGACGCACATGGACGACGTGCTCGCCAACCGGGCGACCTACGACAGCCGGGCCTGAGCGGTCCGCTCAGGCGCGGGCGGTGTGGCGGCCGGTGATCGGCGCGTTTCCCGGCGCGAGGTCGGCCCAGCGGGTCGTCGGCCGGTGCACCACCAGATCGGTGGTCCGTAGCCCGTCCGGGTCGGCCCGCTGCGGATCGAGCAACGCCGACAGCAGAGAGATCCCCGGGTTGTGCGCGACGAGCAGCACCGTCCCGGCGGTCGGCTCGACCGTCCACAGCAGCTCCAGCAGCTGATCCGGAAGCGCGTCGTACGCGGTCGGCTCGTATCGCACCGCGGGAGCCGAGCCCGCCGGGCCGCCCTCCGGCGGGGAACCGCTCATGCCCATCGCCACGTCGTGCCAGGTCTGCCGGGTGCGCCGGGCGGGCGAGCAGAGGACCACGTCGGGGAGCAGCGCGTGCCGGGCCAGCCAGGCGCCCGCGGTGGCGGCGTCGGCGTGCCCCCGCGCGGTGAGCGACCGTTCCGCGTCCGGGAGGTCACCGGACTGCTCGGCCTTGGCGTGCCGCAGCAGCACCAGCGTCCGCTGCCCGTTCCTGCCGTCCGTCATACCGCCCAGCTTGCCTGATTGACGATCAAAGCGCCTGGGTATGTCGATGTGTGCCGCTACCTCATCCATGGCCGCGGCGGGCAGGAAACGCCAGCAGGACGCCAAGGAGGCGACGTCATGGGCATCGGTGCCAGCATCTTCCTCATCGCGCTCGGCGCGATCTTCGCGTTCGCCATCGACGCCAATCTGGGATGGCTGAACCTCAACGTGGTGGGCTGGGTGCTCATGCTCGCCGGCGTCGCCGGCCTGCTCACCACGCTGTACTTCTGGAACAGCCGCCGCCGGGTCGTGGCCGCCCCGGTACGCGAGCAGGTTGTCGCCGAGCCGGTGGTGCCGGTGCGTGACGACCGCGTCGTGCGCGAGGAGTACCGCGAGGTGCGCCGCCCGGGCTCGGGCTACCCGGCCTGACCCCTGAGAACCCGAGGGCCCCGCAACGGCGCGGGGCCCTCGCGCATGTCCGGAGTCCGGCGCGGCCCGGTCCGGCCCGAGGTGCGGTGCCGGCGCGGCGCGGTCCGGCTCAGGCGAACAACGCGAAGTAGATCGCGATGTGGTGGCAGATCGCGGCGACGAGCGTGCAGGCGTGGAAGAACTCGTGGTGCCCGAAGACGGTGGGCCACGGGTTCGGCCGGCGCAGCGCGTAGAACACCGCGCCCACGCTGTAGATCGCGCCGCCCACGGCCAGCAGCACCAGCGCGGTGACGCCACCGGCGTGCAGGATCTGCGGCAGCATGGCCACCGCCACCCAGCCGAGCGCCAGGTAGAGCGGGGCGGAGACCCAGCGCGGCGCGTGCGGCCAGATCAGCTTCACCGCCACGCCCGCGATCGCGCCGCCCCAGACCAGGCTCAGCATGATCGTGGCCTGCCGGTTGTCCAGCAGCAGCGCGCAGAACGGTGTGTAGGTGCCGGCGATGAACACGAAGATCATCGAGTGGTCCATCCGGCGCATGATCTGGTAGCCGCGTTCGGACCAGACCCGCCGGTGGTAGAGCGCGCTGGTGCCGAACAGCCCGCACACGGTGAAGCTGTAGATCAGGCAGCTCACCAGTGGCGCCCAGCCGGGGCGGCCGGCGGCGATCGAACACAGCACGATGCCGCAGACGAGAGCGGCGAAGAACGCGTACGCGTGCAGCCAGCCGCGCATGCGCGGCTTCCCGATGTCGGCCGGCCGGAGCCGGAACGGTGCGGAGGTCGTCACCTCAATAGGTTACGACGGCGTAGGTTACTTGCAAGTAGTGTGGACCGTCACGTCAGCCGACGGGAGGATGACCGGATGCGGATCCGGCCGGCCGGGGCGTACGCCCTGCTCCTCGACTGCGACGACGCGGAGCAGGCGCAGGCGTGGCAGGCCGAGCTGTGGCACCGCCGCGAGGCCGGCGAGCTGACCGCCACCGAGATCGTCCCCGGCGCGGTCACCGTGCTGCTCGACGGCGTACCGGACCCCGAGGCGGCCGCCGCCCGGATCACCGGCTGGCGGCCCCGGACCGCCGCCTCCGGCGCGGCCACCGCCGAGGTCCGGGTGCCGGTCGTGTACGACGGCGAGGACCTCCCACGCGTCGCTGACCACTGGCAGGTGGACGTGCCCGCAGTCGTCGACCGGCTGCGGCGCACCGAGTTCCGGGTCGCGTTCTGCGGGTTCGCGCCCGGGTTCGCGTACCTGACCGGGCTGCCGCCCGACCTGGCCGTGCCCCGGCTCGCCACGCCGCGTACCCGGGTGCCGGCCGGCTCGGTCGCGCTCGCCGGCCCGTACGCGGGCATCTACCCCGCCGCGTCACCGGGCGGCTGGCTGCTCGTCGGCCGCACCGACCTGCCGCTGTTCGACGTGCACGCCGACCCGCCGGCCCGGCTCACCCCGGGCACCCGCGTCCGGCTGGCCGACGCACCGTGATCGAGGTGCTGCGGGCCGGCGCGCTCACCACCGTCCAGGACCAGGGCCGGCCCGGGTGGGCGCACCTCGGCGTACCCCGCTCCGGCGCGCTCGACCCGGCCGCCCTGCGCCTGGCCAACCGGCTCGTCGGCAACGACGAGCACGCCGCCGGGCTGGAGATCACCCTGACCGGCTGCACGCTGCGCGTCACCCGGGCGGTGGCTGTCGCCCTCACCGGGGCCCCGGCCGACGTGGTCGTCGAGTGGCCGGCCGGAGCCGCACGGCGGCGCCCGGGGGACATGGGACGGCCGCTCGCGCTGCCCGCCGGGGCGGTGCTGCGCGTCGGACCGGCCAGCGCCGGGGTGCGCACCTGGCTGGCCGTCAGCGGCGGGATCGCGGTCGAGCCGGTGCTCGGCAGCCGCGCCACCGACACGCTCTCCGGCCTGGGGCCGCCGCCGCTGCGCGACGGGGACCGGCTGCCCCTCGGCACCCCGGCCGGTCCACCCGCACCCGTCGACCTCGCCGTCACCGGGCCGCTCCCGGACGAACTGCGGCTCACCGTGCGCCCCGGCCCTCGGCAGGACTGGTTCACCCCCGAGGCGCTGGAGCTGCTGTGCCGCGACGCGTACACGGTGAGCCCGGACAGCAACCGGGTCGGCGCGCGGCTGGCCGGCGCCGCCCTGCCCCGCGCGGTCGCCGGCGAACTGCCCAGCGAGGGCCTGGTGCTCGGCGCGGTGCAGGTGCCGCCGTCAGGCCAACCGCTCGTCTTCCTGGCCGACCACCCGACCACCGGCGGGTACCCGGTCATCGGGGTGGTGGACGACGTGACCCCGCTCGCCCAGGCCCGGCCAGGCACTACGGTGACGTTTCATGGACCTCAACGCTGACCTGGGCGAGGGATTCGGAAGCTGGCGGCTGGGCGACGACCACGCGCTGCTCGACCTGATCAGCTCCGCGAACGTCGCCTGCGGCTTCCACGCCGGTGACGCGACCACCATGCACCGGGTCTGCGCCGGCGCCGCCGAACGCGGCGTCGCGGTGGGCGCGCAGGTCGGCTACCGCGACCTCGCCGGCTTCGGCCGGCGGCACATCGCGTACGACTTCGCCGAGCTGCGCGACGAGACGATCTACCAGCTCGGGGCGCTCGACGCCTTCTGCCGCCTGTACCGCACCCGGGTCCGCTACCTCAAACCCCACGGCGCGCTCTACCACGCGGCGGCCCGCGACGAATCGCAGGCCGCCGCGCTGGTGGCGGCGATCAGCGGGTACGACCACGAGCTGCCGGTGCTCTGCCAGCCCGGCACCGTGCTGGCCCAGCTCGCGGCCGGTGCCGGCCTGCGGGTGGTGGCCGAGGGCTTCGCCGACCGCAACTACCTGCCCAACGGCACGCTGGTGCCGCGCAGCTCACCGGACGCGCTGGTGACCGACCCGGAGCAGGTGGCCGTCCGGGCGGTACGGATGGCCGTCGAGCGCACGCTGGTCGCCGTGGACGGGACGGTCGTCCCCGCCCCGGTCGAGTCGATCTGCCTGCACGGCGACAGCCCCGGCGCGGTGCGCTGCGCGGAACTGGTCCGCGCCGCGCTCATCGACGCCGGGGTGACCCCCACCCCGTTCGCCTGAACGGGACGGTCAGGACTCGTCCATGCCGCGCAGGACCAGCGGCACGCGGGTCGTGCCGCCGCTGACCACCCGCACCGGGACGCCCCAGTCCTGCCGGGTCAGGTGGCAGGCCGCGTGCTCCACGTCGGCGTCGCAGGTCGCCGCCTGGGCGGTCACCTGGAGCACCCCCTGCGCCACGTCGCCGCTGACCACCAGCTTGCGGGACAGGTCGGTGGTCGTGCCCGCGCCCTCGACCAGCAGCTCCGGCGGGGACGCCGAGACTACGAGCCGGGTCGACGGCCCGTATGTCTCGTCGAGCTTCTGCCCCGGCGCCGGCGTGAAGATCACGTCGAGCGTCAGCTCACCGGCCGCCACGTCGGTGGGCTTGCGCTCCAGCCGGTGCCGGGGGCCGTCCACCGTGTTCGCCCCGGCCGACGTCAGCGCGCCCGGCGCCAGCCGGGTCAGCCGGTGCGCGGCCGACTCGACCACCAGGACGTCGCCCTCACCGGTGAGCACCAGGTCGCTCGGCTCGGCCAGCCCGTCCGCCACGGTGCCCACCTGCCCGGTCTCCGGGTCGAAGCGGCGCACCGCACCGTTGTACGTGTCGGCGATCAGCACCGAGCCGTCGGGCAGCGCGCACACGCCCAGCGGGTGCTGGAGCAACGCCTGGTCGGCCGGGCCGTCGACGTGCCCGAAGTCGAACAGGCCCTGACCGACGGCGGTGTGCATCTCATCGCTCTCGACCCAGCGGACCGCGCTGGTCTCGCTGTCGGCGACCCAGAGGCGGGCGCCGTCGGCCGAGACGGACAACCCGGACGGCTGGGCCATCCACACGTCCGGCAGCGGGCCGTCGCGCAGCGCCTCGACAGTCGTCCCGGCGTACATGCCGGTGGTCCGCTTGATCGGGTCGAACCACCAGAGCTGGTGGATGCCGGCCATCGCCACGACCACCCGGTCGTCGTACCAGGCCACGTCCCAGGGGGAGGACAGGTCGACCGCGCGGGCGTCGTGCGCGTGGTCGTCGACCGTCGAACGCCACTGCCGCCCGGTGCCGGCCACGGTGACCACCTCGCCGGAGGACAGCCGCACGCCGCGCAGCAGGTGGTTGACCGTGTCCGCGACGACCACGTCGTAACCGGCCACCTCGGCCACGTGCGGCGGCAGCAGGCAGAGCCCCTGCGGCTCGGCGAACGTGGCGGCGGAGGCCGGGCCGTCCGTCCGGCCCCGGGAACCGGCGCCGATGCGGCGGACCACCGTCTCGCCGTCGGCGGCCAGCTCGACCAGAGAGTGCCGGGCCGAGTCGCTGACCAGCAGGTTCCCGCCGTCGAGCGGCAGCGCCTTGCCGGGGAACCGCAGGACGGTGTCCGGCTCGGCCGGCGGCACGTACGGGCCCTCGCCCCGGTGCAGCGTGCCCTTCGCCTCGTGGCCGGCGATCAGCTCGTCGATCAGCCGGGCGAGCCCTTCGGCGTGCCCCTCGCCGGCCATGGTGGCGACCACGTACCCCTCGGGGTCCACCACGGCGAGCGTCGGCCACGCCTTGGCCGCGTACTGCTGCCACATGTCCATCTCGGCGTCGTCGAGCACCGGGTGGTGCACGCCGTACCGCTCGACGGCCGCGGCCAGCGCCGCCGGGTCCTTCTCGTGCTCGAACTTCGGCGAGTGCACGCCGATCACGACCAGGACGTCGCCGTACTTCTCTTCGAGCGGGCGCAGCTCGTCGAGCACGTGCAGGCAGTTGATGCAGCAGAACGTCCAGAAATCTAGGATGACGCAGCGACCTCCTAGGTCCCGCAATGTCAGGTTTCGTCCGCCAGTGTTCAGCCAGGCGCGGCCCCGTAGTTCGGGCGCGCGGACGCGGGATGCGGTCATGCCGTCCAGCCTGCCATGGCCTCGCTGAGGGTGGCCCGGGGACCGGGGCAGCGGGTGAGCCGGACGACGGCTGCGGGTCGCCGGGGCGGTCAGGGTCGGCGACGCCGGCCGGGGAAGGGCCGACAGGCCGGGCGGCGTACGGGGTGCGGCTCGCCCAGTTCGTCGGCGACCCAGGCGGCGAGGGCGTCGATAAGGTCGGCGGGCCAGCGGGGCGGCGTCGGGTCATCTCCTTCGTGGGCGCTCATGGGGCCTGAGATTACGCCGAGGGACCGACGCTGGGGCTACGGCTCCTGGCTGTCCTTGTCCTCCGCGACGAGCGCCTCGGCCTCGGCCACGACGGCCTCACGCGCGGCCCTGGCGGCCTCTCGTAGGTCGTCGTTGACGCGCGCGGTCTCGGCGTTCAGGCAGGCGCGATCCCAGCCTTGCAGCGTGTCGCGGTCCAGCGGCACGGGCTCTCGCGCGACCACGACCACGCGACCTTTGACGAGGACGGCGTCCTTCACAACGCGCCCGTCCACGGTGAGCGAGCGTCCGCACCGGGGGCGTTCCGATAGCGCCATGCCGCCACCGTAGCGGTACGGGTGCTCTGGCTCGCTACTGTCGCGGCGTGGGCGGTTGGGAACTGGCCGGGGTCACGTTGGCCGGAAGTGTGTCGGTCGTGGCCCTCGGCGTGGTCTTGTTTCTGTACGAGCGGCAGCACCGGGGCACGCCGGTGAGGCGGAAGCCTCCCTCGGCCGGGCATGATCAGCCGCCTTCGGCCGTCGCGAAATTCGCCAGGGACGTTGGGGTCAACGTGATCGCGAACCTAGTAGCGGCGGCGGTGGTGTACATCGCGGCTGTGGTCGGCGGTCTTCTTCCCAGGTCGCCTTACCTGATTGTCGCCTCAGCCGTCGTCGTCCTCGTCTCGATCGGTATGGCACTTGGGGCGCTTGGCCTCGTAGTGCGAAACCATGTGGGCCTCTACTTCCTGGGTATCGCCCTAATCGCGATGGGAGTAGGCGCGCTAACCTTCCCATTCTTCGGCGACCTCCTAATCGCAGATCCCGTCGAACGGTGGTTGTCACCGCTCGGTGGTGTTGGGGCGATCACCGTGGGGGTATCCGCGATCGTCAACGTTCGGCGTCAACGGCGGCAGGCCCAGGATGGCCGCGTTAGCGGCGATCCAGTCAAGGCTCGGACGGCGGCTCCGGATGAGCCCGACGGGGCGGGCGTGTAAACACCGAAAGCCCCTGACCGGCGGGGTGCCAGTCGGGGGCGTGAGGGTGGTTAGGCGCCGGGGCGGGACCAACCGTGCGCGGCGGCGTGCGCGAGCCAGGCGGGCTCGGCGTCCGCGAGGGTGTAGCGCGTCCAGGCGATAAGGGCGCGGCGCTCCTCCGGCGCCCTCGCGCGGTTGCGGACGGCGCCGTAGATGGCCTGGCGTAGTTCCCAGAGGAGGGCCTCGCGGCCGGCGTCCTCGCAGGCCAGGCGTAGACGCTCGGCCAGGGCGCCGACGCGCTGGGCGTCGTCGGTGGGGAGGAGCGCCGGCCAGAGCGGGACGACGCGGAGGCCCAGGGAGCGGGTGGAGTGGCATCGGCGGCGGGTCGGCGAGCCGGCGACGGCGGCCGGCGGCGCCGTTCGGTGGGTGCTGCTGGAGATCATGGGGCTCTCATTCAGGGTGAATTGTCTCCCCCGACCGTTATCGTTGTCGATCACTAGTTGATCAACCGGCGCTGCCCAAGTGGCGGCGCGTCGAGAGGCAGGCATGTATCAGTTGCGGAAGCCGGCCGAGGCCGTGCAGTACACCGAGGATGCGTACGAGGCTCTCGTGGCTCTCGTGAAGAGCGCGCATCCGAATGCCAGCTACGACAACTACAAGAAGGGGTACTTCCGCGCCTACAACGGTGGCGCGGACTTTTCCGTCGAGCTTGGACAGTGGCTCGTCAAGATCGGCAAGTCCTTGACGGTCATGAACGACGACCAGTTCCGGGAGTTGTTCGAGCCGGTGGCGTAGGTCTTCGGCCGCGACCTCTATGCCCGTACGGAGGGCGAGGTGCTATGCCGCTTCGGTGAGGAGGGGGTCGGGAGGGGGGTCCCTCCCCACCCCTCACGCACTGTGAGTGACGGCCGCGCGGTTGCGTTGCCTCACTCGACGTCGCGGCCCACCACGGCAACCGGCCCGACCTCGCCGAG
This sequence comes from Micromonospora sp. CPM1, assembly GCF_023896895.1. Lineage (NCBI taxonomy): Bacteria > Bacillati > Actinomycetota > Actinomycetes > Micromonosporales > Micromonosporaceae > Micromonospora > Micromonospora sp. CPM1. Next base: position 126,535 of record NZ_JAMHIU010000014.1, read on the forward strand.
GGGTGGCGGGGCCGGGCCGGCGTCGGGGTCGGGTCGGGCGTCAGTCGTCGGCGGCCTGGGCGTCGCGGGCGGCGCCGGCCTCCGCGGCGGCCATGGTCGACTGGGCGAGGACGAGGTGTGCGACCTCGCGGCGGATCGCCGTTGGCGTCTGGGCCTCGACGTACTGGGCGAGCGCCGGGGATAGGCCGTAGTGCGCGAGGGCCTCGGCGACGACGTCGTCACGCGTGAGGCGCTCCTCGGCCTCGCGACGGCGGGCGACCTCGGCGGCCTCGGCGACGGCCTGGCCGACGCGCTCGGTGCGGTGGTTGACCTCGGGCACGGCTACCGACCGACCTTGATGGGCTCGTCGCCGGGCATGGCGAATCGGGCCGCGCGGGCCTCGGCCTCGGCGACGAGGCGGCCGGCGTGCTCGTTGTCCGGCGCGGCGAGGGGGTCGACGGTGTAGGCGCCTACCGGGATACCGGCGGTCGCGGTGCGGACGTCGGCGAAAGCCTTGTCAATCCTCGTGTTCAGGCCGTCGTGGGTGATCGCGTCCCGCCGGGCAATCTTGGAGTAGTGGTCACTCACGATCGCGGCCAGGGCGCGGCGCCGATCCTCGTCCGGCTCCCCGTACGCGGCGGCGACGTCCAGGTCGGCGGCCGTCGACATGAGGCGCCGTGCCTGGCCGTAGGCGTCGGCGGCCTCCTGGGCGGCCCGCTCGGCCTTGGCGGCCAGCTCGGTGAGCGGCGCGAGGATGAGGGGGCGCAACTCGGCGCGGTGGGCGGGGATGCTCTGCTCGGCGACCTGGGCGGCGGCCAGGGCGCGACGGTGGCACGCCTTGACCTCCTGGCGCGCGTGGGCGATACGCGCCTCGGTGTGCTCGGCCGGGATCGGGGCCGGCGGCTTCTTGCCCTCACGGATCGCAGCGGCGATCGCGGAGCGGTTGCCGGCGGCGGCGTCGTTGATCTCGTCGACCTTGGCGAGCGCTGCGCGGGTGGCGTCCTGGGCGTCGTCGAAAGCGCGGACCGCGTCACGGACGGGCGACGGGCATCGGGGATCGGCCAGGACGGCGGCGGGCAGGGTGGCGTCCAGGTCGACGAAATCGCCATACGTTCTCATGGTTGGGCGGGCTCCTTATGGGGTCGGTCAGTCGGTCGGGATGAGGCGGATACGGACGCGGCGGTCGTGCTGGCCGGTGAGGACGTGGATGCCGTGCGGCTCCAGGAGGTCGCTCACGGAACGGGCGGCGACGGCGGCCTCGTCCTCGGTGCCGGTGGTCGCGGAGTGAGACGCGGGGAGGCGGTCGGAAAGCTCGGCCAGGAGGCCGGCGCGCTTGTGTCTCCAGTCGCCGACAGCCTCGGCGCAGAGGCGCGCGAGGACGACGGCCAGGGCGACGCGCTCGTCGTCGGTCATGGCAGGGACGGGCGGGAGTGGGCGAGACATCTAGGCGGCCTTCCTGGGAACGTGCCGGAGGCAGAACGGAACGAGGCGGCCGGCCTCGTCCCGGGCGACATTGCGGGTTGGCTTGCGGCAACGCCGGCCGCCGGGGCGGGTGCCTCGGCACCAATAGCGGTAATGCCGTAGGGCCTGCCACACGGCGGCGTACGGCTCGGGGGTAGTCACGGGTACGGCTCGGCAATCGGGGCGGCGTGAGAGTGGCGGTGAGGGGGCGGGCGACCCGAGGGGACGCCGTACGCGGGACCCCCGGCGTAGGGCGTTCCCTCGGGGAGCGCGTCGGCCGGAAAGGAGACGGTGTGCGCTCTACCTCCTCGGTCCCGCCCAGGGCCGAGGAGGGCGTTTACACGTACGGCCCGCGTACCGGGGGGCGCCGGTAGGCGGGCCGTGCGTGGGGTGTGCGGTGTTAGGCGGTGCGTCGGCGGCGCCGGGCGTCGAGCGAGGCAACGCCCGAGGGGGTCGCCGAGGGCCTGGGCGCCGTCGTCGTCGAGCGGTCCGACTGGAGCGCGACGGCCCAACGATTGAGGTGGGGCCTCAACTCTTCATATGCCAGCTCGGCGACGCGGTCTAGGACGGCCTCGGCAAACGCCGTGGATTCCTCTTCGTTCATGTTGCGGCCTTTCTCGCGGTGCGTTGCTGGACGAGGAAGCGCGCGAGGATCACGCGTTGATCGGCCCACGCGAGGCGCGCGACGCGCTCGGTGACCTCGGCGAGGACGGCAGGCTCGGGCACTACCCAGAGCCGGGCGCCTCGGATCTTCCGAGGCTCGCCGAGGAGGTGGCGGGCGAGGGCCATAAAGGCGTGCTTGCCGAGGCGGTCGCCCTCGGGCGTCGCTGCGGCGTAGGCGGTCCAGACGGCGGGGACCTCATGCCGTCCAGGGGCGAGGGCGCCGAGGAAACGCCGGGCGCTGGCGTCGGCCTGGGCGTCGCGCTCGGCGGCCTTGCGGGCGGCCTCGTCGACCTTGTCGGGAGGGGGCGTCGCCGGCTTCCGCGGCTTGCGCCACTCGACAACGTAGGGCGTCTCCGGCCGGGGCTCGTCGTCGATGCACGCGACGATTTCGTCTAGGACGTCGCGTACCCAGAACGCCAGACGCGGGCGCTTGCCGAAGCCCAGGCGAGCGAGGGCGCGGGTGTCCTCGACGGCGTGCCGGAGGAGGCGCGAGGCGTCGGCCGGAGGATCGGGGAGGTTGGCGAGGACCGTGCAGATGAGGGCGCGCACTTCCGGGGCGCGCACCGGCTCGGCCGTGGTCAGATCACCACGCCGGAGGCGGACGACGGTTTCCGCGTAGGTGGTTGGGTCCTCCTCGACGTAGTAGCGGCCGAAGAAGAGAGGCGCCAGGACACGCGCGACGGCGATGCGGTCCAGCTCGTAAGTCTCGCGGCCGAGGAGGCGGCTATAGCCGCCCTCTACGCGGGGGTCGGTGGCGTAGTAGGCCAGGGCGAGCGCGGCGAGGCGCTCGCTGGCTGATGAGGGGCCGGCGTCTGATGACACGGCTCATTCCTTCCGACGGCGGGCGGGGCGACGGGGGCGGGGGGCGCCGGTGAGGCTCGTGACGGGGGCACGTCCTGCAAGTCGGCCAGGCGGGCGCGGTGTGTTCGGCCGGCGGGCGGTCCTACCCCCTCACCAGACAAGTCGGCCGCGACCGTTTGACGGATCGGACACCAGGGCGCAGAGGTGATCGTGAGCCGGGCAACATCTAGGAGGGCGCGCGGAGGCGGGCCGGCGGGCGGCCTCGGCGGCGGCCAGGGGGCACTTTGGGGAGCGGTGACGCTCCAACCTCTCCCTATATCTCTCGCTCTCTGCGGCTTGCTCCCTCTCCCATGCAAACAATCAGGAGGGAGGTTGAAGCGTCACGGGAGCGAAAGTGCCCCCTCCTCGGCCTCGTACTCGGCGTCGTCCTCGGCGTGGCCTCGGGGCGCCCCGCCCTCCTCGGCGTGGTCCAGGCAGCCATTTGCCCACGCGGCGAGGGCCTACGCGTCGGCAAGTGGACGACCACAAGCCAGGGACAGGACGGCGGCAAACATCGCCACCTAGGCGCTTGCCTGCCTAACCCTGGTTTTCTGCCCGCTCAACGGAATCGCGCCGTGCGACGGGCAGAATCGGGTCGACCGCCGTCGCTTCCTCCACGTACGGTGGGTGCAATTCGAGCCAGAGCGTCGTGCCGACCGTCGACACGGTAGGAGGGTGTGACATATGCGCGAGCTGACGGCCAGGGGGAATTTTTGGCTCCCTGAGACGCCGGACCGGAAAGTCGGCGGTGTCCTGGAGTTTCACCCTGGGGAGGGCGGCAAGCTCTCGCTAATTGGGGAGCTATCAGAGCCTTGGTCGTCTCGCGCGGAATCTCGTACTTCTGGGCGGATAGTTGGCCAGTCTGGAAGTAAGTACCTGACGCTCGATAACTGCTTTCAGACCTACCACCAAATGGGGAGTGGACTCGGACTAGAGGAGTTCCGCGTAGGGAAGATCTTCCACGGCGCCTTGTACGCCAAAGACGAGGAAACCGTCTTCGACCGGTTGAGCGTCGACCTCCGCTATCTCTTCGAGTGGATCGGGTGGAGCGGACTTCAGGAAGAGCACGGCCAAGATGAGTCGACATCGCTACCAAAGTCGACGATTTCAGTAACGAAGCTCGAACCGCTGAAAGCGCAACTCGCGGACGGCGTCGAGGTGACCATAGCGCACGGCATTGGCTACACGGGAAAGAAGAAGGCGCGGTCCCTTACTCAGGGGGCCAGGGTCGCCTTCGACTTTGGGTCACCCCGCTCACTGGAGGAAGTGGGGGCCTACGCTACCGCCGTCCAAGACCTCGTTAGCATCGCGACCGACGAGGTAGCGGAGTTCGACGAGTTCCAGCTCTCACACCCGGACTTCGAGGACTCGCTCCCGAGCGGCACTACCTACCGCCAGTACGTGGACTTCTACGTCGAATGGCGCGCACGGTCCTTCTCCACGAAGGATCTAAACCCTCACCGCATGCCATTCAGCTTTGATGCGATCGGTGGTCTGGCCGGGGTCGTCGAATGGCTCAACCAAACCGCAGACCTCCGGCCGTTGTTGAATCGCGTGATGGGCACGCGCTATCCAAAAAGAATGTACGCGGACGACCGCTTCTTCAACAGGTGCGCCGCTCTGGAGGGCTTGCACCGCCTAGTAAAGGGCACGAAGAACACCAAGTTCGGGCGCAGGCTCGACGAACTGAGCGCCTGGGCCGGGCCGCCCTTCGAGCGATTGGTAGGGGACGTGAGCGCGTGGCGCGATCTCGTCCGCGACGAGCGCGACGACCACGCCCACCACCTGAGCAGCGCTCTCGGGGCAACCGGCGCTTCCAGGTACTACCTCGCCGATAGCGCCTACTGGCTCTTTGTGTTCTGCCTCTTGCGACGGTGCAACTACCCAGAAGAGGTCTTCGCCAGTATCGAGAAGTGCGCGTCGGTTGAGTGGCTTCGAGAGCGTCTCGCTGAATTGATGTCCTCCTGACTCGGTTCGTGCCCCACGGGGCTAATCGTCGGCAAGCGGGTGCCGGAAGCCGTCCAGCGGGCCGGTTACGGGCCGGTCGTGCTGGGTCTTGTTGAGAACCTCGGCCAGGGCGTCGACCATCGGGCGGCCGTCGCGAGCGAACCGGCGGAGGATGTCCTCCACGATCTCGCGCACGATCTCGGCCTCTTCGCTGAGCCCCGGCTGGGGAAGCCAGCCGATCGCCGTCCAGTCGCCGTCCTTCCGGGTCATGTGGCCGACGACCTGGCCGACGCAGCGGATCGTGATGATTTCGCCCTCGCCCCGGTAGTCGTGCGAGGGGTAGGCGGGCGGGGCGTAGACAAGGTCGGCGGGTTGGTCTCGCCAGGGCATCGGGGACTCCTCGGGTTGGCGGGGCGGGGCCGGCGGCCGGGGCTACCGGCCCCGCTGGACGGGACGTTAGGCGGCGGCCACGGCAGGGCCGGTCGCGGCCATTCTGGCGCGGGCGGCCGACAAATAACGCCGGGCGGTCATCGGCGCACGGCCAATCTCGGCGGCGACCGTGAAGACCAGGGCGGCCCGTCCGGCGTGGGTCACGCCCCGGACCAGGCCCCGGCTGACGGCCTCGGCGAGGCACGCCCCGAGGCACAGTTCCGCCCGGACGTCGGCGGCCCGGTCGCCGTCCAGGAGGGTCAGGCGGGCGAGGGTGGCGCGGATAAGGTCGGCGTACTGTGCGGCGATCATGGGGCCTCGCCCCCGTTCCGCCGGTCGGCGACACCGCCGAGGGTGGCGAGGGCGGCGAGCGCGGACAGGTACGCGGGCGAGCCCCGGGCGGGGCCGGCGTAGGCGGCGACCAGGCGCCCAGGGCGCGGGTAGGTAGGGTGACTCACAGCGGAAGGTCTCCTCTTCCGTTAGGGCCTCGGGCGGCGCTGCAATCGCTGGCCCGGGGCCTGCCGTATTTGGTTGTGGGTGAGGCCTCAGGCGTCGACGTCGGCCGGCGCGGGGTCGGACTCGTGGGCCCATGTAAAGCGGAGGCGGGCGTGAGGGTCGAACCGCACGCCCCGGCGTCCGTTCGCGGGGGCGACGGTTACGGCGTTCAGGGCCAGGGCGAGGAGGTCGCGCCGGTCGGCCACGGTCGCGGCGTCCCACGCCTCCCGGGCCTGTACCGGGTCGAGGAGCGGACTGATATCGGCCTCGGGCAACGGGAAGTCAGCCAAGTTGCGCCGCAGTCCGGCGACGCGGGCGGTCAGGCGTTCGTGTAGGCGAGTCCAGCGCTGGACGGCCTCGGTGCCGACGAACTCCCCGCGCAGGTACCGGGCGTCTTCCAGGTCGACCAGGGCGGCGTTAGCGTCGTCCAGCGCGGCCGTGATGGTCGCCCGCTCCCGGATCACGTCCGGGTCGTGCTGGGCTACCCAGCGTTCGGCGACGGTGTCTAGTAACGGGTCGCCGGGTTCGGTCGCGGCCAGGCGGTTAATGAAGGCATCGACCACGGCGCGGTCTACGGCGGGGATCATCGCGGTCGTGTGCGCCGGGCACGGGTGGCCGAGGCGGCGGGCCTGGCAGACGTAGGACTGACCGGCGGCAGACATGCGACGCCCGCAGCCTCCGCAGCGGAGAAAGCCGGTCAGGAGGTGCGACGTTTGGGCGCGGACGCCCCGGGCGCGGCCCGTCGGGTCGGCGACGGTGCGGGCTTCCAGGAGGCGGACAACCTGTAGTTGCTCGGCGGGCGTGATGATCCCCCGGCCAATCTCGACAGTCTCGCCCGTCTCGGGGTCCCGCCAAGGGACGACCTTCCCCGTGTACTTACCGTCTCGCTTGACGGTCTCAGGCAGTAGCCCGGCGAACGCGGGGGACTTGAGCAGAATCGACAGGGACCCGACGCCCCACCTCCCGCCGCGCGCAGCAGGGATCTCCCGGGCGTTCAGGTCGCGGGCGATGTGAACGAGCGGCTCGCCGGCCAGGGCGCGGTCGGCGATCTCCCGGGCAATCGGCGCGGTACGCGGGTCGTGGTCTAGGCGTCCGTCGTCGGTGACGGCGAGGCCGTACGGCGGCTGTCCGCCGATCCATCGGCCGAGGTTGCGTAGGTGGGCCTTCGCCGAGGCGACGCGAAGGCCGATGTTCGCGGATTCGCTGCGGGCGACCTCGGACAGGAGGGCCAGGACCAGGCGGGATTGCTGGTGCGACGTGTCGAGGCCGTCCTGTACGAAGACGATTCGCCCGCCGACTTTCTCGACCTGGTCCAGGACTTGTCCGACCTGGCCCATGCCGCGCCGGGACAGGCGGTCGACCTTCCAGACGACCAGGGTCCCGACGGTGCCGGTCGTGAGGGCGGACACGGCGGCGTCAAACCCGGCGCGGTCTACCGACTTGTAACCGGACCGGCCCCGGTCGATATGAACCGTGCGGACCTCCAGCCCGTTGCGGGCGCACCAGGCTCGACAGTCGGCCTCCTGACGTTCGATGGCGGTCTTTCCGTCGCGGTCGAGGGATAGACGTAGGTACAGGTCGGCGAGGTGTTCGTGGTGGGACATGCCGAGGACGTTAGGGTCCTTGGCGAGTAGTTGCAAGAGCCTTCTAGGACTTCCAGAAGTCGAGCAGAACGATCTTGCCCCGCAGGTCGGCCAGTGTGACGGCCTTGCCGCCGGTGTTCAGCCAGGCCCGACCCCGCAGTTCCGGTGCCCGTACGCGTGCGCTCATGCCCCCATCGTGCCGCACCGGCCGGGCGCGCTCCCGGCGATCCCGGGGTGAACAGACGCACACCGGAACGGCGCGGAGCGCCCACCCCGTGAGGGATGGGCGCTCCGCGTCCGTGCGGTTACTGGCCGGCGGGCTTCAGGCAGAGCACCCGGGTGGTCCCGCCGCCCTCGACCGACACCGAGGGCTGCGACAGATCGGCGCACTTGTCCTTGTTGTCCACCTTCGACACCACGCTGAACGCGCCCGGCTCACCGCAGTCGGCGGCCACCGCGCTCGTGCCGGACTGCTTCACGCAGGAGCCGACCGCCGGGTCGAAACCGGCCGGCTTGTCGTCGCCGACCTTGCCGAGCAGCGTCAGCAGACCGAGCGGCACGGCGAGGATGAGAACCGCCGCCACCAGCACGGCGGCGAGCACCCGGCCGTTGCGCACCTTCGGCGGGGGCGCCTCGGTCTGCGACTCGGTGGCATCCGGCTTGAACGCGTCGAAGCGGCCCTGCTCCGGCTCGGCGCCGGGCCCGTCCTGCGACCAGGCCGGCGGCGCCTGCTGGGGCGGCGGCGGGAAGGCGTTCGCGCCACCCGCCGGGCCCTGGCCGGGCACCGCGACCGAGGCACGTCCACCGGCCGACGGGCCGAACCGGTCCGGCTCGCCGAACGGCTCCGGCCGGCCGGCCGGGCTGCCGAACTGCGCCTGCTGCCCGCCCGGGCCGCCGAACGCGTCCTGCTGGCCGCCGGGGCCGCCGAACGGCTCGGGCTGGCCGCCCGGCGCGCCGAACGGGTCCGGCCGGCCACCCGGGCCGCCGAACGGATCCTGGCCGCCGGGAGCGCCGTACGGGCTCTGCTGGCCGCCGAACGGGTCACGGCCGGCGTCGGGCTGCTCGCCGCCCGGGTGCACGCCGTTGGCGGGACGGGTGTTGCCGGGCGGGTCCACGAAGGACGGCACACCGACCGGGAACGACGGCGGCGCGGCGGGCGAGGAGGACGCGCCGGCGTACCCGTGCGGGCCGTCGGCGTCCTCGGAGCGCGACTGCGGACCGGGGAAGCCGTTGCCGGGCGCCCCGTCCTGGCCGGGGAACCCGGGCTCGTCCTGCTCGGGGGCGTCCTCGGGCTCCGGACGGGCGGGCCGGCCGTACACCCGGGGCTGCGGCGTGGGGCCGCTGGTCGGCAGCGGCTGGTCGGACGGCGGGGTGACCCGGCTGGCCACCGGGACCGACGCGCTCGCCGAGACCGGGCCGCCCTCCGGGGAGGTACGCGGTCCGGGAACGGCGGGCGACTGCGGCTCCTCGGCACGGGACGCGCCCCAGGCGCCGTCGCCGCGCTCCGGCTCGTACCCCTGGGGTTCGGTGCCCGGGTGGTCGGTGGGCGGCGACGCGGCGAGCGCGGCGCCCGGCACCCGCTGCTGCTGCGCCGGAAGCGGCACGGCGTTGCCGGGAGAGATGCCCGGCGCGGGGGCGGGCTGGTAGGCCGGGGCGGAGTCCTCGGACCGGCCCCACGCCTCGGCCGGCGACCACGGCTCGGGGGCACGCTCGTCCTGGTTGCCGCCCCAGCCGGCGGGTGCGTCGGGCGACGGCACGGACACGCTCGCGCGGGCCTCGGCCGGCGCGGCGGCGCCCCAGGCGGGCTGCGCCGGCTCGTCCGACGGCCGCCCGGGCTCGTGCTGCTGCGGTACGGAGGCCGCGCCGCTCCAGGCGCCGGCCTGCTCGCCGGAGTCACGCTGCTGCGGTACGGCGGCGCCGTCGCCCCAGCCGCCGGACTGCCGGTTCGGCTCCCAGCCGCCCGGCTGTGCCGGCTCGGCGGGGTTCGCGGCGCGCCCGGCGGCCCAGCCGCCGGAGCGGTCCGGGTCCTCGGTGCGGGCCGGCTCGTCCCAGCCGCCGGACCGGTTCTCGGCCTGCGGTGCGGGCCAGCCGCCGGAACGCTGTCCCTCGTCGTGCTGCGGCCCGCCGGTCGCCCGCCAGCCACCGCTGTCCTCGGCGGAGCGGTTGTCCTGATCGGACTGCTCCGGAGTGGACCAGGCGTTGTCCGGCCGGGCGGTGCCGGGCACCGAGACCGCGGCGGCGGCACGGGCGGGCGGGTCGGCCGGCGGCCAGGTGGCGCCGGTCTGCTGACCCGGCGACCAGGCCGGCTGGCTCTCGCGCGGGGTCCAGCCGCCCGAGCGGTTCGGGTCGTCGGACGCGGCGGGCTGCTCGTCGCGCGGGGTCCAGCCACCGGAGCGGTTCGGGTCGTCCGGCGGCGGGGCGGCGGCCCAGCCACCGGCGCGACCGGAGGCGTCCTCGTGCTGCCCGCCGGTGGACGCGAAGCCGCCGGAGCGGTGCGGGTCGTCCGCGGGGGCGGGCGTGACCCAGGTCTCGTTCGGCACGGTGGCCGGGGCGGGCACGTAACCGGTGCCGCGGGCGGCCGGGTCACCGGACGGAGACCAGCCCTGCTGCTGTTCGCCGGAGTTCCATCCGGGACGGTTCTGCTCGGCGGCCCAGGGGGCCTGCGACGGCTCGGCCGGGCTGCCCGGCGGCGTGGCGGCCCAGGCGGGCGGAGCCTGCTCGGCGCCGCGGTCCGGGCCGGACTGCTCCTGGTTGCCCCAGGCGGGGCCACCGGAACCGGCCCAGGCGGGACTGCCCTGGTCGGTGCCGCCCCAGGCGGGCTGCGGGACCTGGGCGGTCGCCCGCCCGGTCACCGGCTGGCCCGCGGGCGAGGCCCACGCGGGCGGCTGGTCGTCGTTCGCGGCCCAGGCCGGGGCCGGCTGCGCGGGCCGACCGGCCGGCGGGGGCGGTGCCCAGCCGAGGTCGGGCGCGCCGTTGTACCCGTTGTCCTGCTGCGCCGGCTGATCGCCGTACGGCACCGGTCCGCCGGTGCCCGGCGACACCTCGCCCGGCTCCTGGCCGGGGCGGTGCGGAGCCTCGGACGTCATGGGTGCGCCTCCTCCATCACAGGTCGGCCGCCGATGCCGGTCGGGGAACCGTCGGCATGGCTACCGGCGTCGCCGGCGGGTACCGGCCGTGCGGGCTCCCCGCACCGTATCCGGTGGTCGCCCGGAGCCGCCCGGGGGAGCATCAGCGGTCACCGTCGGTCACCGGACGACGTCGATGGGTTTCACTTGCCCGCGTCGGCCCGGCACCAACCGGTTGGCGACCGTGCCAACCGTACCGGGCGGTGGAGCGAGGTGGAATCCCGGTGCCGATACGCCGAAGACCCGCCCGGTGCCGGGCGGGTCTTCGGACTGGAGGAGGTGAGAAAGGTCTGTGGCGTCAGCTCATGTGACGCTGGGCGATGGCGAGAAGCTCCTCGCGGACCGCGGGCGAGTTGGCGGAGCGCAGCGCGTGCTCGATGGCGCGGGCGCGGCGGTTGGCGTCGCGGCGGGTGCGGATTCGCTCGATCATGCTCATCTTGGGTCTCTCCTCCTGGCTATTCGGTTGTCAGCCCCTTGATGTCTCTATTTAAGCGCACCGGACCGCCCGCCGCCATCGATTATTAGGTGAGCTGAACCACGCACCTACGGATCGTAGGTGTTCACACCCTCAGATCCGACGAATCGGTTCCCAAAAAGTCACGGCCGGTGTGCCGGGCGTTCACCCTTGGCACACCGGCCGTGACCGGAGCGTGGTGCGTCAGGTCCAGGCGAGCAGCGCCGCCTCCGGGTCGGCCAGGAAGTCGCCGATGTCGCGGAGGAACTTCGAGCCCAGCTCACCGTCGATGATCCGGTGGTCGAAGGACAGGCCCAGCGTGGTCACCAGGCGCGGCTTCACCTTGCCCTTGTGCACCCACGGCTGCTCCCGTACCGCGCCGAAGGCGAGGATCGCCGACTCGCCCGGGGGCAGGATCGGCGTACCGGTGTCCACGCCGAAGACGCCGACGTTGGTGATGGTGAGCGTGCCGCCGGACATGTCCGCCGGGGACGTCTTCCCCGACTTCGCGGTCTGCACCAGATCCGTCATCGCGTCCGCCAGCTCGCGCAGCGAGAGCCGCCCGGCGTCCTTGATGTTCGGCACGATCAGGCCACGCTCGGTGGCCGCCGCGATGCCGAGGTTGACGTACTCCTTCACCACGATCTCGTCACCGGCCCAGGTCGAGTTGACCATCGGGTGCCGCTTGACCGCCAGCAGCACCGCCTTGGCGACCAGCAGCAGCGGCGAGACCCGCACGTCGCGCCACTCGCGCCGGTCGCGGAGCCGGTCCAGCGCCTTCATCGCCCGGGTCACGTCGACGGTCAGGAACTCCGTCACGTGCGGGGCGGTGAACGCCGAGCGGGCCATGTTCTCCGCGGTGAGCTTGCGTACCCCCTTGACCGGGATGCGCTGCTCGCGGTCCGCGCCGAAGCTCGCGGCCGACGCGGCCGGTGCCGCGACCGTCAGCGGCTCGGCCGCCGCCGGGGCCGCGGTCGCCGCACGCTGTACGTCCTCACGGGTGATCGAGCCGAGCGGACCCGAGCCGGTGAGCGTGGCCAGGTCGATGCCGAGATCCTTCGCCAGCTTGCGGACCGGCGGCTTGGCCAGCACCGGGCCGGAGACCCGGCCGTTGCCGTTGACCGCCGGCGCGGGAGCGGGCGCCACCGGGGCGGGAGCCACAGGCGCGGGTGCCACCGGGGCGGCGGCCTGAGCCGGTGCCGGCGCGTCACCCTTGCGCGGGCGGCGCTTGGCCGGGGCGTTGCGCGGGCCGTAGCCGACCAGCACCGCGGTACGCCCACCCGGGGCGACACCGCCGATCAGACCCGGCTCGACCATGCCCTCGGCGGGTGCGACCTGGACCGCGGCCAGCGACGCGGCCGACGGGGTGGGCAGCTCCGACGCCGGGGTCGCGGTGGTCGACTCCTCGATCGGCCCGGCGTTCGGGTCGGTGTCGATCGCGATGATCGGCACGCCGACCTCGACCGTCGACCCCTCCGGGTGGAAGATCGCCTGCACCCGGCCGGCCCACTTCGCCGGGATCTCGACCGCCGCCTTGGCGGTCTCCACCTCGACGATCGGCTGGTTCAGCTCGATGTCGTCGCCGACCTTGACCAGCCACGCGAGGATCTCGCCCTCGGTCAGGCCCTCGCCCAGGTCGGGAAGGTTGAACTCCTTGATCCGGGACATGCCGCTCACCAGCCGAACGTGCGGTCGACGGCGTCGAGCACCCGGTCCAGGTCGGGCAGGTACTCCTCCTCCACCCGGGCGGCCGGGTAGGGGGTGTCGAAGCCGGTCACCCGCAGCACCGGGGACTCCAGGGAGTAGAAGCACTCCTCGGTGATCCGGGCCGCGATCTCCGACCCGAGACCCAGGTTGCCCGGGGCCTCGTGCACGACCACGCAGCGGCCGGTACGCCGCACCGACTCGTACGCGGCGGTCAGGTCCAGCGGCGAGATCGTGCGCAGGTCGATGACCTCCAGCTCACGGCCGTCCTCGGCGGCGGCGGTGGCCGCGTCGAGCGCGGTACGCACCATCGGGCCGTACGCCAGCACCGTCGCGTCGGTGCCGGGCCGCGCGACCCGGGCCGAGTGCAGCGGGTACGCGTCGGCGATCGGCGCCTCCAGGTCCACCGGACCCTTCTCCCAGTAGCGCCGCTTCGGCTCCAGGAACACGATCGGGTCGTCCGACGCGATCGCCTGCTGGATCATCACGTACGCGTCCTGCGGGTTCGCGCAGCTCACCACCTTGAGACCGGCGGTGTGCGCGAAGTACGCCTCGGGCGACTCGGAGTGGTGCTCGACCGCGCCGATGCCGCCGCCGAACGGGATGCGGATGACCATCGGGATCCGCACCTTGCCCTGCGAGCGGTAGTGCATCTTCGCCACCTGCGACACGATCTGGTCGTACGCGGGGTAGACGAAGCCGTCGAACTGGATCTCGCAGACCGGCCGGAAGCCGCGGATGGCCAGGCCGACGGCGGTGCCGATGATGCCGGACTCGGCCAGCGGAGTGTCGATCACGCGCTGGTCGCCGAAGTCCTTCTGGAGGCCGTCGGTGATCCGGAACACGCCGCCGAGCTTGCCGACGTCCTCGCCCATGATGACGACCTTGGGGTCGTTCTCCAGGGCCCGCCGCAGGCCGGTGTTGAGCGCCTTGCCGAGGGTGAGCGTCTCCGTGGCCATCAGTGCGCGCTCCCCTCGAAGGACTCCATGTACTGCGTGAACCGGGCCCGCTGCTCGTCCAGCTCGGGAGAGCCGTTGGGGTAGACGTGGTCGAACATGGTCACCGGCTGCGGGTCGGGCATGGCGAGCACGCGCTCGCGCAGGTGCACCGACTCGGTGCGGGCCTGCTCGTCGACCTCGGTGAAGAACGACTCGTCGGCGATCTTCTGCTTGGTCAGGAACGCCTTCATCCGGGCGATCGGGTCCTTGGCCTGCCACGCCTCGACCTCGCTGGCGATGCGGTAGCGGGTCGGGTCGTCGGAGGTGGTGTGCGCGCCCATCCGGTAGGTGTACGCCTCGATCAGGCTCGGGCCCTGGCCGTTGCGCGCGTTGTCCAGCGCGTGCCGGGTCACCGCGTACGACGCGAGCACGTCGTTGCCGTCCACCCGGACGCCGGGGAAGCCGAACCCGCCGGCCCGCCGGTACAGCGGCACGCGGGTCTGCCGCTCCAGCGGCTCGGAGATGGCGTACTGGTTGTTCTGGCAGAAGAACACCAGCGGGGCGTTGAAGACGCTGGCCCAGACGAACGACTCGTTGACGTCGCCCTGGCTGGTGGCGCCGTCGCCGAAGTAGGCGATGACCGCCTCGCCGTCCTCGCCGCCGGTCTTGCCGTCCATGGCGACACCCATGGCGTATCCGGTCGCGTGCAGGGTCTGCGCCCCGATGACGATCGTGTACATGTTGAACTTGAACTCGTTCGGGTCCCAGCCGCCCTGGTCGACGCCGCGGAACAGGCCCAGCGGCATGATCGGGTCGATGCCGCGGCAGTAGAGCACGCCGTGCTCGCGGTAGGTCGGGAAGGCCATGTCCTGGGTGCGCAGCGCCCGGCCGGAGCCGACCTGCGCGGCCTCCTGGCCCAGCAGGCTGGCCCACAGGCCCAGCTCGCCCTGGCGCTGCAGGGCGGTGGCCTCGGCGTCCAGCTTGCGGACCAGCACGAGGTCGCGGTAGAGCCCGCGGTACTCCTCGTCGGTGAAGTCGACGCGGTACTCGGTCCCGTCCGGGCCGAGCGCGCTCTCGATCCGCTCACCCTCGGGGGTCAGCAGCTGTACGAGTTCCGGTTCACCGGTCGCGGCGGCGCGTCTGGTGCGGGGTGCGGCCCGCTTGCTGCGGGTGGCGGCCCCGGGGTCGCCCTTTGCCATCCGTCTCTCCCTGTCTGTCTGCGCCGGCGCCGGGGGTTACCCGAGCCGAGCACCTCGTGCGCCCGCCCGGCTGGTGCCGGGTCGGTCCCTGGCGACCGCGCCTGACCCCGGTAGGGGTTGCCGCGCGGCGTGAGCCGGAGTCGGTCGGTGACAGACCCAGGCCCGGGAGCGCCGGCGCCGTTCCGCACCAGCCGCGGGGTACGCGGAGGTGGCGGCTGCGTTGCCGTCGTGTCTGAATGATTGCAGAGGAGGTGAGCGGGCCCACAGTATGGCCTCCCTCGCCGGTGAGGTTCCATCGGGTTCATGACGGATAAGCGCTTTTGTCCGCAGTGGCGGTGCGGCCGACGTACAAAATGTGTGTCGACACGCGGTTGCGGCTGGTGAACTGAGCGTCACTGGGTCAAGCTGGCGATGAGCCTCCGCGCGGCATTTGTCCTAATATCCGCGCGGGCTCTCCCGTCCCGTCCGTCGTGAGGAGTGTGCCGGTGTCCGAACCAGAGGGTCCGCCCGGTACGCCCTTCCTCGGCCGGCACCGGGCGCTGCCCGCCTCCCCGTACCGCCGGGTCGTGGGCGCGCACCGCGCCCCCGGAACAGGCGGCCCCAGCCGCGGCTACCTGCTCACCGTGGCGTTGCTCGCCGGCACCGCGTCGATGCCGATCCTCGCCGCGATCAGCACCGGATCGGCCAGCGTCGGCAACAGCGCCCTCCCCGACACCAGCACCCCGTTCCTGCCGACCCCCTCGGTCGGCCCGGTGGTCATCCCGATGCCCCGGGGCACCCAGGCGCCGGCGCCGTCCACGCCCACGCCCGCCGTCGACGTGACCTCGGTGCCCCCGGCCCGGCCGGTGCTCCCGGCGGCGCCGGCCCTGCCGGACGACAGCGACCTCGGCTCCCGGCACCGGTCCCGCCCGGTCGCCGCGCCACCGCCGCCGTCCACGCCGGTCCGGCCCACCCCGGTCCGCCCGCCGCGCCCGTCGCCGGTGCCCTCGCCGACGCCGTCGCCGTCGCCGTCGGATCCGAGTACGCCCGAGCCGAGCCCGAGCCCCGAGCCGTCCGTCACGACCGCCGAGCCGACGGCCACCTCCGAGCCCTCGTCGGAACCGACGTCCGAGCCCTCCGGCCCATCGGGTACGTCCGGTCCACCGGATCCGTCCGGTCCACCGGACCCGTCCGGTCCCGCCGATCCGTCAGGTTCCGCCGGTCCGTCGAGTTCCGCCGATCCGTCCGGCCCGGCCAGCCGGTCGGTTTCCCACACCTGATGATCGACACCACTCCGGCGTAGTGGTGCAGTCCCGACGCGCCCGATGCAGCCACTTCGCCGAGCTGGTGTGGATCAACGAGGGTCGGGGGCACGCCCACTCGTGGCGGGTCGGGCTGGTCGGAACGTGGCAGCGCGTGATCGACACCACCACGGCGTGATGGTGTGGTTCCGGTCGGACTGATGCCGCCACCTCGCCGAGGTGGTGCCGATCATGCGGGCGCGAATGCCTAGGCCGGGTCGTCGGTGAGGCGGTGGCGGTTCGCCTCGATCCAGGCGTTCAGCGCCTCCGGGTCGTCCGGGTCCACCCCGTCCGCCATGAGCTGGGCCACCGCCGCGGTGGCCGGGCTGCGCCGCTCGCCGGTGCTGTAGAGCCGCGCGAACTCCGGGACCATCTCGGTGATCGCCTCGTCCGTCCGGGCGGCCGCCGACTGCGACAGCCCGCGCTGCCGGGCCGCGTACGCCGCCCAGGCGCGCAGCACCCGGGGCAGCATCGCCGCGTCGTCCATGTCCAGCACGGCCCGGCGGTGCACCCAGTCGAGCAGGAACAGCTCGGCGACCATCGGGCTCCACCGCATCGGGTCGGCGTCCGGGAAGCTGGCCGCGTGGTCGAGCAGCAGGCCGAGGCAGAAGTGCAGCGAGGCCAGCTCGCCGTCGGCCACCTCGGGCAGGCCGAACCGGGTCGCCTCGGGCGAGTCGAGGAAGGCGCGGACCAGGCGGGTGCGCTCCTCGTCGGTGGGCGGCGGCACGACCGCCGGACCGGCCGGCGGGGTCGGCCCGGGCAGTGCGGCGAGCCGGGCGCCCACGAGCGCCCGGTCGGTGGCGAGCGAGCCCTGCGCGGGCAGCTCGGCGAGGTCGTCGGTGACCGCCAGGTGGCGGCTCACCTCGGCGTGCATCCGGGCCGGGTCCTCGGTGCGGAACCAGGTGAACTCGTCCTCGGTGCAGATCTCCCGGGCCTGCTCGACGATCCGTCCGGCCGGGCCGCCGACGAAGACGTCCTTGGTGATGCCGATGTTGTGGTCGACGAGGGCCACCAGGGCGTGCTCCGGGCCGCCCTCCTCCTCGTCGTCGTACGCGAACGTGGCGAGGTAGGAGGTCTGGTCGCCGTACACGTCGCCGTAGGCCCAGGCGCCGGTGACGCGCACCCGGCCGAGCTGGCCGGCCCACGACGGGGCGTACGCGCCGGGCCGGACCCGGGCGGCGCCCTCGGCGTCGGGCACCAGGGCGGCGAAGACGGCCCGCAGTGTGGTCGCGGCGGCGCTGCGGCGCCGGGACGTGGCGGCGAGGAAGCCGGTGACGAACTCGCGGACGGCCTGCTCCCGGTCGTGCTCCGCGACGGCGTAGACGCTGCCCAGCAACGCGGCGCCGAGCATCTCCGCGTCCAGGGCCGAGTCGAGCCTCGTCACGTCGCGCGCGGCGTGCAGCACCGCGTCGTAGGGGGTCTGTGGCGTGGCCATGCATCGACCCTACGCCGCACCGGCCGCCCCCACACCGGTCAGCACGCCGGGTTCAGCGCGGTCCCGCCTCGCGCAGCGCCTCCCGGGCCGTGCCGTAGCGCGCCAGCACCGCCCAGACCGGGTCCAGCACGTACTTCTCCCCGACGCTGCCCACCGAGGTGAGCAGGCGCTCCTCGGCCCGCCGCCGGGCCCGCCGCGCGGCCCACCCCACCACCGGCCGGGTGACCGCCGCGACGAGCAGCCCGGCCAGCAGGCCACCGAGCAGCAGGACGGTGGGCCAGGGCACCACGCCGAGCGTCGGGTGTTCCAGCTCCGGCAGGCCGAGCAGGCGCAGCGCGTACCCCAGGACCAGCCAGGCCAGGCCGGCCAGCGCGGCAAGGGTGACCACCCACTGGATCACGCCCACCACCCGCCACCAGGCGGGCCGCCGGTCCATGCCCAGGTCGGTCGCGGCGACCGCGTGGTCGAGCGCGCCCGGCAGGTCGGCCTGCCGGGCCCGGGCCGCGGCGGTCACCGCGGCCGGCCACGGCGCCGGCAGACCGGCACCGGACCGGTCGGCCACCGCGCGGATCGCCAGCGTCAGCGCCGAGCGCTGCGCGGCTGTCGGATCGGGTACGGAGGTCGCCGCGACCAGGCTCTCCGCCGGCGCGTCCGGGTCCCGCCCGGAGAGGTGCAACCGGCGCAGCGGATCCGGCCGCAGCTTGCGCCAGCTCCGCAGCATCGGCCAGCCGGTGTTGCCGACCGCCCGGTGCCGGTACGCGCCCTCGACCGCCGCCGCCACCGTCGGCACCCCGGCCGCCCCGGCGAGGGCCCGGGTCAGCTCCTGTGCCGACGCGTCACCGGGCCGGGTGCGCGGCGGCTCCGGCCCCACGAGCGGTTCGAGATCGGCCACCACGGCGTCCACGTCGCCGGAGAGCCGGCGCAGCGCGGCCTGCCGTTCGGCGACCGTACGCTCCAGCTCGGCCCGCAGCCCGTCCAGCCCGTTCGGGTCCACCGCGACCGTCGGCAGCAGCGGCACCCCGCCCAGCCCGTCGGCGTCGAGCAGCCGGCGCAGGTCGTCGAGGACCTTCGGCAGCTCGGTCGGGTGCAGCCGGTCGGCCTGGTTGAGCACCACGACCGTGACGTCCTTGTGCCTGTGGAACTCGCGCAGGTAGCTGGTGTGGATCACGCGGTCGGCGTACTTCTGCGGGTCGACCACCCAGACCACGAGGTCGACCAGGCCGAGCAGGCGGTCGACCTCCAGCCGGTGGCCGTGCTGCACCGAGTCGAAGTCGGGCAGGTCGAGCAGGACGAGGCCGTGCAGGTTCGACTCGTCGTCGGCGTCCAGCGGGCTCTCCCGGACGAACCGGTGCCGGGGCAGCACCCCGACCCAGTCGAGCAGCCGGACCGCGCCGTCGAGCGGGCCCCACACGCAGGCGTGCGCGACACCTGTCGTCGGCCGGCGTACGCCCACCGGCGAGAGGTCGAGCCGCGCCAGCGAGTTGAACAGGCTCGACTTGCCGCTGCCGGTCGCACCGGCCAGCGCTACCACCGTGTGCCGGCCGGAGAGCGCGAGCCGGTCACCGGCGCGCTCGACCACCGTGTGCGCGGCGACGAGCTGGGCGTCGGGCACGTCGCCGTCCACCGCCGCGAGGAACCGCTGGATCGCGGTCAGCCGTTCGATCAGGGTGTCCGGGTCGACCCGCTGCTCACCCCGCATCGCCTCGCGCATCCGTCCCACGATGTTGCTCACGGTGCCTTCCTTGCTCGCGACTGCGGGGCTCGCAAAACCGGCTCACTCCTCGCGCTCACGGGGCCGGTCTCTGTTCGCGACTGCGGGGCTCGCAAAACCGGCTCACTCCTCGCGCTCACGGGCGACCGTCCTGCTCGGGGGCCGGGAACAGACCGCTGCGGTGCCGGGCCCGCTCGACCTCTACGGCGGCCCAGCGCAGCGCCGCACCGGCGTTGGCGGCCGGGCGCTCGGCCTCGGTGCGGCTCAGGTAGCGCGCGGCCTCCTCGGCCAGCAGCTTGCCGACCCGGTCGAGCAGGTCGACGCGGGCCTTGCGGGACAGGTTGCGGACCGCCTGGTCGCCGAAGATCGCCTGGAGCACGGTCTGCCCGGCCACCGCCGTGCCGGTGCCCGCGGCGACCTCCAGCCCGGTCGGGATGAACGCGGTGGAGGCGAACACGCCGATCATGACGGCGAGGCCGGTGGCGTTGACCGCGTACGCGGCCGTGCGGGCCACGAACCGCCGGTCGCCGCCCTCGACCCGGACCAGCTCCAGCACGCCGCGCTGCCAGTCGCGGACCAGCTGCTCGGCCCGCTGCGGCAGGTCGGCCGAGGGATGGGCCAGGTCCGGCTCCAGCAGCGCCGCGCCCGCCGGGTGCGCCTTCCAGCCGGTGTACGCGTTCTCCGCCGCCTCGGCGGCCACCCCGCGCAGCAGCGTGACGAGCTGGGACTCGATCGCGGTACGCAGTTCCGAGGCGGGAGCGGGCCGCCCGGTGACCGCCGCGACCACCCGGTCGCGCAGCCGCCCGATGCGGGCCTCCAGCCCACGGAAGAAGTCGCCGGTGCCGATGAACTCCTGCCACCGGGCCAGTACCTCGCCGCGCAGCAGCCGGCCGTCCTTGAGCCCCTGGTCGACGCTCCGCTCCGCGCTCCGGTACGCGGCCTGGACCCGCTCGTCCAGCGCGTCGGCGGCGGTGACCTGCTCGTCGGCGGCCTCGGCCAACGCCTCCACCACCGGGTGCAGCGCGGCCAGCGCGCCGTCGAGCGTCTGCCGGACCACCACGGCGCGGGCCTCGGCGTCGCCGGCGAGCCGGGCGAACCAGTCGCTCAGCGGCGCGGTGATCCGGTCCGGCAGCAGCCCCTGCCCGTCCACCCAGGTCTCCGGGAGCACGAACAGCGGCGAGGCGCCCAGCTCCTGCTCGGCGAGCATCTCGGACAGGTGGGTGGCGACCTCGTCGGCGGCCTCCGGGGGAACCCGGTCCAGCACCATCGCCACGGCGGTGCCCCGGGCGCGGGCGCTGCGGAGCAGCTCCCAGGGGACGGCGTCGGCGTACCGGGCGGCGGTGGTGACGAACAGCCAGAGGTCGGCGGCGGCGAGCAGTTGACCGGCGAGCGCCCGGTTGGCGTCGACCACCGAGTCGATGTCGGGCGCGTCGAGGAACGCCAGGCCGGGCGGCAGCGCCGGTGCGGTGACCAGGTGCAGGGTGCCCGGCTGCTCGCTGGGCTCGGTGGTCCGGGTCAGGCCGGGCAGCAGCTCGCCCTGCCGGAACCAGGCCGCGTCGGTCGGGCTGCACACCAGCACCGGGGAGCGGGTGGTGGGGCGGAGCACGCCCGCCGCGCTGACCCGCGCCTTGACCAGGCTGTTGACGAGCGTCGACTTGCCGGCGCCGGTGGAGCCGCCGACGACCACCAGGAGCGGCGCGTCGAGCCGGGCCAGCCGGGGCAGCAGGTAGTCGTCGAGCTGGTCGGTGAGGCTCGCGGCGGCGTGCCGGGCCGGCTCGGCGGAGGGCAGGGTCAGCGGGAAGCGGGCCGCACTGATCGCCGCGCGCAGGCCGGTGAGCGCGGCGGGCAGGCCGTCGGCGGCGTGAGCAGGCTGGTCGTCGCCCGTGGTGGCTCCGGTGCGGGCTGCGACGGCGGGCGCGCCGGCACGGGTGGCGGAATCGCCATGCGTCGTCACCGCTAAAGCGTGCCCGACCGACGCAAGGTAAGACAACCAGACAGTAGTAACGGTCGGGTTGCGCCGGGTCGGCTCAACCTCGACTTGCGGATTGGCGATCGCGTGGCACTATTGAGTCAAGTTCACTCAACTTATGGTGCGGTCGCTTCCGGGCGACCCGCCGAGCAGGCCGTCTGACCTGCTCACCCGTTACGAAGCGAGGAAGCGAACATGGCACGTGCGGTCGGCATCGACCTCGGCACGACGAACTCCTGCGTCAGCGTTCTCGAGGGCGGTGAGCCCACCGTCATCGCCAACGCCGAGGGCTCGCGTACGACTCCCTCGATCGTCGCGTTCGCCCGCAACGGCGAGGTGCTCGTCGGTGAGGTCGCCAAGCGCCAGGCGGTGACCAACCCCGACCGGACCATCCGGTCGGTCAAGCGTGAGATCGGCACCAACTGGACCGTCGACATCGACGGCAAGAAGTACACCCCGCAGGAGATCTCGGCGCGCACGCTGATGAAGCTCAAGCGGGACGCCGAGGCGTACCTGGGCGAGCAGATCACCGACGCGGTGATCACCGTCCCGGCCTACTTCAACGACGGGCAGCGCCAGGCCACCAAGGAGGCCGGTGAGATCGCCGGCTTCAACGTGCTGCGGATCGTGAACGAGCCGACCGCGGCGGCCCTGGCGTACGGCCTGGACAAGGGCTCCAAGGAGCAGACCGTCCTGGTCTTCGACCTCGGTGGCGGCACCTTCGACGTGTCGCTGCTGGAGCTGGCCGAGGGCGTGGTGGAGGTCAAGTCCACCAGCGGTGACAACCAGCTCGGTGGTGACGACTGGGACCAGCGCATCATCGACCACTTGGTGAAGACGTTCCGCGGCGAGCACGGCATCGACCTCTCGCAGGACAAGATGGCCATGCAGCGGCTCAAGGAGGCGGCCGAGAAGGCCAAGATCGAGCTGTCCGCCGCCACCACCAGCAACATCAACCTGCCGTACATCACCGCCGGCTCGGCCGGCCCGCTGCACCTGGACGTGACGCTCAGCCGCGCCGAGTTCCAGCGCATGACGCAGGACCTGCTGGACCGCTGCAAGGGCCCGTTCGAGCAGGCCGTCAAGGACGCCGGCATCAAGATCTCGGACGTCGACCACGTCATCCTGGTCGGCGGCTCGACCCGTATGCCGGCCGTGACCGACCTGGTCAAGCAGCTCACCGGCCGCGACCCGAACAAGGGCGTCAACCCGGACGAGGTCGTCGCCGTCGGCGCCGCCCTCCAGGCCGGTGTGCTCAAGGGCGAGGTCAAGGACGTCCTGCTGCTCGACGTGACCCCGCTGAGCCTGGGCATCGAGACCAAGGGCGGCATCTTCACCAAGCTCATCGAGCGCAACACCACCATCCCGACCAAGCGCTCCGAGGTGTTCACCACCGCCGACGACAACCAGCCGTCGGTGCTGATCCAGGTGTTCCAGGGCGAGCGGGACATCGCCGCCTACAACAAGAAGCTCGGCACCTTCGAGCTGACCGGTCTCCCGCCGGCCCCGCGCGGCGTGCCCCAGATCGAGGTCACGTTCGACATCGACGCCAACGGCATCGTGAACGTGCACGCCAAGGACCTGGGCACCGGCAAGGAGCAGAAGATGACGATCACCGGCGGCTCCTCGCTGCCGAAGGACGACATCGAGCGGATGCGCCGGGACGCCGAGGAGCACGCCGACGAGGACAAGCGTCGCCGTGAGGAGGCCGAGACCCGCAACGTGGCCGAGGCGCTCCAGTGGCAGACCGAGAAGTTCCTCGCCGAGAGCGGTGACAAGCTGCCCAGCGAGAACCGTGACCAG
Organism: Micromonospora sp. CPM1; assembly: GCF_023896895.1. Classification (NCBI taxonomy): domain Bacteria; kingdom Bacillati; phylum Actinomycetota; class Actinomycetes; order Micromonosporales; family Micromonosporaceae; genus Micromonospora; species Micromonospora sp. CPM1. Next base: position 149,550 of record NZ_JAMHIU010000014.1, read on the forward strand.
CTCAACGAGGCGCTCGGCGAGCTGCGCAGCGCCCTCGGCGGGCAGGACATCGAGAAGATCAAGTCCGCCCACGAGAAGCTGGCGCAGGTCTCCCAGCAGGCGGGCTCGCTGCTCTACGCCCAGCAGCAGGAGGGCGAGCAGACCGCCCCGGGCGCGGCCGGGCCGGGTGCCGGCGCGGGTGCGGCCGGTGGCCCGAAGGCCGGTGGCGACGACGACGTGGTCGACGCGGAGATCGTGGACGAGGACAAGAAGTGACTTCCGGTCCCGGACACGATTCGCACGGCAGAGGGATGAGGTAACCGCATGACGGACAAGCCACGAGCGGCCGACCCGGGTGCCACCGGGTCGGCGCCGGGCGCCGGCAAGGACACCGGCGACGAACCCCGGGTCGTCATCCGCGACAAGCGCAAGCTCGGCAAGGTGACCGAGCAGCCGGCGAACGACGCCTCGGCGGCCGACGCGGCCGCCGACGCGCCCGCCGAAGGGCTGGTCGAGGAGGCCGAGGTCGTGGTCGACGAGATCGGCGGCGAGGCCGAGGTCGGCGGTCCGACCGTGGTCGACTCGCCCGCCGAGCCGAAGGGCGGGACCGGCACGGACGCGCCGCTCGGCGCCGAGCTGGAGTCGCTCCGCACCGACCTGGAGGAGCGCACCCGCGACCTCCAGCGGGTGACCGCGGAGTACGCCAACTACCGCAAGCGGGTCGACCGGGACCGCAACCTGGTCCAGGAGCAGGCCACCGGGGCTGTGCTCACCGCACTGCTGCCGATCCTCGACGACCTGGACCGGGCCCGCGAGCACGGCGACCTGGTGGGCCCGTTCGGCAGCGTGGCCGAGCAGCTCACCGGCGCGCTCACGAAGTTCGGCCTGACCGCGTTCGGCGAGAAGGGTGACCCGTTCGACCCGACCCGGCACGAGGCGGTGGCGCACCAGACCTCCGCCGACGTGACGGAGCCGACCTGCGTACAGGTCATGCGGCGCGGCTACCAGCTCGGCGAGCGGCTGCTGCGGCCCGCCATGGTCGCGGTCGCGGACCCGGAGTAGTGCCGACCCGTGACGTCCCGCCCGCCCGCACCGGGCGGGCGGGACGACCGGGATTCGACCCGTGGAAGGGGGTGGACCGGTGAGTTCCAAGGACTGGATCGAGAAGGACTACTACGCCGCGTTGGGCGTGGACAAGTCCGCCTCCTCGGACGAGATCAAGAAGGCGTACCGCAAGTTGGCCCGGGAGTCGCACCCGGACCACAACCCCGGCGACACCGGCGCGGAGGAGCGGTTCAAGACCGTCTCCGAGGCGTACGCGGTGCTCGGTGACGAGAAGAAGCGCCGCGAGTACGACGAGATGCGCTCGCTGTTCGGCTCCGGCGCCTTCCGGCGCAACGCCCGCGGCGCGGGCCAGCCGGGCGGGATGCCGTTCGACGTCTCCGACCTGTTCGGCGGCGGCGCGGGCGCCGGCGACAACCGGTTCAGCGGCGGCGGCTTCACCGACCTGTTCAGCTCGATCTTCTCCGGCGGCGGAGGCGGCGGTGGTCCGGCGCGTCCGCGCGGCCCGGCCCGTGGCCGGGACGTGGAGACCGAGGTGGCGCTCGACTTCGAGGACGCGGTACGCGGCGTCACGCTGCCACTGACGCTGCGCGCTCCCGGGGTCTGCGACACCTGCCACGGCAACGGCGCGAAGCCCGGCACCCAGCCGGTGGCCTGCCCGGTCTGCCACGGCGCCGGGGTGACCACCCGCAACCAGGGGTCGTTCAGCTTCTCCGAGCCGTGCCGCAACTGCCAGGGCGTCGGCACGATCGTCGAGGAGAAGTGCCCGGAGTGCCACGGCACCGGCGGGGTCACCAAGACCCGCACGCTGAACGTGCGCTTCCCGGCCGGTGTGGCCGACGGGCAGCGGATCCGCCTGGCCGGCCGGGGTGAGCCCGGCGAGCGGGGCGGTGCGGCGGGTGACCTGTTCGTACAGGTGAAGGTCCGCCCGGACGAGCTGTTCGGGCGTACCGGGGACGACCTGACCCTGACCGTCCCGATCACATACGCCGAGGCGGTTCTCGGCACGGACCTGCGCGTACCGACCCTGGACGGGACGGTGACCCTGCGGGTGCCACCGGGTACGCCCAGCGGGCGGGTGCTGCGCGCCCGCGGCAAGGGCGTCGTACGCAAGGACGGCCGCGCCGGTGACCTGCTGGTCACACTCGACGTGGTGGTCCCGGCGAAGGTGTCGGACGAGGCGCGGGCGGCGCTGGAGACCTTCGCGGCGCAGACTCCGCCCGCCGCGCGGGAACATCTGGACGCGCGGGTACGTCGATTCAGTTGAGGTCGGCAGCGGAGGTGAGCGGGCATGTCGGAGGAGTACGTCGGCTCGGGTGACCCGGCCTACGAGGCCAAGGTCTTGATGATCTCGGTGGCCGCGCGGATGGCGGGGATGCACCCCCAGACGCTGCGCCAGTACGACCGGCTGGGCCTGGTGCAGGCCGGCCGGGCGTCCGGTGGCGGTCGCCGGTACAGCGTCCGGGACGTGGTGCTGCTCCGCGAGGTGCAGCGGCTCAGCCAGGACGACGGGATCAACCTGGCCGGGGTCAAGCGGATCATCGCGCTGGAGCGGCTGCTCGAAGAGGCGCAGCAGCGGGTGGCCCGGCTGGAGGCGGAACTCGACGCCGCGTACCGGCGGATCGCCGAGCTGGAGTCGCTCGGCGGCTTCCCCCGTGGCGACCTCGTGCCCACCAACCGCACGTCCACCGCGCTCGTCGTCTGGCGTCCGCGCCGCGCTCCCGACCGCTGACCTCGTACCTGAAGGCCGGCGCGCCCCGCTCCCCCGGGGCCGCGCCGGCCTTCGTCGTCCCCCGGGCGGTTCGCGGGCCGGGTCAGGGGAAAGCGGCGTACGGCAGGGTGGGGTCAACTACGCTTTTCCGCAGGGGGCAAAAGCCCCAAAGCGGATTCCGGGCTGGCGGGGGGAGTCATGACGGAACCGGCGAAGAAGGTGGCCGAGCGCGCGGAGGAACGGCTGGAGAAGGTGGCCGAGAACGTCCGCGAGCGGTTCGACCGGGTCACCGAGGGACGCTTCAGCGACAAGGTCAAGGAAGGGCGCTTCGCCGACCAGACGGACCACGGCGTGGACCGGGCACGGGACGACGAGCGGCGCAAGAAGCAGGGCGGGTCGACCTGACGATCCGCCGACGTGCGGGCCGGGATCCACGGGGGATCCCGGCCCGTTCGCCGTGCCGAGGCTGTTCAGGGCGGCCGTCAGAGGCGGCGGTTCTCGCGGACCAGGCCGCCCTCGCACCAGTCCCGGTAGACGAAGAGATCCGGCCGGGCGAGCAGCACCCGGCTGTTGTGCGCCCAGTTGCGCATCAGGTCGTCGCCGGACTTCTCGGCCTGCTCGACCAGCTTGCGGAACCGGCGCTTGGGGTGGGCGCGGAAGTTCGTCCGGATGCCGTCGGCGGCGTAGATGTAGAGGCAGTGCAGCGTGAACCGCCGCGCCGGGCAGCCCTGGTCCATCGCCAGATCGAACAGCGTCTGCACCAGGTGGTCACCGGCGACCAGCAGGTCCCAGTCGGGCGGCATCGAGGTCAGCGGCACCGAATCCGGTTGATAGGCCCACGCCCGAAGCTCGGCGGGCGAGGGATCGACCGGATTGGCGAAGCCGCGGAACGTCTCTTCCTGCACGCTCACCGGCCGACCTTCCGCTTGCGCTGGCGGGGGCGCAGGCCACCCGCGGACCCTGGCTGCTGGGCCGAAACGTTAACGCGGTTGGACGGAGCAGGGGTAGACCTTCCCGGGATCAATTTGACAACGCCGGGCCGGATCTGCCCCACGGCTGATCCGGCCCGGCACCGTGTCAGTCGCCGGAGGCCAGGGGTAGCGGCGCGGGCGGCCGTGCGGCGGCGGCGCGGCTGCGCAGCCACTGCTTGAACCATGGGGTGTCGGGCAGCCGGGCGAGCAGCGGCCCGGTCACCACCGTGATCAACACGTACGCGGTGGCGAGCGCGGCGAGCTTCGGCTCCACCGGGTAGATGGCCGCGACGGCCAGCCCGGCGATGACGATGGAGAACTCGCCGCGCGGAGTCAGCGCCAGGCCGGCCCGCCAGCGGCCGGGCTCGGCGATCCCGGCCCGGCGGGCGGCCAGGTAGCCGGTGGCCACCTTCGTCGCCATGGTCACCACTGCGAGCAGCAGCGCGGGCAGCAGTACCGGCGGCATGTCCAGCGGGTTGGTCACCAGCCCGAAGAACACGAAGAAGACCGCGGCGAACAGGTCACGCAGCGGGGAGAGCAGCTCGGTGGCGTGGTGCGCCACCGGCCCGGACAGCGCGATGCCCACCAGGAACGCGCCGACCGCCGCGGACACCTGGAGCTTGGCCGCGACACCGGCGACCAGCAGGGTCAGGCCGAGCACCCCGAGCAGGAGTGCCTCCGGATCCTTGGCGGAGAGCGCGGCGGAGATCAGGTGGCCGTACCGGATGGCCACGGCCAGCACGACGACCACGGTGAACACCGCGACGGCGAGCGCGATGCCGCCCTTGACCAGGCCGACCCCGGCGAGCAGCGCGGTGACCAGCGGCAGGTAGAGGGCCATCGCCAGATCCTCGATCACCAGGACGGAGAGGATCACCGGGGTCTCCCGGTTACCGACCCGGCCCAGGTCACCGAGCACCTTGGCGATCACGCCGGACGACGACACCCACGTGACGCCCGCGAGCACCACCGCCGCCACCCAGCCCCAGCCGAGCAGGAGCGCGAAGGCGAACCCGGGCAGCGCGTTGAACACCGCGTCGATCAGGCCGGCCGGCGCGGCGGACCGGAGGTTGCCCACCAGCTCGTTGGCGCTGTACTCCAGGCCGAGCATGACCAGCAGCAGGATCACGCCGATCTCCGCGCCGACGGCGAAGAACTCCTCGCTGGCGTTGAGCGGCAGCAGACCACCGTGCCCGAACGCCAGGCCGGCGAGCAGGTACAGCGGGATGGGCGACACGCCGAAGCGACGGCTCAGCCGGCCGAGCAGGCCGAGCAGGAGCAGCAGCGCACCGACCTCGATGAGCAGGATTGTGGTTTCGTGCATACGCGTCAGCCGTCCGGATCGGTCTCGGCGAGGATCGCGGTCACGCCGTCGAGCCCCTGACGGGTACCGACCACGACGACCACATCGCCGGCCTCGAACCGGAAGGTGGGATCGGGCGAGACGTTCACGGCGCCCTGACGCAGCACGGCCACGATTGACGCGCTGGTCCGGGTGCGCGCCTTGGTGTCCGCGAGCCGCTTGCCGACGTACTTCGACCCCGCCGGGATGGCGATCTGCTCGGTCAGCAGCCCGGCGGCCTGCTCGCGCAGCCCGGAGAGCTGACCCAGCATCAGCGACGCGCCGAGGATGTCGGCCAGCGCCTCCGCCTCGTCGTCGGTCAGGGGTATGTCGTGTTGGCAGGAGTCGGGATCGTCCGGGTCGTAGAGGACCAGGTCGCGACGGCCATTGCGGTGGGAGACCACGCCGAGCCGGCGGCCGGACTCCGTCATCAGGTCATGACGTACGCCGATCCCGGGCAGGGCGGTCTGTTCGACACGTACTCGCACGCGGGTGAGGCTACTCCGGGCGCGCACGTGCTGTTTCCGGGGCCGAACCACAGACTGGTCGATGCGGCTCGGGCGGCTGGTCTAGTCCCGTTCGGCTACGAACACGCCGACGCCTTCGAGCGTTTCGGTGAGGCCGGTCGCGCGCAGGATCATCATCGCCTTGCCGACGACGGTGTCGGAGACGCCGTATTCCTTGCACAGTTGGGCGCGGCTCGGCAGCTTGGTGCCGGGTGGCCACTCTCCCGAATCGATCTTGCTCTTCAGTTCGTCTGCGAGCACTTGGTACTGCTGCTTGGGCATACACACTCCCCGGATGGCACGCCCATTCGACCATGCAACCACCTCCAACCTCAAGCAATTGTGGGTCGGTCGTTGACCTACGACTGGTACCGATTGTAGGTTGCTGACGAACGCTCCCGGATGGCACCTGGAGCTTTCCCGGGTCGGGGCGGGCATCCCCCGTGGCTCGTCCCGACCCCCGTCCTCCGCGAGAAGGGACAGTGTCGTGCGCAATCTCCTGCGAATACGTCCGAAGCGGCGGAAGGCGGGCCCGCCCAACTCCGCGCCGGTCGGCGCCTACCGCTCCGCGTCGTACCTTCCGCTCCGGCCCTGGCAGGTGCGGGGCCACCGCTTCGCGACGTGCCGTCGAGGGCTGGACCCGGCCGAGGTCGCGGCGTTCCTCGATCGCGTCGCCGGGGACCTCGCCGCCGCGTACGCCGAAGTCGCCCGGAGCCGTGAGGAGACGGCCCGGATCAAGAGCGCGTTGCGCGAGTGGCAGTCCCGGCAGGCCCCGTCGATGCGCGATCTGGCCGGGCGGCCGTGACCGGGCGGTACGTGATCCATCTGCCGGTGCGCGCGGCGGACCTGGCCCGGGCGAAGATGCTCGGTCGCACGGCCGGCCGGTCGTTGGCCTTCCTCGCGGTGGTGGAGCTGGGCGGGATCACCGTCTCGGCGGAGGACGACCAGGCCGTACGCCATTGGGTGTTCTGCGACCGCAAGCTGGACGGCGGCCGGCGTTGCGTGCTGCGCGCCGACCACGAGACCCCCTGCCTGGCCCGCCTTCCACGTCGCTGACCGGCCGGGCCGGAGGACAGTGACTCAGGTCACACGGGTGGAGTTGAGCGGAATAGACTCAACTCTGGTTGTGTCATGTCCAGTGGACACGCCGATCCGGGGGAGCCCATGAACACGGAACGTCTCACCACCAAGAGCCGCGAGGCCATCACCGGTGCCGTCGCGCTGGCGAACCAGCGCGGTCACGCCACCGTGGAGCCCTGGCACCTGCTGCTGTCACTGCTGGACACCGAGGGCTCGACCGCCGCGGGCCTGCTGCGCGCCGTCGGGGCCGACCCCGCCGAGCTGCGCCGCGTCGCCCAGCGCTCCGTCGACGCGCTGCCCGCCGCGCGCGGGTCGAGCATCGCCGAGCCGACGCTGGCCCGCGAGTTCGTCAACGCCATCGGCGCCGCCGAGCAGATCGCGCGGCCGCTGGGCGACGAGTACACCTCCACCGAGCACCTGCTGGCCGGGCTCGCCCGGGTCGGCGGCGCCGTCTCGGTCGCGCTGAAGAACTCCGGTGCCACCGAGGAGAACCTGGTCGCGGCGTTCCCGACCGTCCGGGGCGGGGACCGCCGGGTCACCACCGCCGACCCGGAGCAGACCTACCAGGCCCTGGCCAAGTACGGCGTGGACCTCACCGCCAGCGCCCGCGACGGCAAGATCGACCCGGTGATCGGCCGGGACTCGGAGATCCGCCGGGTGATCCAGGTGCTCTCCCGGCGTACCAAGAACAACCCGGTGCTGATCGGCGAGCCGGGCGTCGGCAAGACCGCGATCGTGGAGGGCCTGGCCCAGCGGATCGTGGCCGGCGACGTGCCGGAGTCGCTGCGGGACAAGAAGCTGGTCTCGCTCGACCTCGGCGCGATGGTCGCCGGCGCGTCCTACCGCGGCCAGTTCGAGGAGCGGCTGAAGTCCGTGCTGGAGGAGATCAAGAACTCCGACGGCCAGGTCATCACCTTCCTCGACGAGCTGCACACCGTGGTCGGCGCGGGCAAGGGCGAGGGCTCGATGGACGCCGGCAACATGCTCAAGCCGATGCTGGCGCGCGGCGAGCTGCGGATGGTCGGCGCGACGACGCTCGACGAGTACCGCGAGCACATCGAGAAGGACCCCGCGCTGGAGCGCCGCTTCCAGCCGGTGCTGGTCGGCGAGCCGACCATCGAGGACACCATCGGCATCCTGCGCGGGCTCAAGGAGCGCTACGAGGTGCACCACGGCGTACGGATCACCGACGCTGCGCTGGTCGCCGCCGCCGCGCTCTCCGACCGCTACATCACCGACCGGTTCCTGCCGGACAAGGCGATCGACCTGGTCGACGAGTCCGCGTCCCGGCTGCGCATGGAGATCGACTCGCGCCCGGTCGAGGTGGACGAGATCGAGCGGGCGGTACGCCGGCTGGAGATCGAGGAGATGGCGCTGGCCAAGGAGCCGGACGCCGCGTCCGCCGAGCGTCTGGAGCGACTGCGCAAGGAGCTGGCCGACAAGCGGGAGCAGCTCACCGCGCTCTCCGAACGCTGGCAGACCGAGAAGAGCCACATCACCAAGCTCTCCACCGCCAAGGAGGAGCTGGAGCGCCTCGGCGGCGAGGCCGAGCGGGCCGAGCGCGACGGCGAGCTGGAACGTGCCGCCGAGCTGCGGTACGGCCGGATCCCCGCGCTGCGGACCGAGCTGAAGCAGGCCGAGGAGGAGCTGGCCCGGCTCCAGGCCGACGGCGCGATGCTCAAGGAGGAGGTCGGCGCGGACGACATCGCCGCCGTGGTCGCCTCCTGGACCGGCATCCCCGCCGGACGGCTGCTCGAAGGCGAGACCGCCAAGCTGCTCCGGATGGAGGAGTCGCTGCGCGGCCGCGTCGTCGGTCAGGCCGAGGCGGTCGGCGCGGTCTCCGACGCGGTCCGCCGTGCCCGGGCCGGCGTCGCCGACCCGGACCGCCCGACCGGCAGCTTCCTGTTCCTCGGCCCGACCGGCGTCGGCAAGACCGAGCTGGCCAAGGCGCTCGCCGAGTTCCTCTTCGACGACGAGCGGGCCATGGTCCGCATCGACATGAGCGAGTACGGCGAGAAGCACTCCGTGGCCCGCCTGGTCGGTGCCCCGCCCGGGTACGTCGGCTACGAGGAGGGCGGCCAGCTCACCGAGGCGGTACGCCGCCGGCCGTACTCGGTGATCCTGCTGGACGAGGTGGAGAAGGCCCACCCGGACGTCTTCGACGTGCTGCTCCAGGTGCTCGACGACGGCCGGCTCACCGACGGTCAGGGCCGCACCGTGGACTTCCGCAACGCGATCCTGATCCTCACCTCGAACCTGGGCTCGTCGGTGATCAGCGACCTGACGCTCACCGAGAACGAGCGCCGGGAGGGTGTGCTCGCGGTGGTCCGGTCGCACTTCAAGCCGGAGTTCCTCAACCGGCTCGACGACATCGTGGTGTTCGCCGCGCTCCAGGGCGAGGACCTGCGGTCGATCGTGGACATCCAGCTCGACCGGATGCGAACCCGTCTTGCGGACCGCCGGTTGGCACTGGACGTCAGCGACTCCGCACGCACCTGGCTGGCCGAGCACGGGTACGACCCGATCTACGGCGCCCGCCCGCTGCGCCGGCTGGTGCAGTCGGCGATCGGCGACCAGCTCGCGAAGGCGCTGCTGGCCGGCGAGATCCGCGACGGCGACACGGTTCGCGTCGACCTGTCCGACTCCAAGGAGTCCCTGGCGGTCACCGCCGCCTGACCCGCACCACCCTTGCGAAGGCCCGGCCTCCGGCCGGGCCTTCGCCGTCCCGCCGCACTCCGCCCTGCTGCCCCACCCGCCGGGGCTCGCCTCAACCTCCACCTGCGTTGATCAAGGAGTTTGTGCCCTGTGGAGGCGCCGGCGGGGACACAAACTCCTTGATCAACGGGGAGGGCGAGGGGAGAACCAGGGTGGGCGGCAGGGGTGAGGGGTTGGTGGGGTGGGCACATAGTGGGGCATGAGCGGGAGCTGGGAACGGGAACTGGACGCGGCCGTGCGGGAACTCGACGGTGCGGACACCCTCGCCTTCGGCGGGGTGGGGCTGGCGGGGCAGATCCTGCCCGCGACCGAGGCGTACCGGACGCTGGAACAGGGGTTGCGGGAGCACCCGGAGGCGGCCCGTAAGCGGATCGACAGGTTGCTCCGCAAGGGCTCACCGGCCGGCCGGGCGTACGCGGCGACGCTGCTGGAAGCGGTCGACCCGGCCGCCGGGCGGGACGCCTGGGCGCGGCTGCGCGGCGACGACGGTGAATTCACCACGTTCTCCGGTTGCCTCATGGGTCGCGCCACGCTGGGCGAATACGCCGCCGAGCGGCTCACCGGCGGCGCACGGTAACTGAGCGCACACTCAGCGAACAGGACTTCATCAGGCGTGCGTGCGGTTGTTACCGTTCCCGCCGAGCACGTTGGGGGAGGCGGTCGTGAACGGTTCGTTGGCGTACGTGGTGACCACGCTGGGGTGCCTCGTCGGGGTGGCCGGTGTGGTGATCGCCGTCATCGCGGTACGGAAGTCCCGATCGGCGTCGCGCCCGAAGACGAAGGCGGCGCCGGGTGACCCGTTCCGGGACCGGGACGCCGACGCGCTGCGGGGTGACCCGCGCGCGCTCAAGCCCGGCGACATCGTCGAGATCCGCACGGTGCCGTACACCGTGCGCGGCTCGGTGCACCTGGTCGAGGGCGGGTGGAGCTGGGCGGAGCACCTGCTCGACGACGCGGGCGGCGTGAAGCGCTGGCTCTCCGTGGAGACCGACCCGGACGTGGAGATGGTGCTCTGGACCAGCGAGCCGGGAGCCACCGTCACGCCGGGCGCCCCGACGCTGGAGATCGCCGGCCGCCGCTACAACTGGGACGAGTCGGGCCAGGCCCGGTACACCGCTACCGAGGGCACCGGCCTCGACCCGCACGGCACCATGCGCTACTACGACTACCAGGCACCCGGCGGCGCACGGCTGTCGTTCGAGGCGTACGGGGAGGCCGGCTGGGAGGTCAACCTCGGCGAGGAGCTGCGCCGCGCCGAGGTGATGATCTACCCGCAGGGCGGCCCGGACACGGTGCGCTGACGTGCTCGTCTGTCTGGACGCGCCCTACGTCGACACCAGCGCCGCCGACCTGAGCCTGGCCCTGGGCGGCCCGGAACTGCCGGCGCTCGCCGTACGCGACATCGACCTGCCCGGCCTGCCCCGACTGCGGCTGCGCCTGCTCGGCGCCTCCCACCAGGTCGTGCTCGGCACGCTCACCGAGACGGTCGCCTGCCTGCCCGGCCGCCCGCCGCACCTGCCCGGCACGCTGCACGACGAGACGGCCGGCTACCGGTTCCTCGCCACAGTGCTCCGGCCGGAGGGCGACGGCCTGCGCACCCGGGTCGCGGCGCTGCGCGCCGAGCTGGCCGAGGACCCGTACGCGCTGATCGGCGTCTTCCCCGGCGACGAGGACGCGGTCACCGCGCTCTCAGTCCGGCCCCGCCCGCCGGACGGCGCGCTCGCCTGGCGCACCTGGCACGCCTACCCGCAGACAAACGAGCTGGTCCTGACCGAGACCGTGGTGGAGGAGCTGTGACGTACCGACGGTGGTTCGTGGTGGGCGTGGCGGTCGCCGTCATCGGCGCGCTCATCGCCGCCTTCACGATCTTCTACGGCAACTTCTCGCCCCGGGGCTACGTGGAGGACAACTTCTCCCGCGCCACCGGGCGGGACATCGGCTCGAACGCGATCGCGTACACCTCGAACAAGGCGCCGAGCGACGTGTCCAAGCAGATCACCGACGCCTGGAAGCCGGCCGACCAGTACGTCGACGGCAGCGGCGTCTACCTGCGCTACGACGACGACTCGGTGGTCATCCTCCCGCTCGCCGTCGGCTCGGTGATCCTGCTGGAGAAGATGACCACCGCCTACCCCCGGTACCACAGCGTCGTCGGCAACAGCTGGGGCTGGGGCCGAGGCAGCACGGTCCGGGGCGGCGGCCCCGGTTCCGGCAAGTAGCCCCTCCGACCCCCTCACCCTGGAGTCTTCTGTGCAGCATCTCGTCACCGACCTGCTGGTCACCCTGGCCTACGGCGCGGTCGGCGTCGTCCTGATGGCGATCGGCTACGTCCTGGTCGACCTGGCCACCCCCGGCAAGCTCCACGAGCTGATCTGGACCGAGCGCAACCGCAACGCGGCGCTGCTGCTCTCGTCCAACCTGCTCGGGGTGGGCACGATCGTGGTCGCCGCGATCGTGGCCAGCGACGACGACTTCACGCTGGGGCTGGTCGGCGCCGCCGCGTACGGCATCCTCGGTCTGGTGATCATGGCGGCGGCGTTCGTGCTGCTCGACGTGGCCACCCCGGGCAAGCTCGGTGAGTTGCTCGTGGACCCGGAGCCGCACCCGGCGGTGTGGGTCTCCGCCACCGTGCACCTCGCCACCGGCGCGATCATCGCGGCCGCGATCATCTGATGAGCGGCAAGCCCGCCAAGCACCAGGTGGGGAAGGACAAGCGCACCCAGACGGTGATCTGGTCCGTGGTGGTGGGGGTCGTGGTGGTCGTCTGCGCCATCGGCGCGTTCAGCGGCGACTCGGACACCTCCGTCCCCGCACCGGCGGCCGACGAGCGCTCCGGCACCGTGCCGATCCTCCGCGCCGCCGCCGACAGCCAGGGCATCTGCTACGGCTGGGAACTGCTCGACGTGTACGACGAGGTGAGCGTCGGCTCCAACCTCGGCGACGGCACCACAGTCGTCGACGCGCCCGGCTGTACGCGCTGGCTCGCGGTCTCCGCCAACGTCAGGTACACCTCGTCGAGCAGCGAGTCGGAGGACTCCGCCACGATCCGGATCAAGGGCTCGGACGACATCGAGTTCGCCGACCTCGCCGCGATCGAGACCCGGCTGGGCCGCTTCGGGCTGGACGAGGACGCGTTCGTCGACGATCCGGGCTGGGCCGTCACCCGGGCCGCCACGATCCTGCCGCTGCTCGCCGCCGAGCGCGGGCTCGCCGAGCCGGCCGCGACGCCCACCGCCGCGCCGTCGACAGCCGCCGCCCCGCTGCCGGACGCCGGAAACGACTTCTGGCGGGACCGCTGGATCTACGTCCTCAGCTCGATCGGCCTGTTCCTGCTCGCCGCGCTGTTCCTCGCGGTGGGCGTGCGGCAGCGCCGCAACCACCGGGTACGGGTGCCCGCGCAGCGCGCCGGGGCGGGAGCCGCCGGACGTACCCGGAGCAGACGGTGACCGCCGACGTGGCCGCACGGCCGCGGTGGCGCCTGGCCCGCGCGGCGGTCCTGCTCGCGGTCTTCGTGTGCGCGGCCTGCGGCCTGGTGTACGAGCTGGCGCTGGTCGCGCTCGGCAGCTACCTGATCGGCGACACGGTCGGTCAGGCGTCGATCGTGCTCGGCGTGATGGTCTTCGCGATGGGCGTCGGCGCGCTGGTGGCGAAGCCGTTGCAGTCCCGGGCGGTGGTGTCGTTCGCGGTGATCGAGCTGACGCTGGCACTGCTCGGCGGTCTGTCCGTGCTCGGGCTCTACGCCGCGTTCGCCTGGCTCGACCTGTACGGCCCGGCGCTCGTCGGCACCGCGTTCGTGCTCGGCCTGCTGATCGGCGCGGAGATCCCGCTGCTCATGGTGATGCTGCAACGCATTCGGGAGCAGTCGGCGGGCAGCGCGGTGGCCGACCTGTTCGCCGCCGACTACGTGGGCGCGCTGCTCGGCGGGCTGGCCTTCCCCTTCCTGCTGATCCCGGTCTTCGGCCAGCTCAAGGGCGCGCTCGTGGTGGGCGCGGTGAACGCCGTCGCCGGGGTGGTGCTCGTCTTCACCGTGTTCCGCGCCGACCTCAGCCGGCGGGCGCGGGCCGCGCTGGGCGCGGCCACCATCGTGGTCGGCCTGCTTCTCGGGTACGCGTGGGTGACCGCCCACGACTTCGAGGTGACCACCCGCCAGCAGCTCTACCGCGATCCGGTGGTGCACGCCGAGCGCAGCCGATACCAGGAGATCGTGCTGACCCGCTCGGTGCGCGAGCCCGGCCACTCCGACACCGACCTGCGGCTGTTCCTCAACGGCGACCTGCAGTTCAGCTCGATCGACGAGTACCGCTACCACGAGGCGCTCGTGCACCCGGCGATGCGCGGGGCGCACGGCGACGTGCTGGTGCTCGGCGCCGGGGACGGGCTGGCCGCGCGGGAGATCCTCAAGTACCCGGACGTGCGCTCGGTGACGCTCGTCGACCTCGACCCGGCTGTGGTCGAGCTGGCCCGCCGCGAGCCGCAGCTGCGTGAGCTGAACCGGGAGTCGCTCACCGACCCCCGGGTACGCGTGCTCAACCTGGACGCGTTCGCCTGGCTGCGTACCGCCACCGACCGCTTCGACGTGGTGATCGCCGACCTGCCCGACCCGGACGAGACGGCCACCGCGAAGCTCTACACGATCGAGTTCTACACGCTGGTCCGGCCGGTGCTGGCCCCCGGCGGGCGGCTCGTCGTGCAGTCCGGGTCGCCCTACTTCGCGCCCCGGTCGTACTGGTCGATCGAGCGGTCGGTGCGCGAGGCGGGCTTCGCCACCGTGCCGTACCACGTCGACGTGCCGAGCTTCGGCGACTGGGGGTTCGTGCTCGCCGCGCCGGGTGACGTCGCGCCGGAGCTGGCGCTGCCGGCCGATCCGCCGCCGCTGCGGTTCCTCACCCCGGAGGTGCTGGCCGCCGCCGGCACGTTCCCCGCCGACCGGGCCCGGCTCGACGTGCCGGCCTCCACGCTGTTGCGGCCGAGGGTGCTGGACTACGCCCGCGAGGAGTGGCGGGGCTACTAGGTTTCGGGACATGCCACCCGAATCGCCGCGCCACCGACCGGGCATCGGCTGGCTGGTCCGCCGGCTGCCGACCCGGGCGGTCGAGGCGGCGTCCTACCTCCAGGCGTTCGTGCTCTCCGGCGTGGTCACCGTGCTGGCCGTGCGGGCGTACCTGAAGGCCACCGACTATCCGCAGCTCGGTGGCGGCGGGCTGCACATCGCACACGTCCTCTGGGGCGGCCTGCTGCTCGCCGTCGGCCTGGGCGTCCCGCTCGTCTTCCTCGGCGGCGGCGCCCGCACCGGCGGCGCGGTGATCGGCGGCATCGGGTTCGGGCTGTTCATCGACGAGGTGGGCAAGTTCGTCACCACCGGCACCGACTACTTCTACGCCCCCGCCGCCGCCATCATCTACGTCGCGTTCGCGCTGCTGGTCCTGCTCACCCAGGCGGTACGCGGACGCACCGGCCGGTCCCGGCTGACCCCGGCCGAGCGCACCGCGAACGCGCTGGACATGGTGCTCAGCGGCCTGCCGGGCGGGCTGACCGATCGCCGCCGCATCGCCGTGCTGCGGCTCGTACAGGGCACCGGACCGGCCACCGAGACGGCGATGGCGCAACTGCTGGACGCCGTACCCCATCGGGAGCCGCCGCCGGTGCCGCTCTGGCAGCGGGCGGCGGACCGGGCCCGGCGTCTCGCCGTCTGGGCGGCCGGACGCCGCTGGCTGGTCTGGCCGGTGGTGGTCTACCTGGTGGTGGAGCCGGTGCTCACGGTGGTGGCGGTGTTCGTCGACGGCGTGACCGGGAAGCTGGACCAGGAACGGGAGTGGGGCGCGGTGCTCGGCGTCAGCGCCACCGCGCTCGTCACCGCCGTGCTCGGCCTGTGGGCCGCCTGGCTGCTGCGCCGCAACCGGACCGAGGCGTTCCGCCTGTTCAAGCTGGCGCTGCTCGTCGACCTGCTGTTCGGGCAGGTCTTCAACTTCACGGTGAACCAGTTCGGGGCGGTCTCCGCCGTCGCGCTCGATCTCGCGCTGCTCGGCGTGGTCACCGCCGAGCACCGCCGGTTGCGGCGCGCCGCCGAGAGGTGAGCCGTTCCGGCGTGCTGAGCTGGTCGAAGATCGCTACGGTGGGCTTCTGATCCAGGAAGGGAGAATCATGGTCGATGCTCCGGGCACCCCGCCCCGCACGCGTCCCGGCGTGGTGACGCTCTCCAGTTGGCTGCTCATCCTCGTCGCCGCGATCCAGGTACTGAACCTGATCGTGGCACTGAGCGTCGTCGGCAAGATCCGCGACGTTCTCACCGACGCGTACGCGGGTACCTCGGCTGAAGGTGCCGCCGACATCGCGTACGCGTTCAGCATCATCACGGCGGTCGTGTCGCTGCTGATCGCGGCCGGACTCGTCGTCCTCGCGCTGCTGAACAACCGGGGCAAGAACGGCTCCCGGATCACCACCTGGGTGCTGGGCGGCATCCTGTTCTGCTGCACCGGCGGCGGGCTGCTGACCGGTCTCACCGGCGGCATGACGGGCGGCGGCACCACCACCGGTGACGTGCCCAGCTCCGAGGAGATCCAGCGCCGGCTGGAGGACGCGCTTCCGTCCTGGTACACCCCGGTCAACCTGCTGCTGGGCCTGGTCGCGCTGCTCGCCCTGCTGGCCGCGCTGATCCTGCTGGCGCTGCCGAAGGCGAACGAGTTCTTCCGCAAGCCCAAGGCCGGCTGGGAGCCGCCGGTGCCCGGTGGCGCCTACCCGGCGTACCCGTCGCACCCGGGCCAGCCGGGGGATCCGGCGTACCCGTCGTACCCGCCGGCTCCCGGCACGCCGCCGTCGACGCCCGGCGGTCAGCCGCCGTCCGCGCCGGGTGGTCAGCCGCCGTCCGCGCCCGGTGGTCAGCCGGGTGAGCGCCGCGACCCGGAGCCGCCATCCGGAAGTTGACGTCCGGATTACAGCGACGCCGACGATCCCTCCGAGTAGGTTGCAAGCCGACGCCTACCGGAGGGATCAGTCGTGTCGTACCCCGATCGGGCCGCACCCCGCCGGCCGGGCACTGTCCTCGCCGCGGCGGCGCTGCTGCTGGCGATGGCGGTCGGCGCCCTGGCGTACGCGGTGGCCAACCTGGCCGTCGGCGGTGGCACGGTGGACCGGTTCCGGGACGCGGCGGCGGAACGGACCGGCGCGAGCGGTGGCGACATCGACCAGGTGGCCGGCCTGCTGCGCGGCTCCACAGTGCTGGCCGCCGTGCTCGGTGTGCTCGCGGCGCTGCTGCTCGTCGGGCTCGCGCTCGGCCTGCTCGCCGGTCGTTCCGGCGCCCGCACGGCGACCTGGGTGGTCGCCGGGACGGGCCTGCTCTGCGGTTGCTGCGGGCTGGCGGTGCTGGTCGGCCAGCGAGCCGCCCCGCTGCGGCTCGGCGCGGACGACCGGATCACCGCCGACCTGCTGGGGCTCGTCGGCGACGCCTACCCGTCCTGGTGGATCCCGGTGAACGCGACTCTGTCGGTGGCGCAGATCCTCGGCTACCTGGTGGTCGCCGCGCTGCTCGCGCTGCCGTCGTCCGGCGCGTTCCTGCGCCGCCGCACCGCGCCGCTGCGGCTGTCCGGCTACGGCTCGACCGTGTCCGGCGCGGCCGCCCCCGGTCCGACGCCCTGGGGACCGCCGCCCGGCCTGAACCCGCCCGCATCCGCCCCACCGGCCTCCGCGCCGCCCGCCCCCGGCCCGTCGCCGTACGAGCGGCCCGCGCCGCCCCCGTCCGCACCGCCCGCGCCGCCGCCGGGTGGGTTCCCGCCGCCTCCCGAGGACCGCCGATGACAGGTGACACCGACCCCTCCCGGCGCCGTGCCCTGGTCACCGGCGCCAGCCTGGGCATCGGCGAGGCGTTCGCCCGCCGGCTCGCCGCCGACGGCTGGGACCTCGTCCTGGTGGCCCGGGACGCCGCCCGGCTGGACGCGCTGGCGGCCGAGCTGACCGGCCGGCACGGCGGCGACGCCGAGACGATCGCCGCGGATCTGTCCACCGAGGACGGATGTGCGGCGGTCGAACGACGGCTCACCGCCGGTACGCCGATCGAGCTGCTCGTCAACAACGCCGGCATCAGTCTGAACACGTCGTTCGTCCGCTCGTCGGTGGCGGACGAGGCGCGGCTGGTCCGGCTCAACGTGCTCGCGGTGCTGCGTCTGACCCATGCCGCCCTCGGTCCGATGATCGAGCGAGGCCGCGGGGCAGTGATAAATGTCTCTTCCGTTGCCGGCTTCGGTGTCCCCATGCCGGGATCCACGTACTCGGCCAGCAAGGCGTGGGTGACGAATTTCAGTGAATCGATCGGCCAGTCCGTCGCGCCGCTCGGCGTGCGCGTGATGGCGCTCTGCCCCGGCTACACCCGAACCGGAAATCACGAACGGGCGGGCATCGACATGTCCCGCCTGCCCGCCTGGGCCTGGCTGCGAGCCGACGATGTGGTTGCCGAAGGGCTGCTTGACCTGCATAAAGGTAAGTTCGTGAGTGTCCCGGACTGGAAGTACAAGGTGGCGGTGGCCGGGCTGCGGTACGCGCCGAAGCGCCTGCTGCGCGGCTTCCGGCGGGACAGCCGGGGTGCGGTCGGCCGGCAGGGCGGCTGACCGGCGACCACCCGTACGCGGGCCGGTACGGCGGCCGGCCGGGATGGACGGTCGCACAGCGTAGCCGCTCCTCGCCACCCGCCCGTCGCTCGCAGGGTTGACCAGGGCAGACCCGAAACACGGCGCTCAGACTTGCGAAGTACGCTCTTGGGCCATGGGCGACCACGACGACCTGCGCAAATTCATCACTGACCTAGCTGTGGTGCACGGCCGGGTGGTGCTCTCGTCGGGCCGCGAGGCGGACTGGTACGTGGATCTGCGTCGCGTCACGCTCCATCACGAAGCGGCTCCGTTGATCGGCCGGGTCATGCGTGACCTCACCGCCGACTGGGCGTACGACGCGGTCGGTGGGCTGACCCTGGGCGCCGATCCGGTGGCCGCCGCCATGCTGCACGCCTCGGCGGGCACCGGTCGCGCGGTCGACGCCTTCGTGGTCCGCAAGGAGGGCAAGGCCCACGGTCTCCAACGCCGGATCGAGGGGCCGGACGTCTCCGGGCGGCGGGTGCTCGCGGTCGAGGACACCTCCACCACCGGTGGAAGTGTGTTGACGGCGGTCGAGGCATTGCGTGAGGCGGGGGCCGAGGTGGTGGGTGTGGCGGTTATTGTTGATCGAGGTGCCGGCGACACGGTGCGAGCCGCCGGATTGCCCTATCGGGCGGCCTATACGTTGGCTGACCTCGGCCTTGTGGCGTAAAAGTTTGCCGATTCGGATCTGCTGATATGCAGGCGGATCGATGCTGCTGGTGGAAGGATGGAATACGTGGGAACTGCGTTGGCTGAAATGACCATGCCTCAGATCTCGCCGCTTGCCGGCGAGCCGATCGAACGCGCCGACGCCGAGCGGCTTGCGGGGGTCCTCAAGGCCCTCGCTGACCCCGCCCGGCTGCGGCTGCTCAGCCTGATCCAGTCGGCTCCCGAGGGGGAGGCGTGCGTGTGTGACCTCACCGCGCCGCTCGGCCTCTCGCAGCCGACGGTCAGCCACCACCTGCGAATCCTCACCGAGGCCGGCTTGCTGGAGCGGGAGAAGCGCGGGGTCTGGGCGTACTACCGGCTGGTGCCGTCCGCGATCGCCACGATCGCGGATCTGCTCACCCCGCCGCGGAAGCGGGCCACCAAGAAGGCTCGCTGAAACCTTTCGGGCCGGCCCGAGCGAGGGTCGTCCCGACCGGGTGACCGGTGGCGTGCGAGGGGTGGCGCCATCAGCGCACGGTGACGGCTGTCGTCGTCCGTGTGACCCGGCGAGATCAGTGATGTCGAAGGCCGGTCCTCGTCCGAGGGCCGGCCTTCGGCGTCCGTACGCGCTCAGCGGCGGTGCTGCCCGCCGTCTCCGTGCCCGGGCCGGTGCTCCTCGATGCTCTCCCGGGCTGCCTCCACAGTGCCGGCCACCGTCGCCGCGGTGATGACGGCGACCGCCTCGCCGCGCTTGCGCGCCCGGCGGTCGCGGAGGAACTCGAAGAAGATCGGCAGCACCGAGATCACGATGATCAGCGCGACCACCGGCAGGATGTACCTGTCGATCTTGTCGCCGATGGCGTCGTAGATCTGGCGGGCCAGCAGGTAGCCGATCAGCAGGATGCCGTCCACCCAGAGGATCGCGCCCACCACGTTCCACACGAAGAACTGGCGGGCCGACATGCCGAGCACCCCGGCCACCGGGTTGAGGAACGTCCGCACGATCGGGATGAACCGGGCCAGCACCACGGCCTTCGCCGGGCCGAACTTCTGGAAGTAGTACTCGGCCTTCTCCACGTACTCCCGCTTGAACAGCCGGGAGTTGGGCTTCTCGAACATCCGGCGGCCGTACCGGGCGCCGAGCCAGTGCCCGAGCTGGGCGCCGGCGATCGCGCAGAGCGGACCGCCGATCATCAGCCCGGCCAGGGACAGGCGGGTGCCGTCGCCGAAGATGGCGTCGGCCACCGGGGAGGCGGCCACCCCGGCCAGGAACAGCAGCGAGTCGCCGGGGAAGAAGAAGCCGACGAGCAACCCGGTCTCGGCGAAGAGGATCACCCAGACGCCGATCATGCCGAAGGTGTGGATGAGGTCCTTCGGATCGAGCGGGTTCAGCGCCACGCTCTCGGAGAACATCCGGGTCTTCTCTGCTGTGTCCACGGCCACACAGGGTACCCCGGCCCGGTCCGGCATTTCGGCCGGACCGGGCGTCCTCGTCAGAGGCGGGGGTCGACCGGCTCGGACTCGCAGGCGAGGATCGCGAACACCAGCTCGTGGCGGCGCCAGAGCGGAGCGTCCTCGGCCAGCGCGTCCAGGGCGGCCAGGCCCAGGCCGTGCTCCCGCAGGGCGAGCCCGCGCTTGCGTCCCAGCGAACGGCGGCGCAACGCGGCGAGCTGCGCCGCTTCGGTGTACCCGGGACCGTAGATGATCCGCAGGTACTCCCGCCCCCGGCACTTGATGCCCGGCTGGAGCAGCGAGCCCTTCGGCGACCGGGCGGCCAGGCCCGCGTACGGCTTGACCACCATGCCCTCGCCGCCGGCCGCGGTGAGCGTCAGCCACCACTCGGTGGCGTCGGCCACCGCCGACTCGTCGGCCAGGTCCACCACCCGCCGCCGGGTCGGGGTGAAGAACTCCGGGTCGGCGGCGCAGAGCCGGTCGGCCAGCGCCAGGTGCCAGCCGTGGTCGCGGTCGGCGTAGCTCACCCCGGCCCCGGCCAGCACCGCGAACGGCGCCAGCGTCACCCCGCGCAACCCGTCGGTCGGTCGGACGTACGCCCGGTAGGCCGCCGAGTAGGCGGTGACCTCGGCGGCCCGCCCGGCCATCCGGTCGCGCAGCGCGTCCACCGGCAGCCCGCGCCCGGCGGCGGTGTCCAGCGCGGCGAGCGCCGCCGGCAGGGCGGCCCGCCCGGCCGCGCCGACCCCGGCGTACTGCTCGCGGATCAGCCCGCCCGCCTTCGCCGACCAGGGCAGCAGCTCGGCGTCGAGCAGCAGCCAGTCGGTGTCCAGCTCGGCCCAGAGGCCGGCGGCGGTGACCGCCGCGCGCACCCGGGCCAGCAGCTCGTCGTCGAGCGGCGGGCCGAAGAACGGCCTTCCGGTACGGGTGTGCACCACGCCGCCGCCGAAGCGGCCCGGCTCCCGCTCCACGAGCACCACCGCCCGCGAGCCCATGTGCTTCTCCTCGCAGACCACCCGGTCGACGCCGGCCGCGCGGTAGTCGGCGAACGCCTCGGCCGGGTGCTCCAGGAACCCGTCCACTGTCGACGTCGAGCAGGGCGCCATGGTCGGCGGCAGCCACACCAGCCGGCCCGGGTCGACCGCGAAGCGGCTCATCACCTCCAGCGCGGCGGCGGCGTTCTCGGCCGGCACGGTCAGCGACCCGTACGCGTGGGTGAGGTGCCGCCGCCCGGTCACGTCGGCCAGGTCCAGCACGGTGTCCGGACGCGCGGGCGCGACCGGGACCAGCGGACGGGCCGGGGCGTACCACTCCTTCACCGCCGGAACGGCCACCAGTTCCTTCTCCGGGTAGCGCAGCGCGGTGAGCTGCCCGCCGAACACGCAACCGGTGTCCAGGCAGATGGTGTTGTTCACCCACTCCGGCTCGGGCGTCGGCGTGTGCCCGTACACGACCATCGCCGAACCCCGGTAGTCCCGCGCCCACGGGTAGCGCACCGGCAGGCCGTACTCGTCGGTCTCCCCGGTGGTCTCGCCGTAGAGCGCGAACGACCGCACCCGGCCGGACGCCCGCCCCTGGTACGCCTCCTTCAGACCGGCGTGCGCCACCACCAGCCGCCCGCCGTCGAGCACGTAGTGGCTGACCAGGCCGTCGATGAACGTCTCCACCCCGGCGACGAACTCCGGCGGCTCGGCGGCGAGCTGCTCCATCGTCTCGGCCAGGCCGTGGGTCAGCCGGACGTCCCGGCCGCGCAGCTTGCGCAGCAGCTTCTGCTCGTGGTTGCCCGGCACGCAGATCGCGTGGCCGGCCGCCACCATGCCCATCACCAGGCGCAGCACGCCGGGCGAGTCCGGGCCGCGGTCCACCAGGTCACCGACGAACACCGCGGTACGCCCCGACGGGTGCGCCGCGTCCACCGGGCGGCCCGCGTCGTCGTGCCGCAGCACGTAGCCGAGCCGGGACAGCAGCGCCTCCAGCTCGGTTCGGCACCCGTGCACGTCCCCGACCACGTCGAACGGGCCGGTCAGTTCCCGCCGGTCGTTGAACAGCTTCTCGTAGCGGACCTCCGCGGCGTCGATCTCCTCCACCCCGCGCAGCACGTGCACCTTGCGGAAGCCCTCACGGGCCAGCCGTCCGTACGACTGCCGCAGGTCGCGGCGCATCCGGTTGAGCACCTGCCGGCCGTGCGTCCGGTCGGCGCGCGCCTCCGTACGCTCCCAGGCCACCGCCTCCGGCACGTCCAGCACGATCGCCACCGGCAGCACGTCGTGCTCCCGGGCCACCCGGATCAGCCCGGCGCGGGCGTGCGGCTGGAGATTCGTCGCGTCGACCACAGTCAGCAGTCCCCGCCGCAGCCGGATGGCGGCGACGTGGTGCAGCGCGTCGAACGCGTCGGCGGACGCGGACTGGTCGTTCTCGTCGTCGGCCACCAGGCCGCGGAACGTGTCCGAGGAGAGCACCTGGCTGGGCGCGAAGTGCCGCCGGGCGAACGTGGACTTGCCGGAGCCGGAGACGCCGACGAGTGCCACCAGTGCCAGCTCGGGGATGTCCAGGACGGTCATCGGTTCGTCGCCTCCTTCCGGTCGTTGCTGTCGTTCCGGTCGCGCCGTTCGTCGCGGTCGCGCCGTTCGTCGCGGCCGGCGCGCTCGTCGCGGTCGGCGCGGGTGAGCACCGCCATCTGGGTCGGCGTGCCCACCTCCGGGTCGTCGTCGCCGACGCCGCCGAGCACCGCCGTGTAGCCGTGCGCCGCCGCCACCCGGTCCACCCAGGCGGCGAACTCCGCCCGGGTCCACTCGAACCGGTGGTCCGCGTGCCGGAACCGGTCCGGCCCCAGCCCCTCGTAGCGCACGTTGTACTCGACGTTCGGGGTGGTCACCACGACCGTGCCGGGCCGGGCGTGACCGAACACGGCGTCCTCCAACGCCGGCAGGCGCGGCGGGTCGAGGTGCTCGACGACCTCCATCAGCACCGCCGCGTCGTACCCCCGGAGCCGGTCGTCCCGGTAGGTCAGCGCGGACTGCCACAGCCGGATCCGGTCCCGCTGCCGCTCCGGCAGACGGTCCAGGCGCAGCCGCCGGGCGGCCAGGCCGAGCGACCGGTCCGACACGTCGACGCCCACCACCTCGGTGAACCGCCGGTCGGCGACGAGCGCGGTGAGCAGCGCGCCGCCACCGCAACCCAGGTCCAGCACCCGACTCGCGCCGCTGTCCCGCAGCGCGGTGAGCACCGCCTCCCGCCGCCGTACCGCAAGCGAGGCGCGGCGGACGTCCTCCACCGCCGCGACTTCTCCGGTGGCGGGCTCGATGCTGTCGTCGGCGGGCGGCTCGTCGGCCAGCCGCAGCTCGGTCAGCCGGGCCATCGCCTCGCCCGCGAGCGCGCGCCGGTGCGCCAGGTAGCGGCGCGTGATCAGGCCCCGCTCCGGGTGACCGGCCAGCCAGCCGGCGCCGGCGCGCAGCAGCTTGTCCACCTCGTCCGGGGCCACCCAGTAGTGCTTGGCGTCGTCGAGCACCGGCAGCAGCACGTACAGGTGGTTGAGGGCGTCCGCGAGCCGCAGCGTGCCGGTGAGCGTCAGGTCGACGTAGCGGCTGTCACCCCACTCCGGGTACGTCTCGTCGAGCGGAATCGGGGTGGCCGTCACGGTCCAGCCAAGCGGGGCGAAGATCCGTACCGCCAGGTCGGCGCCGCCCCGGCAACGCAGCACCGGCACCCGTACGGCCAGCGGGATCGCGCTCGCGGCCAGCTCGGGACGGTCGCGCGACTCGCCCCGCAGGGCGGAGCGGAACACCTTCGCCAGCGCCGACGAGAGCAGGCTCGACGCCGCGTACGGGCGGTCGTTGACGTACTGCCCGAGCGCGAAGCCCTCCGGCGCCCGGTTCTTCCGGCCGCCGCCCAGCTTGAGCGGATCGACCTCCACCAGCAGCGCCGCGGTGCAGCGCGCCTCGTCCGCCTCCGGGTAGAACACATGCGCGGCACCGGCGGGCAGGTCGAAGCTCTGCACGCGGTCCGGATGCTTCACCAGGAGGTGTCCGAGGTCGGTCGCCGGGCGATGGGTCGTGGTCAGGGTCAGCAGCACCCATCGATGATCTCGTGATCGCCTGGTTCCTGTCGCGGGGGTTTCCGGGGGCGCCCGGCCCGCGCCGCAACGTTCCGGCCGCCCGGGACCGTCCATGGATCGGGACACCGGGAGGTGCAGTGACGTACGAGGAGTTCGCCGACGCGCGGTTGGGTGCCCTGCTGCGGTACGCGGTCATGCTGACCGGGGATCCGCACCAGGCCCAGGACCTGGTGCAGGAGACCATGGTCCGGGTCCAGCTCAACTGGCGGCGGGTGGCCCGCACCGACGCCCCGGAGCGGTACGTGCGCCGGATGCTCACCAACCAGTTCATCGACTGGCGGCGCGGATCGTGGGCGCGGCGGGTGCTGC
Organism: Micromonospora sp. CPM1; assembly: GCF_023896895.1. Lineage (NCBI taxonomy): Bacteria > Bacillati > Actinomycetota > Actinomycetes > Micromonosporales > Micromonosporaceae > Micromonospora > Micromonospora sp. CPM1. Next base: position 174,057 of record NZ_JAMHIU010000014.1, read on the forward strand.
TGCGCGGCGAAGCGGACCAGTCGGTGCCCGCGCCGACCGACCACGCCCAGTCCGCCGTGGACCGCGACCAGATCCGGTCGTGGCTGTCCCGGCTGCCCCGGCGGCAGCGCGCCGCGCTGGTGCTGCGCTACTACGAGGATCTGCCGGACGGGGAGATCGCCGAGATCCTCGGCTGCGCCGTCGGCACCGTCCGGTCCAGCATCTCGCGCGCGCTGGCCACCCTCCGAGCCGAACTCGTGGAGGTCTGCTGATGATCGAGGACGAGCTGCGGGCCGCCTTCGCCCGCATCGAGGAGTCCACCCCGCCCGTCGGCCCGGTCCGGGCCGCCGTCGACCGGGCGGTGATCACTCGCCGTCGGCGCCGCCGGCGCGTACGCCTGGCCGGCACGGCGCTGGCGGTCGCGGCCGTCGCCCTCGTCGGTTTCACGGCGATGGCGCCCCGGCCACCGGCGCCGACGGCGGCGCCCGCGCTCCCCACGCCGGTGCCGGAGCCCACCGGCGCGCTGAACCTGCTGCTGCTCGGCGTCGACCAGCCGGCCGGCAGCCGGCGCGCCGACTCGGTCCTGCTGGTGCACCTGCCGGCCGACCGGAGCCGGCTCTACCTCGTGTCGCTCCCGCGTGACCTGCTGGTGCCGTCGCAGGGCGGGACGGAGAAGCTCAACGCGACGTTCTCCCGGGCTGCCGGTTCGGGCACCGACCTGGCCGCCGGCTACCGGACGACCCGCGAGGCGGTCGCCCGGCTGACCGGGGTACGCGTCGACGCCGGCGCGGTGCTCACGTACCCGGGGGCGCGTGAGCTGACCGACGCGGTCGGCGGTGTGCCGGTCTGCCTGCCGGAGCCGGTGCGCTCGGTGCACACCGAGCGGCGTTTCCCGGCCGGATGCCAGCGGCTGGACGGCGCGGCGGCGGTGGACCTGCTGCGGCAGCGGTACGGCCTGCGCGACGGCGGGCTGGACCGGGACCGCAACGCGGCCCGCTACGCCGCCGGCCTGCTCCGCCAACTGCGGGAGCAGGGGACGGTGACCGACCCGGCACAGCTCGGCCGGCTGCTGCTGCGGGTCGGACCGGCCGTCACGGCGGACACCGGCGACCTGTCGCTGCCGGCGCTGGTGGCCGCGAGCGGCCGCGCTGCCGCCGCCGAGCCGGTCGGGCTCAGCTTTCCGGTGGACTTCGACGACTGGACAGGTCGCGGATTCGAGCCCGATCCGACGCTCGCCCCGGGTTTCCTGGACGCGTTGCGCGCGGATCGGCTGGCCCAGTGGGCCGCCGCCCACCCGGACCGGGTCACCGCCCTGCGGTGACCGGGTGCCGGGTCAGCGGTAGTCGTCCTCGTCGGCGGTGACGACGCGGGCCTGCTCCATGGCGTCCCAGTCGTCGACCTCCATGCCCCGGTGCGGCTCGCCGTCGGTGTCGTCCGGGGTCACTGTGGTGGCCTGCTCGACCGCGTCGGCCGGCTCGGCCTCCAGATCCCGCTCCTCCGGGGCGAGGTGGTCACTGGGGGCGAAGTCCTCGTCGGGCTGACCCATCGTCCCTCCCTGTTCTCCGTGCGGGCATCGTCCCCACCACCGTACGGGCTGCTCCGGGCCGCCGCTGGGTGGCGGGCGGAACGGCGGAGTCGGCGATTGTCCCGCTCCCGGCGCGCGGCCGGTGCCAGGATGGGAGGCATGGGCTTCCTGATCCGACTGGCGATCACCGCGGTCGCGTTGTGGATCGCGACGCTGATCGTGCCCGGAGTGGAGGTGAGCGGCCGTAACACCGGCAACAACGTGCTCACCCTGGTCGTGGTGGCACTGGTCTTCGGTGTGGTCAACGCGGTGCTCAAGCCGCTCATCAAGGTGTTCGGCTGCGTGTTCTACCTGCTCACACTCGGTCTGTTCGCGCTCGTGGTGAATGCGCTGCTGTTCCTGCTGACGGACTGGATCGCCGGGGTGCTGAAGCTCCCGTTCCACGTGGACGGCTTCTGGGCCGCCTTCTGGGGCGCCATCGTGGTCGCGGTGGTGAGCTGGCTGATCAGCGTCGTCGTACCGGACCGGCTGGAGAATCGGTGAGCGGCGTCCGGGCCGGTTGTGCCCCCCTCGCGCTCCTACGGGATACTGCCCGCGGTGGACAGCGCGGTCCGGCGCAACCGTGGACGTGAGCGACCGGAACGGTCGCGCCCATGGAAGACAGCGGCCTGCACGGCCGAGAGCGGTAAGTAAGGAGCGTTCGACATGCCCATCGCTTCCCCCGAGGCTTACGCGGAGATGCTGGACCGGGCCAAGGCCGGCCGGTACGCGTACCCCGCGATCAACGTGACCTCCTCGCAGACGCTGAACGCGGCGCTCAAGGGCTTCGCCGACGCGGAGAGCGACGGCATCATCCAGGTCTCCACCGGCGGCGCGGAGTACCTGTCCGGCCCGTCCGTGAAGGACATGGTGACCGGCGCCGTGGCGTTCGCCGCGTACGCGCACGAGGTCGCCAAGAAGTACCCGGTGAACATCGCGCTGCACACCGACCACTGCCCGAAGGACAAGCTGGACAAGTTCGTCCGGCCGCTGATGGCCATCTCGCAGGAGCGCGTCAAGGCCGGCCAGGAGCCGCTGTTCCAGTCGCACATGTGGGACGGCTCGGCCGTGCCGGTGGCGGAGAACCTGGAGATCGCCGAGCAGCTCCTCACCGAGGCCGCCAAGGGCAAGATCGTCCTGGAGATCGAGGTCGGCGTCGTCGGCGGCGAGGAGGACGGCGTCGAGAACGCCATCAACGACAAGCTCTACACCACCGTCGAGGACGGCCTGGCCATGGTCGACGCGCTCGGCCTGGGCGAGAAGGGCCGCTACATGGCGGCGCTGACCTTCGGCAACGTGCACGGCGTCTACAAGCCGGGCAACGTCAAGCTGCGCCCCGAGGTGCTCAAGCAGATCCAGGACGCGGTCGGTGCCAAGTACGGCAAGGACAAGCCGCTCAGCCTGGTCTTCCACGGCGGCTCCGGCTCGCTGCTCTCGGAGATCCGGGAGGCGCTGGACTACGGCGTGGTGAAGATGAACATCGACACCGACACCCAGTACACCTTCACCCGCCCGGTCGCGGACCACATGCTCCGCAACTACGACGGCGTGCTGAAGGTCGACGGCGAGGTCGGCAACAAGAAGATGTACGACCCGCGCGTCTGGGGCAAGGCCGCCGAGGCCGGCATGGCCGCCCGCGTGGTCGAGGCCTGCGAGCACCTGCGCTCCACCGGCACCACCATGAAGTGACGCCTCGCGCGTGAACGGAAGGCCGGCACCCGGACGGGGCCGGCCTTCCGCGTGTCACCCGGCGGTCAGCACCCGGACGGCGTCGCGGACGTCGTCGGTCAGATGGATCGTGTGCGACAGGTCGCCGAACGGGGACGCCGCGAACAGCGGCCGCAGCAGCGACTCCACCGGCAGCTCCGTGGTCCAGTACGTGCGGTCCAGGAAGACGTAAGCCCCGCTCGCCCCGTCGGTGCCGTAGAACGTCTTGGTGGCCGCCTGGAACACCTCCTGCACGGTGCCGGCCTTGCCGGGCGCGAACACGATCCCGCCCCGGGCCAGCCGCAGGATCGTGTCCTCCCGGATGGCGTTGGAGAAGTACTTCGCGATCCGGCCCGCGAACAGGTTCGCCGGCTCGTGGCCGTACAGCCAGGTGGGGATGGCCAGCCCGCCGGACCGGGCCCACTCGGTGCCGGGTGCCGACGGGCGGGGCGACGGCAGCGACGGGCCGTCCGCGTACCGCTTGCGCACCGCCAGCGCCGCTGCCGTGTACCGGTCGTGGTCGGTGAAGTCCGGCGCGACGGCGAGCACGTCGATCGCGGCGGTCAGCTCCTCGGCCGGCCAGGCCGCGAGGAACGCGCCGAGGTTCGCCGCCTCCATCACGCCCGGACCGCCGCCGGTGACCACCAGGCGGTCGGCCCGCGCCAGCTCCCAGCCCAGCACGGCGGCCATCCGGTACGCGACGCTGCCGCGCGGCACGGCGTGCCCGCCCATCACGCCCACCACCGACTGCGGGCCGTGCGCGGACAGCCACGACCGGGTGGCGTCGGCCAGCGCGTTGTCCACGCCGTGGTCGTGCAGACGCTGACCGAGCGCCTCGCGTACGTCCGGCAGCGCGCCGCCGTGCGCCCGGAAGTGCGCGTACACCCGGGTGTCGTACATCTCGGCGAACCCGCCCTCGGCGAACCCGGCGGCCAGCTCGTCGGCGGTGTAGAGGTGCGACGGCTGGGTCGGGTAGGGCAGCCCGGAGAACGGCGGGACCACGTTGGCGCCCCGGCGGACCAGGTCCGCGCCCACCTCGCGGCCGGCGAAGCGGCAGCCCACGAAGAGCGTGCCGGTGACGTCGACGTCGCGCAGGTCGGGGACCGGGTCGAGGTCGAGACGCAGGCCCTGCACGGTCAGCCCGGCCAGGGTGCCCCCGGCCAGCCGCTGCTCGAACGCGGTGCGGGTCTCGATCTCGTTGACGTGGGGCGCGTGCGGCTCGATGACGTCCGCGGGTGGTGGGGTCGGCACCAGGTCATCCTGCCCCCGCACGGCAAGTGCCGAAACCGGGGGCGCGAACGACAGGAGCCCGGCGGGCACGCCGCCGGGCTCCTGCGTAACCGGGTCCTGGGGAGGCTCCGGATCTGTATTTGTAGTGCAAGAACCAGGGCGGCGGCATGGGCCGCGGGTACGTCCGCTCCCGCCGCAGGCGTGACGAAACCCTCAGCCGTTCAGCCAACCGTACGGGCGAGGCCCCTCGCGTACCCGAGGGCGAAGCGGGTTGAATGGGGCGATGCAGAACCTGTTGCCTGAGCCACCGGCCACCCTGCTCCCGACCCACGAGGAGGCCGACGCCGCGCTGGCGGCGGCGGCCGAGCAGGGCACCGACGAGGCGTACGCCGAGGTCGCGGCCCGTTTCCCGACCTACAGCGCGGCCTGGGCCGCGCTGGCCGGCCGCGCGCTCGCCGCGGATCAGGTCGTCACGGCGTACGCGTACGCCCGCACCGGCTACCACCGGGGCCTCGACCAGCTGCGCCGCAGCGGCTGGAAGGGCCACGGCCCGGTGCCGTGGTCGCACAAGCCCAACCGGGGCTTCCTCCGCTGCCTTTACGTGCTGTCCCGCGCGGCGGGGGAGATCGGCGAGGCGGACGAGGCGGCCCGGTGCGCCCAGTTCCTCCGCGACTGCGACCCGGCCGCCGGCGACGCGCTGTCCGGCGACTGACCACTACCGCGACGGCCGGCCCTCTCGGGGGTCGGCCGTCGCGCCCGTCCTACAGCCCTTCCGCCACCGACGCGGCGATCTTCAGCCAGGCGTCCCGGGTGGCGGAGGAGAGCTGCCCGTACCGCAGCGGCTCGCCGGTGTCGATGAGCCGCTCGTACGGCGCCAGCAGCACCGCCCGGGTCCGCGCCGCGAAGTGGGCCTGGATCGCGGGCAGGTCGATCTCCTTGCGTGACGGCGGCATCGAGACCACCGTGACCGCCTGCCGGACCAGCCGCTGCCGGCCGCTCTGCTCCAGGTGGTCGAGCATCCGGGCGGCGGTCTCGGCCGAGTCGTTACGGGCCGACATGGTGACCACGAGCTGATCGGTGGCGTCCATCGCGGCCTGCCAGTTCTGCGCCCGGACGTTGTTCCCCGTGTCCACGAAGATCAGCTTGTAGAACCGGCTGACCACCTCGCGGATCTCCGCGAACGCGGCGGCGGTGAGCATCTCGCCGCCGGTCGCGGACTCGTCCGAGGCGAGCACGTCGAACATGCCCTCGCCCTGCGAGCGGACGTACTGCGACAGGTCACCCACCCGGCCGTGCGGCCCCTGGAACTGGGCCAGGTCGCGCAGCATGTCCCGCACCGTGCGGGCGTGGAAGTCCTGCTGCGCCCGCATGCCGAGGGTGCCCTGGGTCTCGTTGTTGTCCCAGGCCAGCACGTATCCGCCGCGCTTCTGGCCGAACGTCATGGCGAGCAGCAGGATCGCCACCGTCTTGCCGGCGCCGCCCTTCGGGTTGACCACCGTCACCTGGCGCAGGCCGCCGAAGTTGCGGCGGACCATCTCGATGTCGCGCTTCATCTCCTGCTCGTGCCGCCCGGGCGCGAGCCGGACCAGCCCGATCTTGTTGACCACCGCGCGTACGCCCATGGTGGCCACCGGGTCGACCGGCCGGGCCTGGCGGCGGCGGGCGAAGTCCTCGGCGGTCGGAGGCACCGCCTGCTGCGGCGTCCAGCCCTGCTCCGGGTGGGCGGGAGGCTGGTGCGCCGGCGGGGGTGCCACCGGGCCGGACACCGGCGCCTGCGGGGGCACCGGGCCGCCCGGCTGTGGCACGCCGGTCTGGGGCGCCCAGCCGGGCGGCGGGTACCAGCCGGGCTGACCGGGTTGCGGCTGGTACCCGGGCTGACCGGGTTGCGCCTGGTAGCCGGGCGGCGGGTAGCCGTTGCCGTAGGGAGACGGCTGCGCCGGCACGCCCGGCGACGGCGGGAACGGCCCGAGGCGGGGCGGCGGCTCCGGCGCGGGCTCGCCCGCCCCTGCCGGTCCCGTGCCGGATTCCGGCGACGGCTGGGCCGGCATCCCGGCGACAGTGGCCCGGCCCGCGGCGATGCCGTCGGTGGGGAGGGCGTCGGACGGCATGGGCGGTGCCACGGCGGCGCGGCCGGATGCGGTGCCGTCCTCGGGGAGGGCGCCGGACGGTGGAGGTGGTGCCACGGTGGCGCGGCCGGCGGCGGTGCCGTCGGTGGGGAGGGCGTCGGACGGCATGGGCGGTGCCACGGTGGCGTGGCCGGCGACGGTGCCGTCGGCCTGCGCTGCGTCGGACGGCGGAGCCGTGCCGTCGGCGGGATCCGGCGTGGTGGTGGAGTCCGACCCGGCCCGCTGCGGCGGCTGTGCCCACGGCGAGGTGGTCCGTCCGTTCCCGGCGCCCTCGCCGGCAGAACCCGAGCCGGTGGCGGGCGTTGTCGTCGGTGCGGGAGCCGCCTGCGACGCGGACGGGGGCGGGCTCACCGGTGCCGTGGCCGGCGAGCCGGCCGCCGCCGGTACATCAGGCGCCGTCGGCGCACCGGGCACCACCGGTGAGTCGGACGCCAAGGGCCCCGGCTGAGCCGGTGCCGGGCCGGCCGTCGCCCGGGCCTGTGCCGGGCCGGACGTCGCCTGGTCGAGCGTGAACGGCAGGTCCAGGTCGACAGCCGGTGCCTGGGGCGCCGGGACGTCCGTCGCCGCGGGTGTGGGGGCGTCGGCCGGCGGGAGCGGCCAGGGCACCGACGCCCACGGCGGGATCGTGGCCGCCGCCGCGTCGGTCTCCTCCGGCGGCCAGAGCGGCTCGACGTCCCGCTGCGGCACCTGCGGTCGGCCCGGTACGTGGGCCCGGTCGTCGTTCTCGTGCACCACGGTTCCTCCCCATTCCTTCCGCCGAGGATAGGCGGTCCGGCCAGCGCCGCGAGCCGGGTGGGAATCGACCGAGGTCAGCCCGTCCAGACCGCCCAGGCGCCCGGCTCGGTCCACCAGGAGCGCTTGCGGTTCAGCTCGCCCTCGACGCCGTCGTCGAGGAAGGGCACCTTCTCGTCGCGGGGCACCACCGCCACCGCGCGGCCCCGCGCCCGGCGCACCTCCAGCCGGACCTTCTTCCGGCCCAACGCCGACCGGGTCACCACTGGTACGGCGACGCCCACCGTCACCCGGCCGTCGGCCGGATCCGGGCCGCCCAGCAGGTCCACCTCGCCCAGGCGTGCGTACCCGCCCGCGTTGCCGATCGCGCACGCGGTGATCGGCTCGGAACCGTCACTGAGCACCGTGCCGTCGACCTCGACCCGGGCCCGCCAGTGCAGCGGACGGCCGGCGTCGTCGGCGGCGCCGAGCAGCGCCCCGTCGAGCGTCACCGAGCCGCCGTCGTTGCGCAGCAGATCCAGCCGCCGAGCGGTGCCGTCCAGCACCGCGGCGGCCACGCCCGCCGGATCCCGGGGCAGCCCGAGCTGCGCGGCCAGGTCCCGCGCCGTCCCGGACCGGGCCGGATCGAGCGGGAGTACGCCGATCGGGGGCAGGTCGGGCACCGTACGGTTGTCGGCCAGGTCCGCGGGGCGGCGACTCGGCGGCGGAGCGTACCGGCGGACCAGCCGGCGCAGGACGGCGCGCAACTGACCGTCACTGGCAGTGGCGACGATCAGCCGGGTCTTGCCGTCGGAGTCCGGCCAGGTGAGGCCGTCGGCGCGCGGCGGACCGTCGAGGCGGGCCAGCACCTCGTCGATCTCGGAGTCCGACCGGGCGGTCACGGTGGTCACCCGGGCACCCCGGGCGGTCAGCTCGTCCGCGCAGGCCAGCACCGGTACGCGCGGCGTCTCGCAGCGCTCCTCGCCGGTCTCCGCGGAGGTGTCTTCCGCGCCGCCGCAGCAGGCGCCGCCGCTGCCGCAGCCACCACCGGGAGCGTCCCGCTCCGAGCCGAGGGTGAGCAGCACCACGTCGTACACGAAGGAGCCTCCCGCTTTCCGACCAACCCCTGCTGGTCCCGCCGTCACTACTTGTTAGCCTGACACCCCGGGCTCGCTGACCGGTCGCCACCTGGCACCCGAGCCTTCTGGAGGCGAGAAGATGCCAGCGATCGTGCTGCTCGGCGCCCAGTGGGGCGACGAGGGCAAGGGCAAGGTTACCGACCTGCTGGGTGAGCGGGTCGACTACGTCGTGCGCTACTCCGGCGGCAACAACGCAGGCCACACGGTGATCACGCCGGACGGCCAGAAGTACGCGCTGCACCTCATGCCGTCCGGGGCGCTGTCACCGAGCGCGATGATCGTGATCGGCAACGGCGTGGTGGTCGACCCGAAGGTGCTGCTCCAGGAGATCGACGGGCTCGCCGAGCGCGGCGTGGACGTGTCCCGCCTGCGCATCTCCGGCGACGCGCACCTGATCATGCCGCACCACCGGGCGCTGGACCGGGTGGTCGAGCGCTACCTGGGCAGCTCCCGGATCGGCACCACCGGCCGGGGCATCGGCCCCGCGTACGGCGACAAGGTCGCCCGGATGGGCATCCGGCTCCAGGACCTGCTCGACCCGGGCATCCTGCGCAAGAAGCTGGAACTGGCGCTCCGCGAGAAGAACCAGCTGCTGTTCAAGATCTACAACCGCAAGGCGATCGACGTCGAGGAGACCGTCGAGGAGTACCTCCAGTACGCCGAGCGGCTGCGCCCGTACATCGCCGAGACCCGGGTGATGCTCTGGGACGCGCTCGACCGCGGCGAGACCGTGCTGCTGGAGGGCGCCCAGGCCACCATGCTCGACATGGACCACGGCACCTACCCGTTCGTGACCTCGTCGAACCCGACGGCCGGCGGGGCGTGCGTGGGCGCGGGCATCCCGCCGACCGCCATCACCAAGGTCATCGCGGTGAGCAAGGCGTACACGACGCGGGTGGGCTCCGGCCCGTTCCCCACCGAGCTGTTCGACGACAACGGGCAGCACCTGCGCAAGGTCGGCCACGAGTACGGCACCACCACCGGCCGGGAGCGCCGCTGCGGCTGGTTCGACGCCGTGGTGGCCCGGTACGCGTGCCGCCTCAACGGCGTCACCGACCTGGTGGTCACCAAGCTGGACGTGCTGACCGGCCTGGCCAAGGTGCCGATCTGCGTCGGGTACGAGATCAACGGCGAGCGCTTCGACGACATGCCGATGACGCAGACCGACTTCCACCACGCCACGCCGATCTACGAAGAGCTCGACGGCTGGTGGGAGGACATCACCAAGGCGCGGACCGAGGACGAGCTCCCGGAGAACGCCCGCCGCTACATCGCCCGCATCGAGGAGCTGACCGGCACCCGGGTGAGCGTGGTAGGCGTAGGCCCAGGCCGAGAAGAAAACGTCCTCCGCCACCCCCTCCTCCCCTAACCCCCCAGACCCCCTCCCGCCCCTCCCCGCCCCCAGACTGCCCCGTCGATCATGAAGTTGGCGGCTGTTTTGTAGATCCACATCGCCGCTAACTTCATGATCGACGGGATGAGCGGCGGGTGAGCGGCGGGTGGGCGAGGGCGGGCGGGCTGG
>NZ_JAMHIU010000015.1:0-181005 GCF_023896895.1 Micromonospora sp. CPM1
GTTCCGCGAGACCCCCAGCCGACGGCAGATGGCCTTGATCGCCATCCGCTCCGCTCGGTGCAACCGACGGATCTCCGCCCAGTCCTCCACGCTCAGCACCTCCCGATGCTTCCGGAAGGGGTCAAAATTCAGCCGGAACCACGGGGTCAGTTTTCAGGCGGAGCCGACAAGCAGAAGGCGGCGGGACCTGCCACGCCCGGCACCCGATCGGGTGACCCGGGCACGGCTGAGCCGCCGCCGGTACCAGGGGAGCCCGCTCCGAGGGCCGGAGAACGCGACCCCGCAGCGGCGACACGTCGGGCAGGAGGCGGGGAGGCCGCATCGACGGCGGATGAGGTGTCCGCCACAGCGGAGCGGCGTCCAGTTGGAGGGCCGTCGGTCACCGAGCCGACGACCGGTTCAGACGCACCATCGGCCGCGGAGGTGACGCCGAAGCGGACGCGCCGCGCACCTGCGGCCAAGAAGGCCGCCCCGGGCGCGAAGAACGCAGCTCCGGCGGCCAAGAAGACCGCTCGGAAGGCGTCGTCCCCCAAGCCGGAGGCACCGTCTCCCGAGCCGGAGGCGCCGGTCGAACCCACGTTCACCGCACCGGGGCCGCGAGCCGGCGAGCGGGAGCCCGACGGCACCGAGCCGATCGCGGCGGAGAAACCGGCCACCGCGCCTCGACCCGGGCGACCCGTCAAGGCCGAGCCTGCGGCGGAGAAGGCGAGCCCGGCGAAGCGTGCGAAGCGCGCAGCACCGGCCGCCGCCGCGCCGGCCTCCGAGACCACCACCGTCTTGGCGACCGCGCCCGCCGCCCCGGATCTTGCCGCTTCCGAATCCGAGCCCCCGGCCGCCGACCAAGCGCCCGAGACAGAGCCAGCCGTCATCGAGCGGACCCCCGAGACAGAGCCAGCCATCATCGAGCGGACCCCCGAGACAGAGCCGGCCACCGTCGATCGGACACCCCAGGCAGAGCCGGCCGCCGTCGAGCAGAAGCCCGGACAACCCGGCTTCGCGCGTACCCCGGTGGTGGGCTGGCGGGCGGTGGGGCCGCAGCTGCGCGACCACCCCGGGTTCGCGCCGGAGCTGCTGGCCCTGGCGGCGGTCGACGTGCTCGGGCCGCGCGCCCGGGACTGGGTGGATCAGGTCCGGCGGGCCTATCCGGAGGCGGACGCCGACGGGGTGGCCCGGCTGGCGACGCGGCGGTTCGTCCGGATGGCCGGTACGGGTGGGGCGCTGGCGGCGGGTGCCGGGCTGTTCGCGCCGGTCGCGGAGCTGGCGGCGGTGCTGTGGACGCAGGCGAACCTGGTGCTGCATCTGGCGGCGGCGTACGGGCGGGATCCGGCGCATCCGGATCGGGCGGCCGAGCTGCTGGTGCTCACGTTGGTGCACCCGGACGACGGCACCGCGCGGGCGGCGCTGGCGTCGGCTCGGGCGGCAGACGCTCCGGCGGAGGGTCCGTGGGGTCGGGTGGCGGAGGCGGCCTGGCGGCTGGCCACGCCGGTGGCCGCGCAGGCGGGCGGCTGGCTCGGGCTGCGGTTGGCCGCGCGGTTGCTGCCGGGGGCGGCGGCGCTGGCGGCCGCGACGGGCGGTACGGCGACGGCGGAGCGGGTGGCCGCGCGGGCGGTCGCCCGGTACCGGCCACGCCGCGCCTGATCGACACACGTTCGGCGAGGTGGCGGGGTCCGTCGGGCCGCGATACCGCCACCTCGCCGATCCGGCGCAAGCCGACGATCGTGCCCGGGCCCACGAGACCACCATGCCGGGCATGCCGGCGGCCGCGGTCAGAGCCAGTCGAACCAGGACTTCGGCAGCATCGCGTAGCCGACGAACGCGAAGATGTCGAGCAGCGTGTGCGCGACGATCAGCGGGGCCACTCGGCGGGTGCGCAGGTAGAACAGCCCGAAGATCACGCCCATGACGGCGTTGCCGACGAACGCGCCGAAGCCCTGGTAGAGGTGGTACGAGCCGCGCAGCAGGGCGCTCGTGGCGAGCACGGCGCCGATCCGCCAGTTGAGCTGCCGCAGCCGGGTGATCAGGTAGCCGACCACGATCACCTCCTCCAGCACGGCGTTCTGCACGGCGGCGAGGATCAGCACCGGCACCGTCCACCAGAGGTCCGGCAGCGCGGCCGGGACCAGCGTGGCGTTGAGGCCGAGCTGCGCCGCCACCCAGAACAGCGCCAGCCCGGGCAGGCCGATGAGCGCGGTCAGGCCCGCACCCCGGGCCAGGTCGGAGGCGGGCCGCCGGAAGTCGACGCCGAGCGTCCGCGCCGGGTCGCCGGGGTCACGCGCCAGCAGGTGTACGGCGAGCAGCACCGGCAGCAGCGCGAAGACGATGCCGAGCAGCTGGTACGTGAGGTCGAGGTACGGGCGGGCCGACGCGGAGGTGTTCAGGGCGGCGGTCTGCTTGGACAGTCCACCGGTCGCGGTCAGCTTCGCGATCAGCGAGACGAGTGCGTACACGGCCGACTGGCCGAGGGACAGACCGAGCACGAGCAGCGTCTCGGTGCCCAGCATCCGGCGGGAGACCGGGCGGGCCAGCTCGTCAACCGTCACCGGACCATGAAAGCACTTCGGCGACCGGGCCGGACGGTCGCACAGTCTGTGCGACCGGCGTACACGCTCCGTGGACATTCTATGGGGGCCGATCCGCCCGTACGGAGAAGGAGCGTGCCCCTGTGGAGAACTTCGCGCGGCTGCTGAAGGAGAGCTGGACCCTGGTCGAGGAGCACCGGGAGCGGCTCAGCGGTCACTTCTACGCCCGGTTGTTCCTCCTCGACCCGGAGCTGCGCAAGCTCTTCCCGGTGCAGATGAACGGCCAGGGTGACCGCATCCTGGAGGCGATCGTCACCGCCACCCAGACGGTGGGCGACCCGGAGAGCTTCGACGAGTACCTGCGGGCGCTGGGCCGGGACCACCGCAAGTACCACGTGGCGGCCGAGCACTACGCGACGATGGGCGTCGCGCTGCTCGACGCGCTGCGCAGCACCGCCGGGGACGGCTGGAACCTGGAGTACGACCAGGCGTGGCGGGATGCGTACGCGAGCATCAGCGCGCGGATGCTGGCCGGCGCGGAATCCGACGAGAACCCGCCGTTCTGGCACGCCGAGGTGCTGACGCACGAGCGGCACGGCCCGGACACGGCGGTGCTGACCGTACGCGCGCTCCAGGATCCGCTGCCCTGGCGGGCCGGGCAGTACGTGAGCGTGGAGGTGCCCCGCTACCACCCGCGGGTGTGGCGGACGTACTCGGTGGCGAACGCGCCGAACGAGGAGAACGTGCTGGAGTTCCACGTCCGGACGCCGCCGGGCGCGGCCGGTTGGGTGTCCGGCGCGCTGGTGCGCCGCACCAAGCCGGGTGACCTGCTGCGGGTGGCCGCGCCGATGGGCTCGATGACGTTGGACCCGGAGTCCACCCGGGACGTCCTCTGCGTGGCCGGCGGCGTCGGCCTGGCGCCGATCAAGGCGCTGGTGGAGGAGCTGACCCGGGTCAACCGGACCCGCTGGGTGCACGTCTTCTACGGCGCCCGCCGCCCGGACGAGCTGTACGGGCTGCCCGGCCTGGAGGAGCTGGTGGCCTCCCACCCGTGGTTGTCGGTGACGCCGGCGTGCAGCGAGGACCCGGACTTCGGCGGCGAACTCGGTGACGTCTCCGAGGTGGTCACCCGGTACGGACCGTGGACCACGCACGACTGCTACGTCTCCGGCTCGGCGGCGATGGTCCGGGCCACCCTGCGGGCGCTCGCCGCCGACGACGTCCCGCCGGACCACATCCGGTACGACACGTTCGGCAACCTCTGAACCTTGCTCCCCCCGAGCCGGGTCGCGTGCCCCCGCCCCCTGGGGATCTTCGCCGTCTCCTGAGACCGCGGCCGGGGGGCCCCCCCCCCCCCGGGGGCCCCCGCCCCCCGGCCCCCCGTTTCTCAGTAACGCCAGGGGGTTCCGGTCTCGCGGTATTCCTCCACCGGCACCAGCGGCACGCCGGGTGCCATCCGGTCGACGTAGAGCCGCCCCTCCAGGTGGTCGATCTCGTGCGCGACCAGCCGCGCCATCGCGTACTCGTAGGACGTGATCACCCGGCTGCCGTCCCACAGGGCGTGTTCCACGTCGATCCGCAGCGGCCGGGGCACCAGGCCGCGGTGGTCGAAGAAGGAGAGGCACCCCTCGTACTGCTCGTCGGTCTCGGTCGCGGCGTCCACCACCCGGGGGTTGAGCAGCACCACCGGGTCGGCGGCCCGGTCGGCCGGGCGCACGAGCGCCGCGGACCAGCCGATGCCGAGCTGGGGCGCGGCGAGGCCGACGCCCTTGCTGAACGGGTGCAGCTCGTCCAGGCGGACCAGCATCCCGGCGAGCCGGTCGATCACCTCCCGGGCGTGCTGTTCGTCGGCCGGCAGGTCGAACTGTCGGGCCCGCTGCCGCAGCAGGTCGTCGCCGCGCTGCACGATGCCCACGGCCCGCATCCGGTCGCTGGCCCGCACCCGGGCGCCGCCGTTGGGCGCGGTGTCCGGTTCGGCGTCCGGCTCGGGGCTGCGGAACCGCCACTGCATCCGGTAGCGGGCGTTCAGCGGCGGGTCGTCGGTCCCCCAGTCGAAGACCACCCGGCCGCCGTCCACCGAACGCTGGATCGGGGTACGCAGCGGCCCCTCCTCCGCCGACAGCGAGGTCTCCGCGCCCCACACCTTGGGGTCGAGGTCCGCGGGCAGGTCGAGCCGCACCGCCAGGTGCCGGGTGGGCAGGCGTACGGCCCGCTGGAACCAGGGGCCCCACTTGTCCCGGCCGACGCGGTACGCGTACTCGATGGTGACCCGGTCGCCGGGGTAGAGCGGGAAGCGTCCCTCGTCGTTCTCGAACAGCAGCCAGATCTCCTTGAACGCGTCCCGGTCGTGCTTGGCCCGCCAGTGCATCGGCTCGCGTCCGCTGCCGTCGTCCCGGTAGGCGTTGAGTTGCAGTTCGGCGAAGGTGAGCGGGTGTTCCCGGTGGTGCCGGTTGGAGCGGCCCGGGTCGTTGGGGTAGCGGTCGACGGCGACCCGGACCAGGTAGCGGGTGACCGGTTCGGTGCCGGCGTTGTACAGCTCCCGCCGGATCGCGCAGTGGTAGCCGTCACCGGTGTGGGTGAGCGTGGCCACCTCCCGTTCCACCACGAGGCCGGTGCCGGGGGGAAGCCACTGACCGGGGACGGGTGGATCGCGGTGCGCGGTGCCGGACCGGCCGTGCCGCAGTTCGTCGTACTCCCGGAAGCGCTGCCAGATCGCGCCGCTGGCCTCCAGGACGGCCTCGGCCCGGCGGGCGAAGTCCTCGGTGGGCCGGTGCCGGCGCCCTTCGACGTGGCTGACGTAGGACGGGTCGAAGCCCATCATCGTGGCCAGTTGCTTCTTGGACAGCCCTCGGCCGGTCCGGTGCCGGGCGAGTTCGGCCGCGAACGAGTCGGCGGCACGCTCGATCGGTGAGGTCGTCATCAGCTTCCTCGTACGCGGGAAGACCATTTTCACGTTGGGTGGCCGAACGTGTACGGAAACTGCCTCGTATTCGACACTCACCTTGACTTTTCAGCGGCGTACGTCGATCCTTACGCCGTCCGCCGCCGGTTCTCCGGCGGCGTTTTCCGTCTCCGAGGCCGGGTAGTACGCCACGGCCGTGGAGTGACGGGGGCCTCCCCGCGATGCCGCGGTACCTCTTCCCCTCCCGCCGGGAGGGTAGTTAGGCTAGCCTTAGCTTGGGTCGACGGCAGGCGCCGACCGCAGGGCGACAGGACAGGGGACGGCCAGGTGACTGCGGTGATGCCGGGGCGCGACGCCGCCACCCCGCTCGCCCCGGTGACCGCGACGCTGCGCGCCATGTTCGGCACCGACGACCTGCCCGGGCTCGCACCCGGCCTGCTGGTCCACGACGAGCTGGACCGCTGGTCCCCGGCCACCCGCCTGATCGACGGCACGCTGCTGAGCGAGTTCCTGACCGCCGCCGGCCGCCGCTGGGGCGGCACCCCGCACGCCTGTGCCGCGCTGGCCTGGAAGTCCTACAGCTACTGGACCGCGCTGCCCGCGGTGCTCGGGTGGGCGTCGGCCCGCCGGGTGCCGCTGCTCGACCCGGCCGACGTGCTCGTGCACTTCGAGGACCACCACCAGCTCCTCACGCTGGGGCTGCGCGCCTCCACCCCGGTGGCGGTGCTGCCCGGCGACCCGCTGGCGCTCGCCGGCGCACCGGGCGTGCGGGTGGTGCCGGACGAGGCGGCGCTGCTCGGCGCGCTGCGCGCGTCCCTGCTCGACGCCCACTTCGCGCCGCTGATCGGCGCCATCCAGGGTGAGGTCCGGATCGGCACCCGTACGCTGCTCGGCTCGGTGGCCTCCGGCATCGCGCACGGCATCCTGCGCGCCTCGGACACGCTGCCCGGCTCGGCCGCGGCGGCCGTCGGCACGGTGCTGGACGCGCTCGACCTGAGCGACCTGGTCGAGCTGGTGCCCGGCCCGGGCGGCGAGCCGACCGTGCAGCGGCGTACCTGCTGCCTGGCGTTCACGCTCCCCCGGCCCAAGGTGTGCCAGGGCTGCTGCGTCCGCCAGGGCTGACCGCTCAGTCGGCCAGCGGCCGGACGTCCCACAACCACACCCCGCCGGTACGCCTCGGCGTGATCCCGCTCAGCTCGGTCATCGCCCGGCGCAGCGCCTCGGCCTGCGGCAGCCGGGGGTCGAGGATCACCGCGCCGGCCCGCCAGTGGCGCAGGTCGTCCACGGCGGCCACCCGGTCCTGCGGGGTGATCGGCGGGACCGCGTCGGTGCGCCGTACCGTCTCGAAGAACGTGCTGGTGGGGCGCGGCGGCGCGGTGAAGAGGGCGATCCGGTCCCCGCCGGGGCGGGTGTCCGGATAGAGGAAGTAGCCCCGGGCCAGCGGCATGTCCAGCCGGGTCTCGGCGGACCAGCGCAGCGGGACCGCGTACGTGGTGTCGGGCAGCGGCAGCGTGACGATGCTCCGCCCGTCGGCGACGTAGGGACGCCAGGCGCCGGAGGTGACGAACGCCGGGGTCGGGTCGAGGCGCTTCGCGGGCAGCGGGGTGGGCAGGACCGGCACCAGCGCCATGGCGAGCACGGTGACCGTGGCGAACCGGATCCGGTCGTGCGCGTCCGGGTGCCGCACGGCGAGCCGCCGGGCCCGGTCGGCGCCGAACGCGAGCAGCACGCCGATGATCGGGGTGAGCGCGAGCGACCAGCGGGTGGGCACCACCGAGTGCAGGACCGGCAGGTTCTCCAGCGCGGCCCACGGGCCGGGGATGCCGGTGTCGCGTCCGTCGTAGCGGATCTCCCGGCCGAGCGAGAAGAGCGCGAACACGAGCCCGACCGCCGCGAGCCCGAGCACCACGGCGTTGCGGCGCAGCCACCAGACCAGCGCGACCACCAGGATCACCAGCGGCCAGCCGAAGAACGCGTTCTCCTCGGTGGCGTTCTTGACGAGCGGTTCGCTGCCCCGGGCGTCGCCCGCGAGCGACTCGCGCGACCAGGCCACGTACGCGGCGAGGTCGGTGGAGTAGCCCCGGATCAGCGTGGAGAGCCCGCTGTACGCGCCCGGGCCGAAGAACTGGACCCAGAGCGGGTACGCGAGCAGCGCGCCGGCGACCACAGCGGCCACCCCGAGCCCGGCGGCGAACGGGCGGGCCGCCGACCGCACGGCGGGCCGCCCGAGCGCCAGCGCGAGCACCACCACGCCGAGCCCGATGGCGGTCATCAGCAGGATCTCCAGGTTGAGGAACGCCTGCCAGACGATCACCAGGCCGAGCAGGACGCCGTTGCGCAGCCAGCGGCCGGGGTCGGCCAGGCGCAGCGTCCGCCAGATGATCAGCGGCACCACGTACTGGCTGACGATGTTGGGGTGCGAGTTGGCGTGCGAGATCATCGCGGGCGCGAACGCGCAGAACGCCGCGCCGAGCCAGGCCGGGCCACGGGCGCCGATGACCACCCGGGAGAGAAGGAAATACCAGGACGCTCCGGTCGCGGCGAGCCCGAGCGTGAGGAAGAGCAGGAATGACCAGCGGGGACCGGCCCAGAGCGTTATCGGGGTCAGCGGTATGGATACGGATAATACGGACGTATTCGCCATAAGATTGACGACGTCCGGCACATTCATCCGGTCCGAGGTGAACGGATAGGCGAAATCGGTGACGACCCGCGCACCGTGCGCCATCATCCATTCGAACTGCGCCTGATCGGTACGATTGTCGCGGACTCCATTGCGCGGATCGACCCAGAGTCGGGCGGTAACCCAGAACGCGAGCAGCACGAAGCTGAGCACGGCGAGCGCGTCGATCCGCCTACCCTGCCCCGATTTCGCCGCGCTTGCGTCGCTTTCCGGAGTAGTCATGACATTTCAGAGCGTAGTCAGGGTATGACGGGCACGTGCAATGTTCCGGGGAATCACGTACTATGTGCCGAGTTCGCCGACCGCGGAGCAGGCACCCCTCCGGATCACAATTCGGCCCCCCTCCGTCCCCCGATTTCCCCATCAGCCATCCAGATGGTTGACTCTGACGGTCCAGGCGCGGGTCAGTCATATCGTGAGGAATCGACGCATGGCAGAAATCACTGGGGATCAGCGCGTCCAGTCCGAGGTGCTCGAAGGCCTCGCGACGGCTGTCAACCACCGGCAGTGGTTCGTCGAGCTGGCGGTGCCCTACCTCGGTGACAACCCGATCGAGATCGGCAGTGGCCTGGGCGACTACGCCTCGGCCTGGGCCGCCCACGCACCCCGGATCACCGCCACCGAGGCCGACCCGGACCGGCTGATCCAGCTCAAGGAGCGGCTGTCCGACCACCCGGGCGTCGAGGTCCGGCAGATGCTGCTCCCGCACCACGAGCGCGGCGACTACAGCGCGGCCGTCTCCTACAACGTGCTGGAGCACATCGACGACCACGTCGGCGCGCTGCGCAGCATGCGTGACCTGGTCCGCCCCGGCGGCGCCGTGGTCATCATCGTGCCGGCGTTCCAGTTCGCCATGAGCCCCGCCGACATCGCCACCGGCCACGTCCGCCGCTACACGAAGAAGACGCTCGCCGCGGCGATGACCGAGGCGGGCCTCACCGTCGAGCGGATCCACTACGCCAACGCGCTCGGCCTGATCGGCTACTTCATGGCCACCAAGGTCTTCCGGCTGATGCCGAAGGAGGGCCCGATGGTGAAGGTGTACGACACGCTCGTGCTGCCCGTCACCAAGGCCGCCGAGCAGCGCGTCCGGCCGCCGTTCGGCCAGTCCGTCTTCGCTGTCGCCCGCGTACCGGCCTGAGGGCCGGGGGCCGCGACGGCCCCCGGCCGCCCGTCACTCCTTGATCTGGTACGTCGGGCGGATGACCGCCCGGGCCAGGGTGTGGAACGCCAGGTTGAAGCCGACGAAGGCCGGGCTGGCCCCGGCGGGGATGTCGAGGCGGTCCACGTCCACCGCGTGCACCGCGAACACGTACCGGTGCGGGCGGTCCCCGGCCGGCGGCGCCGCGCCACCGTAGCCGGTGTCGCCGTAGTCGTTGCGGACGCTGAACGCGCCGCCGAGGTCGGCCTCACGCACGCCGGTGGGCAACTCGGTGACGGACGCGGGCACGTTCACCAGCACCCAGTGCCAGAAGCCGCTGCCGGTCGGGGCGTCCGGGTCGAAGCAGGTGACCACGAAGCTCCTGGTCTCGGCCGGGAAGCCCGACCAGGACAGCTGCGGTGAGACGTTCTCGCCGCCGGTGCTGCCGTGCGCGTACCGCGCGTCCATCGGCTCGCCGTTGTGCACGTCGTCGCTGGTCAGGTCGAACGACGGCACCGTCGGCAGCAGCTCGTACGGGTCCGGGGCGATCGGTCGTTCCAGGGTCATCGAAACGGTCCTTCCGGGTACGCGAATGTCCTGCGCCCCTTCATACCCCGTTGTCCGCGCCGGCGTGCTGCCGCCGCACCATCTCGTTGATCCAGACCGGCGCGTACGGGGACGTGCAGCCCGGTGGCGTCGGATAGTCCTTGAGCACGCCGAGCCGCTCGCCGATCCCGATCGCGCGCTCCCGGTACGCCGGGTGCTCGATCCCGATCTGCGCCAGGCAGTGGTTCATCGCCCACTGGAGGCGCTCCGGCGCGTCCGCCATCTCCGCCTCGACCACGTCGAGCAGGGCGGCCAGGTCCAGCCCGTCCGGGTTCCGCGCCACCCGCTCGGTGGTGAGCGCCCAGCCGGCGCTCGCCACCACCGGATCCCTGTCGGCCGACCAGGCCAGGCGCAGCGGCTCCGCGTGCGGGCTCTTCTTCACCACGTAGTTGACGAGCCAGTCGTGCACCTTCGGCGTGCGCGCCTCGCGCAGCATGGCGTCCAGCTCGTCCCGCCCGTACGCCTTCGGCCGGCAGATCAGCAGCGCCAGCAGCCGGGCCGCGCTGTCCCCGGTCGCCCACAGCTCGCGGGCCAGCTCCTGCTGCGTCTTCAGCCGCTTCGCGATCGCCCGCAGCTTGCCCAGGTTGACCCCGTGGTCGTCGCCGTGGCGCTCGTTGACCGCGCGGATCTTCGGGTCGTCGAGCGCGGCCAGCTCGGCCGTCACCCCGGCCACAGTCGTCGTCTCCGCCATCCCGGCCTCCCGTCGTCGCCGCGTCACGCAGCCTACGACCGGTCCGGTGCTCTCGCGCCCTCCGCCGCCCACATCCTGTCGAACGCCTCGCGCCTCAGAGCCGGCTGGACTGTCGCATCCCGTGGCTAGCCTGAACGACCATGAGTTTCGATCTCATTCTGCTACCCGAACCCGTTGGCCAGTCTTGGGTGGACGCCCTGAAGGCCGAGCGGAAGGACACCGGTGAATCGCCGGACCCGCAGGCGTGGGACGCCATCGTCGCCGGCGTGCGGGACGTCGTCGGCGAGGTGGTCCTGAGCGAGGACAGCCGGAGCCGCGCACTGACGCACAAGCCCAGCGGCCTCACGGTGCGCTACCTGTCGGGTGAGGCGACCATCAGCGTGCCGCACTGGCACATGGGCGCGGAGGCCGAGTGGGCCGTCCGGGCCGCGTACCGCATCGGCCACGTGGTGGCGGATGCGACGGGCCTTGCCGGCTACGACCCGCAACTGGGCCTGCCGTTGACCGGAGCAGAGTCCAAGGTTGATGACGCGGTGGCCATCTACGCCGACGCCGATACCGAGACCGCGCACCTCTGGACGCGCGACGGTTTCCGGGTCTACTTCACCGGGCCTTTCACCCTCGCCGACGCCGCGCAGAGACTGAGCGAGATGGTGGTGACCAAGGAGAGCGACCGGTTCACCGTACGGTTGGGTGATGGTCCCCAGATGGAGTTGACCTTCGATGAGGGGTCACGGATTCGCTTCGAGGCCATTGAGCTCGCCGAAGACTATGGCATCCCCGAGATGGCCGCCTTCGACCGCCGCTTCGAGGTCATGTTCGACGACATCGGCGAGGTGCTCGATGACTTCAACACCCTGTTCGAGGTGCAGGTGCATCTCCAAGACCTCACCGGGGGGTACGTGATGCGGTCCTGGAACGGTGAGGTGTCACCGCCGTACGTCGACGACCCGGCGGACGCCGGCTGAACGTTGGGCGCCGGGGAGGTCGGGTAGCGCCGACACGGATACAAAACGATCAGAGATGCGGAGGGTGTGGGATTCGAACCCACGAAGACATCGCTGCCTTACCGGTTTTCAAGACCAGCGCCATCGGCCACTAGGCGAACCCTCCCGGCACGCCCCCGAGGGGTGCGCGACCGGGACCAGTCTGCCACGAACGCCGTACCGGGCAAGCCGCCGTCCCGCCTCCCTTGCGAGAATGGGTGCATGTGGGAGAGCCCGGCAGTGGTGCTGATCAGCGGAATCATGGCGGCCGGAAAGTCCACAGTGGCCGAAGGGCTGGCGCGGCGGCTGCCCCGGTCGGTGCACCTACGCGGTGATGTGTTCCGCCGCATGATCGTCAGCGGGCGGGCCGACATGACCGCCGAGCCCACCGACGAGGCGCTGCGGCAGCTCCGGCTCCGCTACGACCTGGCCGCCTCGGCCGCCGATCGGTACGCGTCCGCGGGCTTCACAGTCGTACTCCAGGACGTGGTTCTCGGCGCGGACCTGCCGGCCATGGTCGGCCGCATCCGGCACCGGCCGCTGGCCGTGGTGGTGCTCGCGCCCCGCCCGGAGGTGGTCGCCGCCCGCGAGCGGGACCGGTCGAAAAAGGGGTACGGCGACTGGCCGGTCGCGGACCTGGACGCCGGGTTCCGGGCCGACACCCCCCGGATCGGGCTCTGGCTGGACACGTCCGGCCAGACCCCGGAGGAGACCGTGACGGAGATCCTCGCCCGCGCGTGGACCGACGGGCAGATCGGGTAAGACTGAACCATGCGCGCGATCACGATCACGGAACCCGGCGGACCCGAGGCGCTCGTCTGGGCCCACGTGCCCGATCCCGAGCCCGGCCCCGGCGAGGTGGTCGTCGAGGTGCGGGCCAGCGCGGTGAACCGGGCCGACCTGTTGCAGCGGCAGGGGCACTACCCGCCGCCGCCGGGCGCGTCCGCGTACCCCGGGCTGGAGTGTTCGGGGACGGTGCGTGCGCTCGGTCCCGGCGTGACCGGCTGGTCGGTGGGCCAGGAGGTCTGCGCGCTGCTGGCCGGCGGCGGCTACGCCGAGCAGGTCGCGGTGCCGGCCGGGCAGTTGCTGCCGGTGCCGGCCGGGGTGGATCTGGTCGACGCGGCGGCGCTGCCGGAGGTGGCCTGCACGGTCTGGTCGAACGTGGTGGACCTGGCCCGGCTGGCCGAGGGGGACACGCTGCTGGTGCACGGCGGCGGCAGCGGGATCGGCACGTTCGCGATCCAGCTCGGCGTGGCGCTCGGCGCGACGGTGGTGGTGACTGCCCGCTCGGCCAAGCACGAGCGGCTGCGCGAGCTGGGCGCCGCGCACACGATCGACTACCGCGAGCAGGACTTCGTCGACGAGGTACGCCGGGTCACCGACGGCCGGGGCGCGGACGTGATCCTGGACATCATGGGCGCGTCCTACCTGCCCCGGAACGTGGCCGCGCTGGCGACCGGCGGGCGGCTCGTGGTGATCGGCATGCAGGGCGGCCGCAAGGGCGAACTCGACCTGGGGATGCTGCTGGCGAAGCGGGCCGCGGTGCACGCGACAGCGTTGCGGTCCCGCCCGGTGGACGACAAGGCGGCGATCGTCCGGGGCGTACGCGAGCAGGTGTGGCCCCTGGTGGAGGCGGGCCGGGTCCGGCCGGTGGTGCACGCCCGGGTGGACATGGCCGACGCCGCCGCCGCGCACCGCCTGGTCGAGACCAACGACCACCTGGGCAAGGTGCTGCTGGTCCGGTGAGGGTCAGCCCTGGCCGGGGCGCGGGAGCATGAGGCGCGGGCCAGGGCCCTCGGCGGCGAGCGAGTCCTCCGGGTTGTAGAGCGTGCAGCGCTGCAACGACAGGCAGCCGCAGCCGATGCAGCCGTCCAGGTCGTCGCGGAGCTTGCCGAGCAGCCGGATGCGTTCGTCCAGCCGGTCCCGCCAGGCGCGGGACAGCGCGGCCCAGTCGTCGGGCGTGGGGGTACGCCCCGACGGCAGCGAGTCGAGCGCCTCGCGGATCTCCTCCAGCGAGACACCGACCTGCTGGGAGATCCGGATGAAGGCGACCCGGCGCAGCTCGGTGCGGGCGTAGCGGCGCTGGTTCCCGCCGGTGCGGGCGGCGTGGATCAGGCCGAGCCGCTCGTAGTAGCGCAGCGCCGAGGGGGCGACGCCACTGCGGTCGGCGAGCTGCCCGATGGTCAGTGTTGCTTCGTGCATCACACGGCCTTGAGTTGAAGTTCGCTTCAAGTCCGAGGCTATCGGTATGACGACGACCACCGCCACCGACCTGGGCGCGCTCCTGGACCGGGTGCGCGCCGGCCGCGAGTTCGGCGCCAACGTGTACTCGACACTCGACGTGCTCCAGGTGCTCTACGACCGGGTGCTCCGGATCACCCCGGCCACCGTGGCCGACCCGGACCGGGACCGCTTCCTGCTCTCCAAGGGCCACGCGGTCGCCGGGTACTACGCACTGCTCGCCGCCCGCGGCTTCCTGCCCGCCGAGTGGCTGGACGACCAGGGCGGCCCGGCCAGCCGGCTCGGCGACCACCCGGACCGCACGCTGGTGCCGGGCGTGGAGATCGGTTCCGGTTCGCTCGGCCACGGGCTCGGGCTGGGCGTGGGCACCGCGCTCGGGCTGCGGGCCCAGGGCCGCACCGGACCCCGGGTGTACGTGCTGCTCGGCGACGCCGAACTGGACGAGGGCTCCAACCACGAGGCGATCGCGTACGCGGGCGCGACCGGGCTGGGCAACCTGACCGCGATCGTGCTGGACAACCGGTCGGCCACGTACGGCTGGCCGGGCGGCGCGGCGAGCCGGTTCACGGTGAACGGGTGGAGCGCCGCCACGGTCGACGGGCGCGACCACGACGCCCTGCACGCCGCCCTCACCGGGCACGACGATCACCGGCCGCACGTCGTCGTCGCGGTCGTCACGGACGGGGAGCGACGATGAGCAGCACCATGCGGGACGCGTTCGTGACCAGCACCGAGGAGGTGCTCGCCGATCCGCGTACGACAGTCGTGCTCGCCGACATCTCCGCCGCCGCGTTCGAGCCGGCCGCCGCCCGGTACCCGGACCGGGTGATCAACGTGGGCATCCGGGAGCAGTTGATGATCGGGGTGGCCGGAGGGCTGGCGCTGACCGGGCAGCGGCCGATCGTGCACAGCTACGCCCCGTTCCTGGTCGAGCGGGCGTACGAGCAGATCAAGCTGGACCTCGACCACCAGGACGCCGGCGCGGTGCTCGTCGGCATCGGCGGCTCGTACGACCGGGCGTCGGCCGGCCGCACCCACCTCGGGCCGGCGGACGTGGCGCTGCTGGACACACTGGACGGCTGGACCGTGCACGTGCCGGGGCACCCGGACGAGGTCCGGCCGCTACTGCGCGACGTCGTGTGCGGACAGGACTCGGCGTACCTGCGGTTGTCGATCCGGAGCAACACCGCCGCGTACCCGCAGGCGGGCGACCTGCATGTGGTCCGGGACGCCGGGCCGGGCGCGCCGCTGCTGGTCGCGGTCGGCCCGGTGCTGGACGCGGCGGTGGCGGCGACGGCCGACCGGCCGGTCACAGTGGCCTACACCCACCGGCCGCGACCGTTCGACACGGCCGGGCTGCGGGCGCTCGCCGGGGCCGAGGTGATCCTGGTCGAGCCGTACCTGGCGGGCACCTCGGCGCGGGTGGTGTCGGAGGCGCTGGCCGACCGGCCGCACCGGCTGCTGGCGCTCGGGGTGGGCCGCAAGGACCTGCGCCGCTACGGCAGCGCCGAGGACCACGAACGCTGGCACGGCCTGGACGCCGCCGGTCTGCGCCGCTCGGTCGACGCGTTCCTCACCTGAGCGTCCCGGACACGACGGAACCCCGCGACCTCGGCTGGTGCCGGGGCGCGGGGTTCCGTCGGTACGGGCTCAGTGCGCGGCGGCGGGATTGGCCGGGCGGCGGCGGGCGCGCTCGCGGGCCAGGATCCAGATCGCCTCGACGCCGTCCTTCCAGGTGATCTTCTTGCCCTCCTCGCGGCCCCGCGCGCGGTAGCTGATCGGCACCTCGTAGGGGCGGATGCGGCGGCGCAGCAGCTTGCCGGTGACCTCGGCCTCCATGCCGAAGCCACGGGAGCGGACCTGCAGCGAGCGGTACAGCTCCAGCGGCATCAGCTTGAAGCAGGTCTCCAGGTCGCCGATGTAGGAGTTGTAGAGCACGTTCGCGGCGAGCGTGACGCCCTTGTTGCCCATCACGTACCAGAAGCTGTACGAGCTGTGGCTGCCGAAGGTCCGGTTGCCGTAGACGACTGTGGCCCGGCCGTCGAGCACCGGCTCCAGCAGGCGCGGGATGTCCTGCGGGTCGTACTCCAGGTCGGCGTCGAGGATGACCATGTACTCGCCCTCGGCGCTGTCGACAGCCGTCTTGATGGCCGCGCCCTTACCGGCGTTGCGCTGGTGGGTGATCACCCGCAGGCGGGCGTCGTCCACGCGGCCGAGGATCTCACCGGTGCCGTCCCGGCTGCCGTCGTCCACGACGACGAGCTCGATCTCGCAGGGGTAGTCGACCGCCAATGCCTGCTTGAGGGCATCCGCGATTCGTTCTTCCTCGTTGTAGACCGGCATGAGGATCGAGAGCTTCACGGAATCTCCACGGAGGCGATGGCAGGTCGGGGCATAGCGTAGCCTGGCACATTGCTCAGGTCACGACAGCCCAGGCACCCTATTCCTGACGAAGTGGTACCACGACGAGCCGGGCCACGCTGCGGTCGCCGTCCTTCGCGCCGGCCACCCCGACCGTCGTACCGATCTTGATGTCGGTCGATCGGATCGTGGTCCGCCGCTCGACGACCCGCAGCTTCTCACCGAACGTCCACGTCACAGTGAAACCGTCGGTGGACCTCACAGTCATCGACCTGTCGTCGATCGCGGTCACCTCGCCGCGCTGGACCGCGACGGTCTTCGTACCGCCGTCCCTGGTCTTCACTACCGCCTCGCCGTGCAGCGTGTTGCGCCGCAGCAGCACCCGGGCCCGGTGACGCCGTTGTCCCTCCTTCGCCCGCTCGCCCTTGCCGTCCGGCCCGGCCTGCGGCGTACCGGAGGGCGCCGGCGCGGCGACCGGATCCACGTCCAGTTCCCCGGCGTCGACGCCGAGCGCGGCGAGCGCCTGGCCGTCCGCACCCAGGGCGGCGCTCACCTCGACCCCGTCGTCCGGCGCCGCGCCGGACCGGGTCGCGCCGCACCCGGCGAGCGCGAGCGACGCGGCGGCGAGCAGTGCGGTGGCGCCGGTGACGATTCGCTGACGTCTCATCTGTGGTCCTCTTCCTCTCCTCACGGTGACGAGCCGAGCGTTCCGCACCGACGCGAGGGAACGGTCAAGCCGATGTTCGAGCCGGGTAAGGATCCGCCGGCACCCGGACGGTGAAGGCGGCGCCGCCCTCCGGGGCGTGCCCGGCGGCGATGTCCCCGCCGAGCCGGCGGACCAGCCCGGCGGCGAGCGCCAGGCCCAGCCCGCTGCCCACCTTGCGTACCCCCCGGTACCGCTCGTGCAGCGCGCCCCGCTCGAACGCCACCCGCAGGTCGTCGTCGGTGAAGCCGGGTCCGCCGTCCCGGACCTCCAGCACCCCGCCGCCCGCCGGGCCGTCGGCCCGCACCGCGAGCACCACCGGCGCCCCCGGCGGTACGACCCGCAACGCGTTCTCCAGCAGCCCGTCCAGGACCTGCCGGATCCGGCCCGGATCGGTGTACGCCGGCACCGGCGCACCCGGCGTCTCCAGCCGGAACGGCACCCCGAGCGCCGCGCACCGGCCGGACCAGCTGCGCTCCGCGTCGGCGGCCAGCCCGGTCAGGTCGACCGGCACCGGCTCCAGGGGGAAGTCGACCGCCTCCAGCCGGGCCAGCGCCAGCAGGTCACGGACCAGCCGGTCCAGGTGTTCGGCCTCGGCGAGCACGGTCCGGCCGGTCGCCGGCACCGCGTCGGCCTCGATCACGCCGTCGGCCAGCGCCTCGGCGTAGCCGCGGATCGCGGTGAGCGGGGTCCGCAACTCGTGCGAGACGGAGAGCAGGAACTCGCGCTGCCGTCCCTCGCTCGTGGCGAGCGCGGCGGCCAGGCCGTTGAGCGCGTGCGCCAGGTCGGCCACCTCGTCGGGCGGCTCGACCGGCACCCGGACCGCCCGGTCCCCGGCGCGCAGCCGCGCGGCGGCGGTGGCGGCGGTACGGATCGGCCGGGCCAGCCGGCGGGCGAGCAGCAGTCCGGCGGCCGCCCCGGCGGCGAGTCCGGCGAGCAGCGGCAGCCAGAGTCCGCGCAGCACCTGCCGCCAGGGCGCGGCGCTACGGGCCCGGGTCAGCACCACCCCGTCCCCGCCGGGCAGCGACCGCGCCTCGACCAGCCGGCGTTGCCCCTCGACCAGTCGCCGGCCGGAGACGTTCTCGCCGCCGGCCACCCGCGTCACCAGCGGCCGGGGCAGGCCCGGCCGGTCGGCCCGGCCGTCCCGGATCACGTACACGTCGATCTGCTGCTGGCGCAGTTGCCGGATGAGCCGGTCCCCGGCGCCGTCGCGCTGGCGTGCCGGCCGCACCCGGAGCACGTCGGCGGCGAGCCGGGCCTGGGCGGCGAGCGCCTCCTGGTCCCGGCGCTCCGCGCCGCGTACCGCCAGGGGCACCGCGACCAGCGCGGTGACGAGCACCGACACCAGCGCCACCGCGCAGGTGGCGAGCACGGCGCGGGCGGTGAGTGTCCGCCCGGGCCGGCGCGGCATCGGTCCGGTCGGCCGGTCAGGCATCGGCGGCGTACCCGACGCCACGATGGGTGCGGATCACACTGTCCGGGCCGAGCTTGGCCCGCACCTGCGCCACGTGCACGTCGACGGTCCGGGTGCCGGCGTGCGCCGCGTACCCCCACACTCCCGCCAGCAGCTCCTCCCGGGTGAACACCCGGCCGGGCCGGGCCATCAGGTGGGCGAGCAGGTCGAACTCGGTGGAGGTGAGCTGCACCGGCGTGCCGCCGGCGGTCACCGTCCGGCGGGCCGGGTCGAGTGTGACGGAGCCGAGCGTGCGGGGCTGCTCGGCGGGCGTGCCGGCGGTGCGGCGCAGCACCGCCCGCAGCCGGGCGAGCAGCTCGCGCGGGCTGAACGGCTTGGTGACGTAGTCGTCGGCACCGAGTTCCAGGCCGACGACGCGGTCCACCTCGTCGTCGCGGGCGGTGAGGAAGATGACCGGCGTCCAGTCGCCGGCCGCGCGCAGCCGGCGGCAGATCTCGGTGCCGGCCAGGCCGGGCAGCGCGATGTCGAGCACGCAGGCCACCGGGCGCAGCCGCCGCGCGGCGGCCAGCCCGGCCTCGCCGTCACGTTCCAGGTGTACGCCGAACCCGTCCCGGGTCAGGTAGAGCCGGACCAGGTCGGCGATGGCCGGCTCGTCCTCCACCACGAGGACGAGCCCGGCCGGGGCGGCGGTGGTCACCGGCTCATGATGACCGACCGGCGACCGCCGAGCCGGTCAGGGAATGTTCGGATCAGGTAAGGAGGACGTCAGCGGGCCGGGGCGGGCCGCAGCACCGTCGGGCGGACGGCCGCCGGCGACTCCCCGATGGTCGCCACCACCCGCTCGGCGGGCGTACGCAGGCGGGTCCG
This sequence comes from Micromonospora sp. CPM1, assembly GCF_023896895.1. Classification (NCBI taxonomy): domain Bacteria; kingdom Bacillati; phylum Actinomycetota; class Actinomycetes; order Micromonosporales; family Micromonosporaceae; genus Micromonospora; species Micromonospora sp. CPM1. The sequence continues at coordinate 19,115 of NZ_JAMHIU010000015.1, forward strand.
GAAGGCGTGGTTGAGCAGCGCGTCGAGCTGCCACACCTGCTTCGGGTGGTGGGTACGCAGGACGAAGCGCTCGCGCACCCCGTCGATCGCGGTCGCCGCCAGCACCACGCTGTGCGCGCGGGGATCGGGGCTCCACGTCACGTTGCTCAGCTCGCGCAGTTCGGTGTTGAGGTGCAGGCGCAGCCGGTGCAGCACCCGGGTCTGCCGGGTGACCACCAGCCGCCGGTGGGTGAGGAGCATCAGGTAGTCGCCGCCCACCGGGTCGTCCGGGCGGCTGCACCGGGTGACCAGGATGGTCGCGTCGCCGGAGCCGACGCACCGGCGGAACACCGGCATGTGCCGGGTGACGGTCTGGGTCGCCAGGCCGGTCTCGGCGGCGGCCGGAAGGAACGTTCGCGAGAACACGTCCATGCCCGGTCCAACGAGCCGATGACCAGGGGTGATATGGGTCACGCCCGATTTCTGGAACTTCCACACGTGCAAGTCGCACCAGCGGTGCGACACCGGCTGCCGGTCGGATCAGAGCAGCTCGACGATCGTGGCGTTGGCCATGCCGCCGCCCTCGCACATGGTCTGCAGGCCGTAGCGGATGCCGTTGTCCCGCATGTGCTGGAGCATCGTGGTCATGATCCGCGCGCCGGACCCGCCGAGCGGGTGACCGAGCGCGATCGCCCCGCCCCGGGGGTTGAGCCGCTCCGGGTCCGCCTCGGTCTCGGCCAGCCACGCCAGCGGCACCGGGGCGAACGCCTCGTTCACCTCGTACACCCCGATCTCCTCGATGCCCAGCCCCGCACGGCGCAGCGCCTTCGCGGTGGCCGGGATCGGCGCGGTGAGCATGGTGACCGGGTCGTCGGCGGCGACCACCGCGGTGTGCACCCGGGCCAGCGGGCGCAGGCCGTGCCGGCTGGCCCACTCGGCGGTGGTGACCGCGAGCGCGGCGGCGCCGTCGGAGATCTGCGACGCGGACCCGGCGGTGACCACGCCGTCGGCGCGGAACGGGGTGGCCAGCTCGCCGAGCTTGGCCAGCGAGGTGTCGCGGCGGATGCCCTCGTCGGCGGAGAACTTGCCGCCGTCGGCGAGCGCCACCGGCGCCAGCTCGGCCTCGAACGCGCCCGCGTCCTGCGCGGCGGCCGCCTTCTCGTGGCTGGCCAGCGCGAACTCGTCGAGCTGGGTACGCGAGAAGCGCCACCGCTGCGCGATCAGCTCGGCCCCGACGCCCTGGTTGAACGGCAGTGGCGAGTCCTCGGCGACGCCCTCGACGCCGCGGTAGCGCTCCAGGATCGCCGCGCTGAACGGCATTCCACCGGCGACGCTGGAACCCATCGGCACCCGCGTCATCGACTCGACGCCACCGGCCACGACCAGGTCGGCCTGGCCGGAGAGGACCGTCGCGGCGGCGAAGTGCAGCGCCTGCTGGCTCGACCCGCACTGGCGGTCGAGCGTGGTGCCGGGGACCGACTCCGGCCAGCCGGCGGCGAGCACGGCGTTGCGGGCCACGTTCCAGGACTGCTCGCCGACCTGCGACACGCAGCCCCACACCACGTCGTCGACCTGGCCCGGGTCGATGCCGGTGCGCTCGGCGAGCGCGCGCAGCACGTGTGCCGAGAGGTCGACCGGGTGCACTCCGGCGAGGCTGCCCTTGCGCCGCCCGACCGGGGTCCGTACCGCGCCGACGATGACCGCGTCACTCATGTCTACTCCCCGGTAACCTCGCTTGCCCCGATCCTACGTGCTGACCGGACCGGTCGTCCTCCCCCGGCGGTCGGCAGGTGCGGCTGGCATGCTGGGCGGATGGATCCACAGTCGCCGCCGGTCCGGCAGTGGCGGGTGCCGCGGGAGGTGCCGGTGATCAAGGCGGTCGGCGCGCTCGCGCTCGTCGCCCTGGGGCTGGTCTTCGCAGGCGGGGACCCGGTCCGTCCGGCGCTCGCCGGGCTGGCCGCCGCCGGTCTGCTCGGCTGGGCGCTGCGCGACGTGGTCGCGCCGGTCCGACTCGCCGTCGACCCGGACGGGCTCACCGTGCTGCGGGGGTTCGCCGGGCGGCGCCGGCTGCCCTGGGACGCGGTGGAGGCGATCCGCCTCGACCGGCGCAGCCGGCGCGGGATCACCGCCGAGACGCTGGAGATCGACGCCGGGGAGTCGCTGCACCTGTTCGGCCGCCGTGACCTGGACGCCCCGCTGGACGAGGTGGCCGCGGCGCTGACCGAGGCCCGCCCCGCGCGCTGAGGCTCAGCCGAGCAGGGCGGCGGTCCGGACGAGCGTCAGGCCGATCAGCGCGACCAGCACGATCACGCAGCCCGCCACCTGGAACACGGTCCGCCGCGACCGGGGGGCGTACGCCAGGACCAGCGCCACCAGCGCGCCGGCGACCAGCCCGCCGAGGTGCCCGGCCACCGAGATGCTCGGCACGGTGAACGTGAAGATCAGGTTGATCACGAGGATCGGCACGATCGCCGAGGTGTCCCGGCCGAGCCGCCGCATGATCACGAAGACGGCGGCGAACAGGCCGAAGACGGCGGTCGAGGCGCCGGCCGTGAACCGGTTCGGCTCGGTGAAGACGTACGCGGCGACGTTGCCGCCGAGCCCGGCGAGCAGGTAGAGCGCCAGGAAGCGCAGCGGCCCGAGCACCGCCTCCAGCGTCCGGCCGAGCACCCAGAGCGCCCACATGTTGAGCAGCAGGTGCAGCACGCCGTAGTGCAGGAACATGGCGGTGACGAGGCGGTACCACTCGCCGTCGGCCACCCCGCCGACGTGCCCGTCGGGGAAGCGCGCCAGGCCGAGCACCGCCCCCCACTCGGTGAGCGGCGTGCCGTTGCCCATCAGGCCGCCCAGGCCACCGCCGGCCACGGCGGTCCCGCTGCGCGCCGAGAGGATGGACAGCAGCATCATCACCACGTTCAGCGCGATCAGCGCCTTCGTGACGTTGCCCTGGCGGCCGGCGGCACCGCCACCGAAGGCGGTACGCGCCGGCCGCACGCTGCGGCGGCCCTCGGCGACGCACTCCGGGCACTGGTGGCCGACGGAGGCGTCCCGCATGCACTCGGTGCAGATCGGCCGATCGCATCGACTGCACCGGATGTAGGTCTCCCGGTCGGGGTGCCGGTAGCAGACCGGGGTGGTCGGCACCGGACCCCCGGTGGCGTCGCCTGGCTGGCCGGAGCGCTCAGTCATGCGAGCAAAGGTACCCGCGTGCCGCTCAGGACTGCTTGTGCTCGATCTCGACCCGCTCGATCACCACGTCCTGGATCGGCCGGTCGCTCGGACCGGTCGGGGTGTTGGCGATCGAGTCGACCACCTTCACCGACTGCTCGTCGGCCACCTGACCGAAGATGGTGTGCCGGTTGTTCAGGTGTGGCGTGGGCGACACCGTGATGAAGAACTGCGAGCCGTTCGTGCCCGGCCCGGCGTTCGCCATCGCCAGCAGGTACGGCCGGTCGAAGCGCAGCTCCGGGTGGAACTCGTCGGCGAACTTGTAGCCCGGGCCACCGCGGCCGGTGCCGGTCGGGTCGCCCATCTGAATCATGAAACCGCTGATCACGCGGTGCGAGACGGTGCCGTCGTAGTACGGCCCGTTGCCCGGCTGACCGGTACGCGGGTCGATGTACTCCCGGGTGCCCTCGGCCAGCTCCACGAAGTTGCGGACGGTCTTCGGCGCGTGGTTCGGAAAGAGCTCCAGCCGGATCGGGCCGGCGTTGGTGTGCAAGGTGGCGTAGACAGCCTCGGCCACGGGTACTCCTCACTCGTAGTTCAGTTCCTTGCGGATCCTCCCATGTGCCCGATCTGGCCATGCGGAGGCATTCGAAGGTGGAGGATGACGAAGGAACAACTCCCAGGAGGTGGGACCGTGTTTGGAATCGGGCGGCGAAAGACCCAGGGCCAGCTCGCCAAGGTCGAGCTGAACCAGGGCATCGGTCACCTGAGGCAGGCCGCCACGCACGCGGCGAAGGGTGCCGGCGCCACTGTCGGCCCGCGGGTCCAGGCAGCCCGGGTCGCCGTCGCGCCGACCGCGGTCCTGGTGCGGGACCGCGCCTCCAGCGGGTTCGCGTCGACCGCCGCGGCGCTCGCGCCGGTGCTGCTGGCCGTGCGCAACGCCCGGGTCGAGGCCGCCGGCAAGGCGTCGAGCGGCCGCAAGGTGATGGCCGCGAAGCAGTCCGCGATGACGAAGAAGGCGAAGAACATGAAGGCCGGAAAGAAGAAGCAGCGCAGGTCGCGAGGCATGACCGCGGGCCTGCTGGTGGCCGGCACCGTCGCCGGCCTGGCCGGTGCGATGGCCGTGCGCCGCCGCCGCGAGCAGCAGGAGTGGGCCGAGTACGACCCGACCGGCACGCTCGGCGCGACGGGCACGCTCGGCGCGACGGGCACGCTCGGCGCGACCGGTAGCGACAAGCTGGAGCCGATGCGGGAGGACGTGGACACGATCGTGGTGGAGACCCCGGACGCGAGCGCGAAGGTGACGCAGGCCGGCCCGACCGGCGCCGGTTCCTCGGCGGTGGCCAAGGGCAGCAGCGCGTCGACCGCCGCCGCCGGCAGCCAGCCGGTGATCCACCCGACCGACCAGGTCCCCTCCGTCGCCGAGGGCGCCCGGGACGTCTCCGGCCGTCCGGCCGACGACATCACCAAGGCCGTGCAGGCCGGCAAGAACGCCGCGAAGGCCGGCGGTCGCCGCTGACCTCGTACCGTCGGATCAGCGCCGGCACGCGGGACACCCCGCGTGGCCGGCGCTTCCGCCTGTACGGGACGGCCGGTCCGTCGGCGACCCGCCGTGGCGCGGTGGTCACAGCCAGCCGTTGCGGCGGAACAGACGGTAGAGCGTGAAGGACGCCGCGAGCATCAGCGCCCAGACGCCCGGATAGCCGTACGTCCACTTCAGCTCGGGCATGTTGTCGAAGTTCATGCCGTAGATGCCGGCGATCGCCGTCCACACCGCACCGATCGCGGCCCAAGCGGCGATCTTGCGCATGTCGTTGTTCTGGTCGACGGTGACCTGGGCCAGCCGGGCCTGGAGGATCGAGTTGAGCAGGTCGTCGTAGGAGTTCACCTGCTCGACCGTGCGGCTGAGGTGGTCCTGCACGTCGCGGAAGTAGCGCCGCACCTCCTGCGGGACCGCGCGGTTGACCTGCGAGGTGAGCGTCATCAGCGGGCGCTGCAACGGCGCCACCGCCCGCTTGAACTCGACCAGCTCCCGCTTCATCTGGTAGATCCGCTGGATCCGGCCGCTGCTCTGCCGGTCGAAGACGTCCGCCTCCAGCACGTCGAGGTCGTCCTCCAGCCGGTCGGCCACCTCCAGGTAGAGGTCCACCACGCGGTCGGTGATCGCGTACGCGACCGCCCAGGGGCCGTGCCGCAGCAGGTCCCGCTTCGCCTCCAGGTCGGCGCGCACCGGCGCCAGCCGGCAGGCGTCACCGTGCCGGACGCTGATCACGAAGTGCGGCCCGATGAAGAGCATCACCTGGCCGGTCTCCACCACCTCGGAGTTCTCGGTCAGCTCGGCGTGCTCGCAGTAGCGGGCCGTACGCAGCACCAGGAAGACGATCTCGCCGAAGTGCTCCAGCTTCGGGCGCTGCTGGGCCTTGACCGCGTCCTCCACGGCGAGTTCGTGCAGGCCGAACGTGGCGGCGATCTCGGTCATCTCGGCCAGGTCCGGCTCGTGCAGGCCGAGCCAGACGAAGCCGTCCTGCTCCTGCCGGGCGGCGGCCAGGGCCTCGGCGTACTGGGGGTGGCCGGGGCGGCGCTCGCCGTCGACGTACAGCCCGCAGTCGACGATCCCGCTGCGCTCCGGGCCGGCCGGCTGGGCCGTACGCGGGGAGCCGTCGGCGTTGAGGATGCGCGACATCGCGCGTACCGGGGCCGACCAGGCGCGGGGGCGCAGTGCCCGGCTGCCGTCGGTGCCGGCGGTTCGGTCGCGTGCCACCCGGTCCGTCATCTCTCGCCCCCTTCCCCTAGAGCTGCGGCTTGCAGGTTACGCCGACCGGCGGGAAGCGCAGCGCGGGCGCGGGTGCGGGGTACTGGTGGTTGCGACGGGCGTCACGCGGCGGCGCCGGGCGGGCCGGGCCGCGTCAGGGGGGTGAGGGGCGACACGGCCCACCCGGCACCCCTTGGGGGCGGGAGTGATGCTGGGCGTGCCGCCGGCCCGGCCGGTCGTCCGGCGTGCGGGCTGGTCACCGGCAAAAGGTGAGCGGCACTCGCAGCATTGTGGGCTGCCGGCCGGTTCAGCGGGAGAGCCGAACCGGCCAGGGGGGCCTTTTTGTCAGAAACCCGACAGAAAATCAGCCGCGTACGGCGGCCATCGCCTCGGCGAGACGCCGCACACCCTCGTCGATCCGGTCCGCGGTCACCGCCGAGTACGCCAGGCGCAGCGCGTGCCGGCCGCCGTCGACCATGAAGTCGCTGCCCTTCACCACCGCCACGCCACGCTCGGCGGCGGCCGGCGCGAGCCGGTCGACCTCGACGTCCTCCGGCAGCTCCACCCAGAGGAAGTAGCCGCCGTCCGGCTCCACGAACCGGGCCTCCGGAATGTGCCGGCGCAGCGACTCGGCCAGCACCGCCGACCGCTCGCCGAGCGCCGAACGGACCGTCCGGATCGACTCCTCGATCGCGCCGGAGACGCAGAACTGGTGCACGATCGCCTGCGCCACCATGCCGGGCGAGATGTAGAGGTTGGTGGCCCGCTTCGCGATCGCCGCGATCAGCTCGGCCGGGCCGACCAGGTAGCCGACCCGTACGCCCGGGCAGACCGTCTTGGTGAAGCTGGAGGCGTGCACCACCACGCCCCGGGTGTCCATCGACAGCATCGAGGGCAGCGGCTCGCCCCGGAACCGGATGTCCGCGTACGGGTCGTCCTCGAAGATCGTGAAGTCGTACTCGGCGGCCAGGTCCAGCAGCTCACGGCGCTTCTCCAGGGAGAGCGTCACGCCGGCCGGGTTCTGGTAGTTCGGGATCACGTGGGCCAGCCGCGGCCGCACCCCGGACTCCAGCAGCTTGCGCAGCTCGGCGGTGTCCAGACCGTCCGGCTGGATCGTCACGCCGTGCACCTCGCCGCCCATCTGCTTCAGGTTGAGCAGCGTGCGGTCGTACGTCGGGCGCTCGACCACCACCGCGTCGCCCCGGCGGACCAGGTGGTCGAAGAGGAACGCGTCGGCCTGCAACGAGCCGTTGGTGATCAGCACCTGGTCGGCCTCGACACCGTGCTTCTCGGCGATCCACTTCCGCAAGGGCGGGTAGCCGACGGAGGTGCCGTACGCGGTGACCCCGGCGGGGTCGGCGTCGAAGGCGCGGACGGCGGCGGCCTTGAGCCCTTCGACATCGACGATGTCCAGCGAAGGCGCGCCACGGGCGAACGAGATCAGCTGCTCGGCGGTCATGCGCAGAGCCTAGGGCCTGGCCCGGCGGGTCCGACCGCGATACACGCGAAGTTCAACATGCGGGCGGCCGGCCGGGGCACCGGTGCGTCCGGGGGATCCGAGACCGCCTCGCGACTGTCTACGATCCGACGGACGCTGGCGCCGGTCCGACCGGACGCCGAAGGATGACGGGTCGCGGCAGACCCGGAGAACAAGGGATGGGGCTCGTGACCGAGGACGAGGCGGGACGGCTCGACGACCAGCGGTTCGCGCAGTGGCTGGCGACCGAGGCCGGCAGGGCGCTCACCGCGCTGCGGGACCGGCAGGGCTTCGCCGACCCGAAGGCGCTCAAGGACGCCGGCGACCGCGCGTCGCACGAGCTGATGACGGCGGCGCTGGCCCGGCTGCGGCCGGCCGACGCGGTGCTCTCCGAGGAGGAGGCCGACTCGCGCCGCGCGTGGGCGGACGGCGAGCGCGCACCCCGGCACGAGGCGGACCGGGTCTGGATCATCGACCCGCTGGACGGCACGCGCGAGTTCTCCGAGGAGGGGCGGGACGACTGGGCGGTGCACGTGGCGCTCTGGCAGCGCTCCGCCGCCCCCGACGGCGCCCTGGTCGCCGGCGCGGTCGGCATGCCCGCCCGGACCACCGTGGACGGTACGCCGCTCGTGCTCGGCACCACCTGCCCGCAGCCGAAGCCGTCCGACGGGCCGATCCGGATCGCGGTCAGCCGCAGCCGCCCGCCCGCGTTCGTGGGCGAGCTGGTCGAGATGCTCGGTGCCACCGCCGTGCCGATGGGCTCGGCCGGTGTGAAGGTCTGCGCGGTGGTGACCGGCGAGGTCGACGCGTACGTCCACGCGGGCGGTCAGTACGAGTGGGACAGTGCCGCCCCGGTCGCCGTGGCGCTGGGCGCGGGCATGCACGCTTCCCGGATCGACGGTTCGCCGCTGCGCTACAACCGCGCCGACCCGCGCCTGCCGGATCTGCTGGTCTGCCGGCCCGAACTGGCCGACCAGTTGCTCGACGCGATCGCCCGGACCGGGGTCGAGATGCCCGCTTCGACCGTCACCGACAACCGGGGTGGGGCGTTCGGCTGAGTGTCACGGTACATACGGCCAGGTGGATGAGGGTTATCGTCAGGCGGGAATGCGTGACGATCTGAGCCCCGACCACGGGCCGCCGACAGCCAGGGAGGGTCATGCCGGCCGACCGAGAGTCGCACAATGCCTTCGGGCAGCCGACCGGCCTGTGGCCGGGTCAGGACATTCCGCGCCAGGTGGGCGGCCCTTCGCTGCCCTGGCCGGAGGCCGAGAGCACGCCGCCACCACCGGCCGGACCGGGGGGTGACCTGCCCTGGCCCGAGCACGACCGGCACGACGCCGGTCGCCACGACGGGCCAGGGCACGACCGGGCCGGCTGGGACGCCACGCCCGGCACGACGAACGGCTGGTCGCCGCAGCACGGGCCGGTGGGCCACGGCGACGCCGCCTGGCCGCCGCAGGGTGAGCCGCACGACGACTGGGCCACGCAGGCCGGCCCGGCGACGGACGGCCGCACCGGCTGGACGCCGCACGACGGGCCCGGCGGGGCCGGACCGTCGGGCGAGGCGGGCTGGGGTGCGGGCACCACGGCGACCGCCACCCTGACCGGACCGCCCCCGGTGGACGTGTCACACGGACCGGCCGCCGATGGGCCGGGCCGGCCGCCCGCGCCGCCGCTCACCCCGGTACCCGCGCCGTCGTCCGGCGGTTCATGGCGGCGCTGGCGCGTCGCCATCGCCGCGGCCGTGGCCGTGGCGGTGACCGGCAGCGGGGTCGCGGTGGCCGCGCTGCGACCCGACTCGACGGACCGGCAGGCGGGCGGGACGCCGGGCTCGGTCGGGCCCGCGACCTCGATGGGCCCGGGCACGCCGGCCACCTCCGGCCCGGCGTCCCCGGGCGCCGACCAGGGCCTCGGCGGCAAGCCCTCGGCGCGTCCGTCGGCCTCCGCGGCCGCCGGACCGGGCTTCACCGGTACGCGGCTGACGCTGCCCGGCGCCTCGATCGGCGTGCAGAACGGGGAGACGTTCGGCCAGGCGCTGGCCCGGTCCGACCGGACCTTCGGCAAGCTGCGGATGGCCCGGATCTTCTTCCCCGGCCTGCCGCCGGCCTGGTCCGGCAGCCGGGCCGACGTGGTGGACCGGACCGTGGTGGTGTCGTTCAAGGCGTCACCGCAGGAGGTCAACACCGGCAAGTTCGACTCCCGCCTGACCTCCTGGTTCGCCTCGATCCCGCGCGAGCACAACGTGTACTGGTCGTACTTCCACGAGCCGGAGGACGACGTCGAGCGCGGTGCGTTCAGCACGGCGGCGTACCGGACGGCGTGGAAGCGGATCGCCGGCCTGGCCGACCGGACCGGCAACCCCAAGCTGATCAACACGCTGATCCTGATGTGCTGGACGCTCGACCCGAAGTCCGGGCGCAGCTTCGACGCCTTCTACCCCGGCGGCGACGTGATCGAGGCGCTCGGCTGGGACTGCTACAACTGGGGCGCCAAGTGGAAGCGGTACGCCCCGCCGCAGGAGATCTACGGCGCGATGATCAGCAAGTCCAAGGCGCTCGGCAAGCCGTGGGGCGTCGCGGAGACCGGCAGCGACCTGGTCCCGGGTGACTCGGGCACCGGCCGGGCGGCCTGGATCCGGTCGATGACCGGCTTCCTCAACGGCCAGCGGCCGGAGTTCGTGGCGTACTACAACCAGACGGTCAGCCAGGGCGACTTCCGGCTGCTCGACCAGCCGAGCATCCAGGCGTGGAAGTCCTTCTGCACGGCCTGACCCCGGCGACGGAACGGCAACGGGCGGGCGACCTCGGTCGCCCGCCCGTTTCGCGTACGGCTCAGATGCCCCGGCCGCGCTTGTGCAGCGTGCGCAGCACCCGGTCGGCCTGCACCGCCCGGCTCGCCACCGCCAGCGCCAGGTAGGCGCGCGGCTCCTTCGGGTTGCGGGCCAGCGTGCGCCGGGCCCAGCGGACCGCGTCGCGCCGGTTGCCCATGGCCGCCTGCGCGAAGGCGATCTGCCCCGCCACCCGCGCCTCGCCGTGCGGCACGGTGGCGAACTCCGGGTAGCGACGCAGCAGCCACTGCAACGCGGTCGAGATGGTCTCCCAGCGCTGCGCGAAGTAGGACCGCTTGTGCCAGCGGACCAGCACGTACGGGCTCTCCACGTTCACCAGCGGGGCGTAGCGGGCGGCGCGGAGCAGGAACTCGTAGTCCTCCGCGTAGCTGCCCGGGATCTGCTCGTCCACCAGCCCGATCGCGTCGAGCAGCGCGGCCCGGCGGATCAGGAACGTGGACGGGTGCAGCTCGGTGAGCCGGTCGCGCAGCAGCGCCTCCAGCGAGATCCGGGCGCGGTCCAGCGAACGGTCCACCGTACGGTCGTCGTAGCTGACCCGGATGCCGCAGCTCACCAGCGCGCCGTCCGGGTGCGCGTCGAGCGCCCCGAACTGGGCGGCCAGCTTGCCGGGCAGCCACTCGTCGTCGTCGTCGCAGAACGCCACCCAGTCGCCGACGGCCGCCTCGATGCCGGTGTTGCGCGCGCCGGCCAGCCCGGCGGTACGGGTATTCGTGATCACCCGGATCCGGCGGTCACCCCGGTCGGTCTCCAGGGACCGGTCCGGTTCGGACTGGTCGTAGACCACGATCGCCTCGATCAGGCCCGGGTGCGCCTGGCTGAGGATCGCGTCGAGCGCCGCACGCAGCAGCTCCGGACGGTCCCGCGTCGGTACGACGACCGAGATGCTCGGCCCACTCATGCTCTCTCCACGGACTCGTCGGATCCCCGCTGGCCCAGATAGCCGTAGCGGACCCGCAGGGGAAGCGTGGCCAGGCTGACCACGGCACGGCTGCGGCGCGGCAGGCGGTCCCGCCACGCCTCGTCCCGGCGCACCGTCAACGGCCCGCCGCTGAACCGCAGCGGGTTGCCGGCGACGCTGTGCGCCCGGAACGGCGCGGCCGGCTCGGGCGCCGCGCCCGTCTCGTCGGCTCCGGACAGGATGCGCAGCGCGGCCGGGTCGTCCGGCAGGCCGGCGAAGTCCCGCACCCGGCGTACCGTCCCGGCCGGGTCGGCGGTGAAGTCCTCGTACCGCAGCCGCAGCACCTTCGCCCGGGAGGCGAGCAGGTGGAACGCGGCGTTCTGCGCGGTCCACAGCTTGCTCACCTCGAACGGCGAGAAGGTCGGCATGAAGTCCTCGCCGTCGACCACCTCGGGGCGGCGCACCTGCTTGCCCCACGAGTACGCCACCGCCCGGCTGTCCCGGACCAGGTGCAGCACCCGCAGGTCCAGCCCTTCGGCCCAGCGCAGCGCGAAGGCGAGCGAGGCGTGCTTGCTGGAGTCCACCACCACCCGGGCGCCGGTCACCGACAGCGCGGCCCGGTAGATCCGGGTGTACAGGTCGGCGTAGCGGCGTACGTCGGCCAGCTGCTCCGGCGGGAGCGCGTCCTTCGCGAGCCGGGGGATGTGCCGGGTCCGGTCGACCCGGTCCTTGAGCGCCAGCACGTCGTCCCGGTCGACAGCGGCCCAGCCGCCGAACGCCTGGTCGCCGACCTGCCGCCAGAACGGGCAGGCGGTGAACCGCTCACCGCAGCCGCAGCGCTCGTCGGCGCCGAGCGCCCGCTCCCACAGGTGCACCACCTCACCGACGGCACACACGTCGGCGCTCTGCGCCAGCAGCAGTTCCAGCAGCGTGGAACCGCTGCGACCCAGGCCGCCGACGAAGAGGACCCGCGGCGGCGCCGGATCGGGGGCGCTCATCCGCGACGCCCGACGGCTCGTTGCCGTACCCGGCGGGCCATCAGTTCGTCGATCACCGCGCCGACGCGGGCGACCGCCTCGGCGCGGGGGTCCGGGCGGCCCGGGTCGGCGGCCAGGACGAACCGGCTCGGGTCGGCGAGCCCTTCGTCCAGCGCGGCGAGCAGCTCGGCCTCGGACTCGCACAGCCGCACCATGCCGGCCGCGCCCAGACGGCGGGAGAACAGCTGCTGGTGGTTGTCGACGTGCTCGTCGTGCGACGGGTCGCGGGGCACCACGATCGGCAGGTGGCCGTTGCGCCGGGCCTCGGTGATGGTGGCCGGGCCGCCGTGGCTGACCACGAGCGTCGACTCCGCCATCGCCCGCTGGAGTTCCTCGTGACCGAGGAACGGGGTGGCCCCGGGCAGGGCCGGGGTGCGGCTGTGGCCGTACTGGAGGACCAGCCGGACCTCGGGCCGGGTCGCGTGCCAGCGCTCCAGCCAGCCGACCAGCCGGTCGAAGCGGTGCACGTCGGTGCCGACCACGACCAGCACGTACGGTGCCGCGGAACGCCGGTCCCGCTGCTGCGGAATGTGCGCCATCAGAGCAGATTCCCCACGACGGTGGCCTCCGGGTACATCCGGCGCTGCTCGTCCCACTGCACGAGCATCGCGGAGAGGAAGGGTCGGCAGAGCCGGGCGGTGAGCGTCGCGCTGTCGATCCGGTCGTACACCTCGATGTAGACCGTCGGGATCTTGCGCATCCGGGCCGCCACCACGAACGGCAGGGCGACCCCGGCGCCGGTGGTGACCACGGCGTCGACCTGGCGCCGGCGGATCACCTTCAGCGCGAGGAACGCGTTGCGTACCAGGTTCTTGACGTTGCGTGTGGTGGGGTGGTGCGCCCAGACCACGTCCTCACCGGCGAGCAGCGAGCGCGCGTCCGGGGTGTCGAAGGTTACCCATGCGCGGCGCCGGTCCCGGTACCACGGTTCCAGGGCCAGGAGCTGGGCCAGGTGCCCGCCACTGGAACCCACCAGCAGGACCTGCCCCGAGTCCTCGGTTGACCCGCTCACCACAAAAGTCCTCCCGTACGCGGATGACGCGTCCGGATTTTTGTGAATGCCCCTCGGACGCGTCCTGACAACCTACTGGCGCGCCCATGGGCAACTGAAGGGGCCATTGGACGGATCCTGGCTCGCCGGTCGGCTCACCTCTCGATTCCCGCCACTGGGATGTGCACCGACCGGTCACCGTCCAGGTCAGCCCGGTGCGCCCCGGCTGCCGGGCCGGGCCACCGAAAGAAAGTGAGATGTGTCAGGATTCCGTCACCGCTCCGCACGAGAGCCGCCGGCGACGTCGGCTTATCCGGGGGCAGGTCAGGCCCAACACCGGGAAACCCGCCGAATGGTCAGCGCCGATCGGCCATTTCTACGCGGGCTGCCCACACCCGGGCAGGCTTACCGGAACGTGAGCAGACTTTCCCTCGTCGTTCGGATCGGGGACACTCAAGGCCACGGTCAGGTCCAGCTGTGCCGTGGACTGCCCGGCTCGGTCGAAAGGGAGCGACAGACTCTGATGCCCTCACCCCATTTGGCCGAGAGCGACGCCGACGGTCTTGCCCTGATGGCATACCTGGGCTGGCTGCGCCGCCGCTGGTGGATCCTGCTGCTCGCCGCGGTCCTCGGGCTGGGCGGTGGGCTCGCGCTGAACCAGATCCAGGAGGCGCGCTACACCTCGACCACCTCGCTGCTGGTGCGCCCGCTCGGCACGGGCGCGGAGAGCAACCCCAACGCCAAGGTCAACCTCGACACCGAGGCCCAGGTGGTCCGCTCCCTGGTGGTGGCCGAGCGGGCCAAGGCGCTGATGAAGGTCGACACCGGCGCCGACCAGCTCGTCAAGTCGGTGACCGTCAAGGTGCCGCCGAACAGCCAGATCCTCCAGGTGGCGTACGAGACGAACAGCCCCGAGGGCGCCCAGTCGGGCTCGCACGCGTTCGCCCAGGCCTACCTGGACCTGCGCAAGGCCACCGCGCAGAAGGCGCTGGAGAACGAGACCAACGCGCTCAAGCAGCAGATCGCCGGCCTGAACAAGGAGTTGAGCGCGGTCGCCGGGCGCATCGCCGCGGCGCCGTCGAACTCGCCCGAGCGGGAGCGGGCCGAGGCCGAACGGAGCGTCCTGACCAACCAGCTCAACGGCCTGAACAACCGGCTCAGCCCGCTGGTCTCGGCCGGCTCCGACCCCGGCGAGATCATCTCCGACGCTCGCCTGCCGGAGCGGCCCAGCTCGCCGAACCGCACCCTCAACCTCGCCAGCGGCATGGGCGCGGGCCTGCTGCTCGGCATCGTGCTGGCGCTGGTGCTGGACCGGCTCGACACCCGGATCCGGCGCGGGCGCGACATCTCCGACCGGGTCGGCCTGCCGCTGCTCGTGGAACTGCCGTCGCGGGCGCCGTCGCTGGCCGTCCTGCCGGCCACCCACCGGGCCTCCCGCGAGCTGGGCCGGCTGCGCAACGTGCTGCTGTCCGCGGTGCCCGAACCGGCACAGGGCGGACGCGGTCGCCAGCTGCTGCTCTGCGACGCGTCGGCCGGCACCGCGGCCGGGTTCGTCGCCGCCAACCTCGCCGCCTCGTACGCCCGCACCGGCCAGCAGGTCGCGCTGATCACCACCAAGCCCGACTCGGCGCTGGGCGCCATCACCGGCGTGGCCGAGGGGCGGCACAGCCTCGCCTCGGTGCTCCGTCGCGACGTGCCCCCGCTCAAGGCGCTGGCGCCGGTGCCGGGGCTGGGTCAGCTCCGGGTGCTGGTGCCGGGCGACCTCGACGCCGAGGTCGAACTGCCGGTCGCCGGGCTGCTGGAGATCCTGCACGAGCTGTCCGCGCGCTTCGACCACGTGGTGATCGAGACCGCGCAGCCGACGTTCGCCGTGGAGGCACAGGCCCTGGGCCGGTACGTCGACGCGGTCATCGTGGTGGCCGAGGCGGGCAAGACCCGCAGCGGCGAGATCACCGCCGCCCTGCAGCAGTTCGAGCAGGTGAACGCGCCGGTGATCGGTGCGGTGCTGGCCCCGCGCCTGCCCGTCCCGGCCGGTGGCGCCAGCCGCCCGGCGGCGTCGGGCGGTTCGGGCAACTCGGGCGGGTCGAGCGGGTCGAGCGCACCGGCGGCTCCGGCCAACCGGCCCAAGCCCCGGCCGAGCCCCGGCCCGTCCGCCGAGTCGACGATGGTGCTGCCGCGTATGCAGTCGTCCCGCCCCGGCCCGGCGAAGCCGGCACCGGGCAAGGCCACCCCGCCGCCGAACCCGGGCAACCAGAGCATGCCGGGCAAGCCGGCGCCGCTCAACGGCACCGGCGGCACGTACCGCTCCCGCGGTGACGGCGACGGCCGCAGCTACGCCCTCGACTCCGGCGAGGACCTGGGGTGAACCGCCGGCAGATGCTCCGTGCCGCGCTCGCTCCCGCCGTCGTCCTCGGCGTCGGTACGGGATGCAGCGAACCCGAGCCCAAGCCCGGAAAGATCCAGGTGGCGGACCCGGGCGACGTCACCGCCTCGCCGTCCTCGGCGGCCCCGACGCAGAACCTGCCCACCGGCCCGCTGACCGGCGCGCCGATCGGCACCCCGGCGGCGGCCACCCGCCAGGCGGTCGCGGTGCCGCTGCGGGTGAGCCCCGCGACCACCCCGGCCGGCCTGGACGCCGCCGACCTGGTCTACGCCGAGTTCGCCGAGTCCGACACGCTGCACCTGACCGCGGTGTTCCACTCCAAGGACGCCGCCAAGATCGGCCCGGTCACCGAGATCCGGCCGGTCGACATCCGGTCGCTCGCGGTGCTGCGCCCGTTCGTCGGCTACGCCGGCGGCCCTACCGGCTTCCTGTCCCAGTTCGAGAACTCCGACCTCGACGGCGTCACGCCGGACGACGGCGGCAAGGTCTTCTCCGGCGACTACACCTCGACCGCCGCGTTGCTCAAGGCCGCCCCGAAGGGCGGGCAGCCGCCCTCCCCGCCGATCGACCACGCCGGCGAGGGCGACGCGCTCGCCGCCCGCGACCTCGCCCCCGCCACCGAACTCTCCGTCACGGTGGCCGGCGGGCCGCCGATGGTCTGGCGGTACGACCAGGCGAAGTCCCTCTGGGCCGGCAAGGTCGGCAAGGTCACCGTGACCGCCGCCTCCGTCATCGTGCTGACGATGGAATACCGCACGCTGGACGTGCGCAAGCCGTCCCCGCGCTCACTGCCGTCGGCGAACGTGTTCGGCGAGGGCGCGGTCGTCGCGGTGTCCGGGCCGAACAGCGCGAAGGGCCGGTGGCGCAAGCCCGGCCTGGGCATGGTCTGCACGCTCGCCGACACCGGCGGCGACCTCCTGCATCCCCAGCCCGGCAACGCCTGGGTGATCTACGCCCCGACCACCGCCAAGGTCTCCGTGAAATGAGCACCGCCACCCCGCCCCGCACCGCGCGCGGGACGGTCCCGGTCGGGGCGGTGTCGCCGCCGGACGGGAACCGTCTCCGGCCGGTGACGGTACGGCCGGAGGGCTGGTCGTGGCGGCTGCCGACGGCATGGCCGCTGATCGGGGTCTTCCTGCTGTACCCGCTGTGGTGGGTGCTCGGGGTGTCGAGCTTCGTCTTCGTCATCTTCGCGGTGCCGATGATCTGGCAGATGCGCAAGCGCGGCCCGGTGCGGGTGCCGCCCGGCTTCGGGATCTGGATGGTCCTGCTGCTCTGGGTGTTCCTGTCCGTGCTCACCCTCGACCTCACCGCGCCGAACACGCTGCCGCCGGGCGGCAGCGGCAAGTACATCGGCTGGGGCATCCGGCTCGCCAACTACCTCGCGATGACCGTGACGATGCTCTACGTCTACAACCTGCGCGACCGGGAGCTGTCCCAGCGCCGGATGGTCCGGCTGTTCGGGTTCATGGGCGTGGTCGTGGTCCTCGGCGGCTGGATCGGCTCGCTCTTCCCGGACCTCAAGTTCGTGGCGCCGCTGCGCTTCGTCCTGCCCCAGTCGATCGCCGGTCACCCGTACGTCACCTCCCTCATGGAGATCAAGTTCGCCCAGGTGCAGCAGGTGATCGAGGGGGAGGCCAGCTCGCCCCGCCCGTCGGCGCCGTTCACCTACACGAACTCGTGGGGCCAGAACACCGCGATCCTGCTGGTCTGGCTGATCGTCGGCTGGGTCGTGCTGGGCAAGCCACTGCGCCGTACCGCCGGCGTGGCCATCGCCCTGGCGGCGATCTTCCCGATCGTCTACTCGCTGAACCGCGGCCTCTGGATCGGTCTCGGCATCGCCGCCGCGTACGTCGCGCTGCGGCTCGCGCTGCGCGGCCGGATGGTGGTGCTCGGCGGGCTCGCCCTCGCGGTCGGGCTGATCGGGGTGCTGATCGTCGCCACACCGCTCGGCCGCACCTTCGACGAACGCCTCCAGAACGGGCACAGCGACGACATCCGGACCACGCTGTCCCAGGGCGCGGTCGCCGCGGCCAACCACTCGCCGGTCCTCGGGTACGGCGGCAACCGGGCGCTGATCGGCAGCAACCGGTCCATCGCCATCGGCAAGTCCGAGGACTGCAAGCAGTGCGGCAACCGGGAACTGGGCAGCAACGGCCAGGTCTGGGCGCTGCTCGTCGGGCAGGGCTGGGTCGGCGCCATCTGCTACAACGCCTTCTTCATCTACTGCATCTGGCGCTACCGGCGCGACCACAGCGCGATCGGGATCGCCGGCACGCTCGTGCTCATCCTCATGCTGTTCTTCCAGTTCACCTACGGTGCGATGGAAGCGACACTCGCCTACGCCCTGATCACGGTCGCCCTGCTGGCCCGCAACGACCGGATCCGCCGGTCGCTCGGGCCGGCGCCACCCGAGGGCACGATCGCCGGGCTACGGGCCCGACTGGAAAAGACCGGTGACCACTGATGGTGTTCCGCGTACCCCCGGACGGCGACGGCCGCGCCGCGTACCTCGGTGAACTGGCCGGGCTGATCTGGCCCGAGCCTGCCGAGCCCAGCCTGCGGCGCGGCGGCGCCGGCTGGGTGGTGGTGCCCTCGGCGTCCCGCCCCCGGCTGCTCGTGCCGACCGGCTCCGGCCGGGCGGCGGCGAGCGCGGTCCGGCACTCCACCGAGGCGGTCGGCCGCAAGGCCAAGCTGGTCCGGCAGGGGCTGTCCACCGCGTTCCGGCTCGGGCTGGGCCCGCTGGTGTTCCGCGACCGGCTGGTGGCCGACGGCGGCGGGCTGGACGCGTACCTGACCGAGGTGCTCGGTGAGCCGGCGCTGGTGAGCCTGCACATCGGGCCGGCCCGGGCGAACCGCAAGCCGGTGCTGCAACTGCTCGCGCCGGACGGCCGGGCCCTCGGGTACGCCAAGCTCGGCGTCGACCCGCTGACCCGCGCGCTGGTGCACGCGGAGGCGGACGCGCTGCGCCGCCTCGCCGAGGTGCCGCTCGGCCCGGTGGTCCTGGCCGGGGTCCGCCATCACGGCGACTGGCACGGCCACGCGCTGCTGGTGCAGGAGGCGCTGCCGGTGCGGCTGCCCCGGGCCACCCCGGCCGCGGCCCAGGCGGCCGAGCGCGCGGCCATGGTGGCGGTCGCCGGCTGTCTCGGCGTACGCCGGCAGTCGTGGGCGGGCAGCGGGCACGCGGCCCGGCTCACCGCGGCGGTGGACGCGCTCGGGCCCCAGCCGGAGGCCGGGCGGCTACGCGCGGCGCTGAAGTCCGTCGCGGACGCCGACCCGGTGGTCGCATTCGGCGCCTGGCACGGGGACTGGAACGGCGGCAACAGCGCGGTGCTGGCCGACGGCCGGGTGCTGGTCTGGGACTGGGAGCGGTTCGAGGCGGAGGTGCCGGCCGGCTACGACGCGCTGCACCTGGCGGTGCAGAGCGCGATGAGCCACGACGGGGTGGAACCGGTCGAGGCGGCCCGGGCGCTGATCGCCGGCGCCGGGGCCACCCTGGCGCCGTTCGACCAGACCGGCGGGGGCGCCGATCTGGTCGCCGTGCTCTACCTGGTGGAGCTGGCGGCGCGCTACCTGCGGGACCGGCAGGCGGAGGCGGGTGCGCGACTGGGGCACGTCGACACCTGGCTGCTGCCCGCCGTCGAGGAACACCTGGCCCGCCGGGCCGGGTGAGAGTGAGGAGTGGGGACGTGACGCTGGCCAAGGAGCAGGCGCTCCGCGCGGTGAAGTCGGTGAGCCGGACGGTCGGCCGCTTGACCGCCGGTTCGCGGATGGTGCCGGGATTCCTGATCGTGGGGGCGCAGCGCTGCGGCACCACCTCGCTGTTCAAGACGCTCTCGCAGCATCCCGGTGTGCTGCCGCCCGCGTACCACAAGGGCGTGCACTACTTCGACATGGACTACCACCGGGGGATGAGCTGGTACCTCGGGCACTTCCCCACCACCGGCAAGGCCGAGGCGGTGAAGGCCCAGATCGGGGTACGCGGCATCACCGGCGAGTCCAGCCCGTACTACATGTTCCACCCGCTGGCCGGGCAGCGCATCGCCCGTGACCTGCCCTCGGTGAAGCTGCTGGTGCTGCTGCGCGACCCGGTGGAGCGGGCCTACTCCGCGCACTCGCACGAGCTGGCCCGCGGCTACGAGACCGAGACGGACTTCGAGCGCGCGCTCGCGCTGGAGGAGTCCCGGACGGCGGGCGAGCGGGAGCGGATGATCAGCTCCGCGTCGTACGCCAGCGAGCACCTCCAGCACAACGCGTACCTGGCCCGGGGCCGCTACATCGAGCAGCTGGAGCGCCTGGAGGCGCTCGTCGGCCGGGACCGCATGCACGTCATCGACAGCGACGACTTCTTCGCCGACCCGCGTCCCTCCTTCGACGCGGTCTGCGACTTCCTCGGGCTGCCCCGCTGGGCGGACATCGCCTTCGGCAAGCACAACTCGCGCTCCCGTTCGCCCATGTCGGCGGAGCTGCGCACCCGGCTGGAGGACCACTTCGCCCCGTACGACGAGCGGCTGGCGGCGTGGTGGGGACGCGTGCCGTCGTGGCGGCGGTGACCCGGGCGGACGCCGGCGGCACCCCGACGCTCACCGCACCGCCTCCCGGGCCGGGCGCGGGGCTGGGCGGCGCGGCCCGGCAGGGCTTCGCCAACCTGGTCGGGGTCGGGCTGGCCGCGGTGGCCGGCTTCGGCCTGAACATCGTCATCGCCCGGGGCTGGTCGGTCCGCGAGGCGGGCATGTTCTTCGCGGCCACCAGCGCGTTCATGATCGCCGCGTCGGCGGCGCGGCTCGGCACCGACGTCGGCACCGTCTACTTCGTCAGCCGCCAGCGCACGCTCGACCGCCGCGACCAGATCCGGGGCACGATCCTGGTCGGGTTGCTGCCGGTGCTGGTGGTCGGCACGCTGCTCGGGCTGGCCGGCTGGCTGGCCGCACCGGCGCTGGCCCGGGCCACCATGCCGGAGGCCGGGCCGGAGGCGGTGACCGCGCTGCGCATCCTGCTGGCGTTCGTGCCGCTGGCCGCGCTCAACGACTACGCGCTCGCCGCCTGCCGGGGCTTCGGTCAGATGCGCCCGCTGCTGACAGTGGAGCGGCTCGGCCGCACGCTCGTGCAGTTCCTGGCCGTTGCGGTCGCCGCCTGGCTCGGGCTGTCCGCCACCGTCGCGCTGCCGCTGGCCTGGGTGGTGCCGTACCTGATCGCCGCGGTGGTCGCGCTGTTCTGGCTGAGCCGGCTGGTCGGCCGGGCCGGGCGGCAGGTGACCCGGCCGGTGCCGGCGCGCGAGCTGGCCGGGCCGTTCTGGCGCTTCACCGGGCCGCGTGCGGTCAGCAGCCTGGCCGCGATCGTGGTGCAGCGGCTGGACATCGTGCTGCTCAGCGCGTTGCGCGGGCCGGCCGAGGCGGCGATCTACACGGCGGCGACCCGGTTCCTGGCGCTGGGTCAGCTCTCCAGCGTCGCGCTGTCCAGCTCGGTGCAGCACCGGCTGGCCGCCGCGTTCGCCCGCGACGACCGGGCCGAGGCGGGCCAGCTCTACCAGGTCGCCACCGGCTGGCTCGTGATCCTCTCCTGGCCCGCGTACCTGATCTTCGCGGCGTTCGCCACGCCGATGCTGGCGCTGTTCGGATCCGGGTACGCCGACGGCCGCCGGGTCGTGGTGCTGCTGGCGCTGACCATGCTGCTGGCCACCGGCTGCGGCATGGTCGACATGGTGCTCAACATGGCCGGGCGCACCGCGTGGACGTTCTACAACGCGATGACCGGCACCGTGCTCAACGTGGTCGGCAACCTGGTGCTCATCCCGCGTTACGGCATCCTCGGCGCGGCCCTGGCCTGGACCGTCTCCATCCTGGTCACCAACCTGGTGCCGCTGACCCAGCTCTGGTGGTCGATGCGGCTGCACCCGTTCGGCGCCGGCACCCGGGCCGCGATGGCGCTGGCGGTGGTCGCGCTGGGCCTGCCGCTCGGCGCGGCGACCCTGCTCGGCGCCGGTCCGCTGGTGCTCGCGCTGGTGACCGCCGCCGGGCTGGCCGCGTACGCGGCGGGTGTCTGGCGCTGGCGGCGCACCCTGCACCTCGACGCGCTGCGCGCCCTGCGCCGCGGCCGCAACCGGGCCGGGGCGGACCCGGCCGCCCAGTCCTGACCGATCCTGCGCACCGATGGGACCTTCGATGACAAGCGACTCCCCCCTCGCCCCGCACTCCGGCCTGTCCACCGTGAAGGCCGCGAAGCTCGCCGCGGTCGGCCTGCTGGCGGACCGCAAGGAACGCCGCGAGCTGGAACGGCCGGTGGAGGGGGGCAGCCGCCGGCTCACCCTGAAGGTGGAGCGGCCGATCTTCATCCTCGGCGCCCCGCGCTCCGGCACCACGTTCCTCGGCAGTTGCGTCGGCGCGCTGCCGGACGTGTCGTACCACTTCGAACCGCGCCTGACCAAGGCCGTCGCCCGCTGTGTCTACGAGGGAAGCTGGACGCCGCAGCGGGCCGCCCGCTACTTCCGGGGCTACTACGGGGCGCTGCTCGCCGCGTCCGGGCACGGCGGCCTGCGTTTCGCCGAGAAGGACCCGGAGAACTGCTTCATCGTGCCGTTCCTGACCGAGGTCTTCCCGGACGCGGTCTTCCTGCACGTCTACCGGGACGGGCGGGACGTGGCGGTGTCGCACGCCGAGCAGCCCTGGCTGAACGCGGCGTCGACGGGCAGCGGCCGCAGTGGCCGGGGCGGTACGCCGTGGGGCGCCGCGCCCCGGTTCTGGGTGGAGCCGGAGCGGCGCGACGAGTTCACGCAGGTCTCCGACCTGGGCCGGTCGGCCTGGATGTGGCGGCGGTTCACCAGCAGCGCGCTCACCCAGCTCGCCGAGCTGCCCGCGGAGCGGGTGCGGCACCTGCGCTACGAGGACGTCGTCACCCGCCCGGCCGAGGCGGCCGACGTGGTGGCCGACTTCCTGGAGGTCCGTGACCCGGCCGGGCGGGAGGCGCTGCACGCCCGCTTCGCCAAGGCGCGGCCGGGTTCGGTGGGGCGCTGGCGGCAGCGACTGACCGAAAAGGATCTGGCCGACGTGATGGCTCAGGCCGGGCCGCTGCTGACGCGACTCGGCTACCCCGCCTGAGCGGCGCGTCACAGGTAGAGTGCCAGGGGTCGCCCGCCAGGCCCGGCGTGCCTCTCCGCCCACGCGGATTCGTCAGGGCCCCCATACCGTGGCCGGCGACCGTCCTGGGGAGAGGTTGCGGTGGTACGACGGTTACGACTGACGATGGCTGCCGTGCTGGGCCTGGCCTTGCTGGCACCGGCGGTGGCGGCCTGTGACATCGGCTCCGAGCGGTCCGACGAGACGAGCACGGCGTCCGCGCCGCCTCCGCCGACTGTGACACCGCGGACCGCTCCGGTCCGCACCACCGGACGCGGGCCGGAGCCGCCCGAGAAGGGGGCCTGGCTCGGCACCTGGGTCAAGCCGCAGTTCCACAACGCCAGCGGGCGGGCGAAGGCGTTCGACGACTTCAACCGGGCGGCCGGCGGCCAGCTCGCCATCGCGCACATGTTCCACGAGTGGAACGAGCCGTTCCCGGGCGCCACCGAGCGGGCGTTCCAGGCGCAGGGCAAGCTCCAGATGATCTCGTGGCAGGGCACCGACACCCGGTCCACCGTCAGCGGCGTCTACGACTCGCTGATCCGGGAGCGCGCGAAGGACGTCAAGGAGTTCGGCGTCCCGGTGCTGCTGCGCTACCGGTGGGAGATGGACCGGCCCAACCTGGCCGCGAGCATGCACTCGCCGGAGGACTACGTCGCCGCGTGGAAGCACGTCCGCGGCATCTTCACCGAGATGGGCGTCACCAACGCGGGCTGGGTGTGGTGCCCGCACGCCGACGGGTTCGCCGAGCCGGAGCGGCGGGCCGCCGCCTACTATCCCGGCGACGACCAGGTCGACTGGCTCTGCGCCGACGTCTACCCCAGCCCGGAGTGGAACAGCTTCTCCAACCGGATGGACCACTTCATGGCGTTCGCCAAGAAGCATCCGCGGCCGGTCATCATCGGCGAGTACGGCCTGACCCAGGACGGGCGGCCGGGGCAGCGGGCCGACTGGATGCGCGAGGTCGGGCCGTACCTGAAGAAGCACCCGCAGATCAAGGCGGCCGTCTACTTCGCCGCCCGGCAGACGGCGAAGCCCATCTACGACAGCACGTTCGGCAACGACCCGGAGAGCGAGCAGGTCTTCCGGGAGATGGCGACCGATCCGTACTTCCAGCCGCCGATGCCGGACCTGAGTGTTCCCTGAGCACCACCCTCCGTATCCACCAGGTGATCGTCGCTCGTCTTTTCGTGTGACCCGGGGCGTTTCCTCGGCCAAAAAGGCCGAACCCGGGTGGACGGGCGACGGCCGAATGCGAGAAGGTATTGCTCTCACGTCTGCGGTCGGTCGAGTGACGCCCCGCCTCATGTCGGCACCGACCACGATCGCAGCGCCTCCGACGTTTTCCCCCCGGAGTAGCCTGTGGCTTCCTCGATCCTGAGACACCGCTCGGTGTCCGCCTTCGGCGCTGCCGTGCTCGGCATCGCCACCTTGTTCACACCGGTGCCGGCGCTCGCCGCGCCGGCCACGGCCCCCGCGCCCGACCACAGCACGATGGTCGGCGAGGTGCCCTCGGACAAGACGCCGAACATCAACGACGGCAACGTCGTGGCCATCCACGACGCCGGCAGCAAGGTGATCGTCGGCGGCTCGTTCACCAACGCGCAGAACCGGGGTTCCTCACCCACCCCGGTCGACCGCCGCGGACTGCTCGCCTTCGACAAGGCGACCGGCAAGATCGACAACGCGTTCGCGCCGGTGCTCGACGGTGACGTCACCGCGATCATCGCCGGCCCGACCCCGGGCACGGTCTACGTCGCCGGCAAGTTCAACAAGGTCGGCGACAAGAACTTCCGCAAGCTGGCGCTGCTGAACGTCGCGGACGGCACCCCCGTCGACGGGTTCAAGGGCCCGGCGTTCAACGGCACCGTGAACGACATCGCGCTCGTCGACGGCCACCTGCTGGTCGGCGGCATCTTCACCACTGTCACCGCGACGACCAACCGCAACGGGCTGGCCTCGCTGAACCCGACCACCGGCGCGGTGGACGACTACCTCACCGTGTCGCTCACCGAGCACCACAACTGGACCCCGACCAACAACGGGGCCTCGGCCGGTGTCGGCGTGGAGAAGTTCACCGTCTCGCCGGACGGCAAGCACCTCGTCGTGATCGGCAACTTCAAGAAGGCCGACGACGTGGTGCACGACCAGATCGTGCGGATCAACCTGGGCGCGAGCTCGGCCACGATCGCCGACTGGAACACCGACGGCTACTCCGCGGCCTGCAAGTACGCCGCGTTCGACTCGTGGGTGCGCGACATCCAGTTCTCGCCGGACAGCAAGTACTTCGTGGTGGTCACCACCGGCGCGTCGTACCCCGGCACGCTCTGCGACTCCGCGGCCCGCTGGGAGACCGACGCCACCGGCGACGGCCAGAAGCCGACCTGGACGAACTTCTCCGGCGGCGACACGTTCCTCTCCGTCGGCATCAGCGAGAAGGCCATCTACGTCGGCGGTCACTTCCGCTGGTCGAACAACCCGCTCGCCCGCGACAAGGCCGGACCGGGCGCGGTGCCGCGGGCCAGTATCGCGGCGCTCGACCCGGTGAGCGGCCTGCCGCTGTCCTGGAACCCGGGCCGCCACCCGCGCGGCTACGGCGTCACCGAGATGCTGGTGACCCCGGAGGGCCTCTGGATGGGCAGCGACCAGGAGTACATCGGCAACTTCGACTACCAGCGCAAGCGGCTCGCCTTCTTCCCGCTGGACGGTGGCAACGCCCCGCACTCGACCAGCACGAAGGGTCTGCCGGGCAACGTCTACCAGGCCGGCCGCGCGGCGCAGACCGAGGTGCTCTACCGGGTCAACGCCGGTGGTCCGGCCATCCCGGCCACCGACGGCGGGCCGGACTGGGCCGCCGACAGCGCCACCGAGCCCAGCCCGTACCACAACACGGGCAACCAGGTCACCAGCTACGCCACGAACGCGACGTTCGACGCCACCGTGCCGGCGAGCACGCCGGCCACGCTGTTCAACACGGAGCGGTGGGACGAGGCGACCGCGCCGGACATGCAGTGGGACATCCCGGTCGCGGCCGGCACCCGGGTCGACGTCCGGATCTACATGGGCAACCGCTGGTCCGGCACGAGCAAGCCGGGCGCCCGCAAGTTCGACGTCAGCGTCGACGGTGTGCTCAAGCTGAACGACTTCGACCCGGTCGTCGCGGCCGGCGGGACCGACCGCGGCACCATGCAGTCCATCTCGGTGGTCAGCGACGGCGTGGTCGACATCGACTTCGGCCGGGTGCTCCAGAACCCGCTGCTGCACGGCATCGAGATCGTCAAGACCGCGCCCACGCCGGACGCCTCGGACGTGCTCTACCGGGTCAACGCGGGTGGCGACCAGCTGGCGGCGCCGAGCGGCCCGGCCTGGGCCGCGGACACCGCCGCCGCGCCGAGCACCTACCACAACGCCGGCAACCAGGTGACCAGCTACACCACGAACGCCTCGGTCGACGGCACGGTGCCGTCGGGCACGCCGGTCGAGCTGTTCAACGCGGAGCGGTGGGACGAGTCGCCCGCGCCGGACATGCAGTGGGACTTCCCGGTCCCGGCCGGCACGCCGGTGCAGGTGCGTCTCTACCTGGCGAACCGCTGGGCCGGCACCGCCACCGCCGGCAAGCGCAAGTTCAACGTGACCATCGACGGCGTGGTCAAGCTGAGCAACTTCGACCCGATCGCCGCGATCGGCGCCACCAACCGGGGCACCATGCGCGCGTTCCCGATCACCAGTGACGGCAACATCGACATCGACTTCGGTCGCGTCCTGGAGAACCCGCTGGTGCAGGGCATCGAGATCGTCAAGCTGCCCCCGGTACCGCCGGCCACCACCGTCGACAGCATCACCAAGCGCACGTACGACGGTGCGACCTCGGTCGGCAACGCGATGTCGGTGTCGAACGGCGACAACACCGGCTGGTCGAAGATCAAGGGCGCGTTCTGGGTCGGTGGTGACCTGTTCTACGGCGTCGGCGGCGACCTCTACAAGCGGTCGTTCGACGGCAGCGAGTTCGGCACCGCCAAGAAGCTCGACCCGTATCACGACGCCAAGTGGGACACGGTCGTCACCGGCTCCGCGCCGGAGGGCTCCACGTACGCCGGCATGACCGGCAACTTCGCCGCGGAGCTGCCGAACGTGACCGCGATGTTCTACAAGAGCGGCCGGATCTACTACTCGCTGGCCGGTCAGAGCACGCTGTTCTGGCGCGGGTTCGCGCCGGACACCGGCACCGTCGGCGCCGAGCGCAACACGGTCACCGGCACCACCGCCTTCGCCGACGCGGGCGGCCTGTTCCTGGACGGCGACACGCTCTACGTCGTCTCCCGGAGCACCGGCAACCTGTCCTCGATGGCGTGGTCGGACGGCGTGCCGACCGGCTCCGCCACGGTGCGCAGCGGTCCGGGCGTCGACGACGTGGACTGGCGCGGCACCTCGGTCTTCGTCGGCCCCTGACGGGCGGGCACGACCGAAACGGAACGCATGACGACGATGGCCCGGCCGATATCGGCCGGGCCATCGCCCTTTCCCGGCGCCGGTCGCGCCGGGGCCGGTCAGGTACGGGTCGGCGCGTGCTCTCCCGCCCAGACCCGCATCAGGTCCCGTACCGAGATCACTCCCGCCACCTCCCGGCCGTCGAGCACGACCAGGTGACGGAACCCGCCGCGGGCCATCGCCGCGGCCGCCTCCTCGACCGTCCAGTCCGGGCCGGCGTAGACGACGTCCCAGGTCAGGTGTGCTCCGGTGCGCTCGACATCCGGGTCGAGCCCGGCTCCGATCGCCTTCAGCACATCGCGTTCGGTCATGATCCCGACCCCCTCGGAGTCCGGGTCGATCACGACCGCCGACCCGACACCGCGGGCCGACATCATCCGGGCCGCCTGCCGGAGCGTGTGCTCCGGCCCGACCACGAGTACCTCGCTGGACATCGCTTCCCGTACCTGCATCACACATCACCCCTGTGGGACGGCGACTGAGTACGGACATGGTGGGCCATCGATGCGTACCGGGACAAGAACGGGCATCGCCGGAGACGGCCCGGATGGCTACTGTCGGAGGGTGCCCACCGAGCCCCTCCGCTGCGCCGGCGCGCTGATCGTCGACGACGACGGCCGCATCTTCATCCAACGCCGATCCCCCGACCGCCGTCTCTTCCCGAACTGCTGGGACATCGTCGGCGGCCACCTCGAACCGGGCGAGGAGATCGACGACGCGCTGCGCCGGGAGGTCACCGAGGAGACCGGCTGGGCCGTGTCGCACGTGCTCGGCCTGGTCGGCGAATACCGGTACACCGCCGACGACGGGCTGACCCGGGTGGAGACCGACTTCCTGATCCGGGTGGACGGCGACCTGAGCCGGCCCCGGCTGGAAGCCGGCAAGCACACCGAGTTCCGCTGGCTGGCCGAACGTGACATCGCGTTGCTCGACGAGCACCGGGACGTCAACGACGGGCTGATCCGGCGGATCGCTGAGGACGGCTTCGCCGCGCTGCGCTCGATCGGGCTGACGGGCTGAACCACTGCGGCTCGGTGCCCGGCGATATCCTCGCCGGGTGGAATCGGGTCGAGAAGAGGAGCGTGTCGGCATGATCGGGATGGTGCTCGCCGCGGGAGCGGGGCGCCGGCTGCGGCCGTACACCGACACCCTGCCCAAGGCCCTGGTGCCGGTCGACGGGGAGACCACCATCCTCGACATCGCGCTGCGCAACCTCGCCGAGGTGGGGCTGAACGAGGTGGTGATCGTGGTCGGCTACGCGGCCGACGCGGTACGGCAGCGCCAGGCCGCCCTGGAGGAGAAGTACGGCGTCACGCTCACCCTTGTCCACAACGACAAGGCCGAGGAGTGGAACAACGCGTACTCGCTCTGGCTGGCGCGTGAGCACTTCTCCCGGGGCGTGCTGCTCGTCAACGGCGACACCGTGCACCCGGTGAGCGTGGAGAAGACGCTGCTGGCCGAGCGTGGCCCCGGCATCCTGCTCGCCGTCGACACGCTCAAGCCGCTGGCCGAGGAGGAGATGAAGACCACCTTCGACGCCGCCGGCCAGCTCACCCGGATCACCAAGCTGATGGACCCGGGCGAGGCGTACGGCGAGTACATCGGCGCGACGCTGATCGAGCCGCAGGTGGCCGACGCGCTGGCCGACGCGCTGGAGACGACCTGGCGGCGGGACCCGAACCTCTACTACGAGGACGGCTACCAGGAGTTCGCCGAGCGCGGTGGCGAGGTGCGGGCGGCCCCGATCGGTGACGTCTCCTGGGTCGAGGTCGACAACCACGCCGATCTGGCCCGGGCGCGGGAGATCGCGTGCCGCTACTAGCCCGCAGCGTCCTCACCCCGCTGCACATCGACGTGCGGCGGGGCGCGGTGGCCGACCTGGCGGCGATCCTCTCCGACGGGCGGATCTCCGCCGGTGGCGACGTCGCCGTGGTGGTCGGGCCGGGGCAGGGCGAGCGGATCGCCGAACTGATCCGGCCGTCGCTGCGCTCGGCCGACGTCTTCACGGTTGCCGGCGGCACGCTCGACGCCGCCGACGACCTGGGGGCGAAGCTGCGCGCCCGGTCGTACGACGCGGTGGTCGGCATCGGCGGCGGCAAGACCATCGACGTGGCCAAGTACGCGGCGACCCGGCGCGGTCTGCCGATGGTGTCGGTGGCGACGAGCCTCGCCAACGACGGCATCGCCTCCCCGGTCGCCAGCCTGATCACCGAGGGCCTGAAGGGCTCCTACGGCGTGCACATCCCGATCGCGGTGATCGTGGACCTGGACTTCGTGGAGGCCGGGCCGGAGCGGCACAACCGGGCCGGCGTCGGGGACGTGGTCAGCAACATCAGCGCGCTGGCGGACTGGGAACTGGCCCGGCGGGTACGCGGTGAGCGGGTCGACGGGCTGGCCGCCTCGCTGTCACGGGCGGGCGCGGAGGCGGTGCTCAACCACCCGGGCGACATGAGCGACGACGGCTTCGTCACGGTGCTCGCCGACGCGCTGATCTCCAGCGGCCTGGCGATGGCGATCGAGGGCACCAGCCGGCCGTGCAGCGGCGGCTGCCACGAGATCATGCACGCGATCGACGCGCTGTTCCCCGGCACCGCCTCGCACGGCGAGCTGGCCGGGCTGGGCGCGCTGTTCTGCACGTTCCTGCGCGGCGACGAGCGCCGGTTCGCCGAGATGGCGGCCTGCCTGACCCGGCACGGGCTGCCCCGGCTGCCCGCCGAGGTCGAGCTGACCGACGACCAGTTCGTCGAGGCGGTGCAGTTCGCACCGGCCACCCGGCCGGACCGCTACACCATCCTCGAACACCTCGCGATGTCGGCTACCGAGACGCGGGAGCGGCTGGCAGACTACGCCGGTGCCCTCCGCGACCACATTGGCTGAGCCCCGCCCCACCGTCGCCGACTTCCACCGGGTCAACCGGGGAGGTGGCCTGTTCAGCGAGTCGATCAGCCAGTGGATCGGCGCGGCCTTCGCGCTTGCCGCCCAGCGCCTGGGGCTGCGCCCGACCGCGCTGACGCTGACCAACCTGGTGCTGGGGCTGGCCGCCTCGGTCACCGTGGTGGCGCTCGCCGACGACGTGGCCGCCGGCACCGTCCCGGCCTGGGTGGTCGGGCTGGTCGCCCTGGTCGCCTGGCAGATCGCGTACGCGCTGGACTGCGCCGACGGGCAGCTCGCCCGGGTGACCGGTCAGGGCAGCGCGGCCGGCGCCCGGATCGACGTGCTCTGCGACGTGGCCGCCCAGATCGCGCTGGTGGCCGCGATCGGCGCGACAGCCGTGGCGCAGCGCCCGTCCACGCCGGTCTGGCTGGTGGCGGTGTTCGCCGGCACCTGGATGGTCAACCTGGTGACCTCGGTGATGCAGTCCGGGCCGAACGCGGCGAGCATGGTCACCTCGACCTCGCTCCCGGTACGCCTGGTCAAGCTGGTCCGCGACTACGGCGCGGTGATCTTCGTGGCCGGCCTGGTGCTGGCGTTCGCGCCCGCGCTGGCGTTCTGGGTGATGGTGGCGTTCACGATCGTCAACGGCGGCTTCCTGCTGGCCAGCATCGCGTTCTCCGCCCGCGCCTCCCTGCGCTGAGGTGCAGGAGACCTAGTCGGTGCCGGGAGCCGCGACCGGTAAGCCCACCGAGACGGCGATGTCCGACATCCGCTTGTCGTATGTGAGGAGCGTGTCGAGCGCATCTCCGAGGGCCTGGGCACTCGCCACGTGTAGCGCGTCCAGCGTCCGGATGCCGGCGGGCAGGGCAGCCGCCGAATCACGGACCTCCTCGGTCACCAGGATCTCGGTGAAGTTCCGTACCAGCATCTGCATGGCGTCCGGGTAGTCGCCGATCCGGTCGAGGGTGCGTACCGTCTCGACGAATCCGACTGAGCTGGTTCCCATCGGGATGCCCGCCCGGCTCGCCAGGAATTCCTGAAGTTCCGTGACGTAGGTACGGCCGGCGATCAGAGTGATCAAGGCGGACGAGTCCAGATAGATCACCGCTCGTCGTCCTCGCGGTCGGCCAACAGCAGCTCAAGGGGCGACACGTCGGGCGGCACGTCGTAGCGGGGCAGCCGGTCGATGTCGCTCGTGGTGGTCGCCTTGAGGCGGATCACCCCTTTCGCCACCAGGGTCGCGTACCTGCCCAGCGTCCCCGAACCCGGCAGCAGCACGGCGATCACGCTGCCGTGCCGCGTGACCTCGATCGTCTCGCCCTGTTCCACGCGGGCGAACATCGCGCTGGGGTTGTAGGAGAACTCGCGCACGGACACGGTGCTCACCGCGCACCTCCCTTGTGCCGACAACAGCCCGATTGTACCTACAAGCCGGCCGCACCGGCCGACACTCAGGTGAGCGAGGCGTAGATGTCGATCAGGCGCTTGGTGATCACGTCGGGGTGGAAGGTGCGCTCGTAGCGGCTTCGGGCCGCCGGGGCCAGCGCGGTCGCCTCGGCGGCGGCCAGCGGCAGTGCCGCCGCCAGCGCGTCGGCCTCCGGCGCCACCACCCAGCCGGCCACGCCGCGCCGCACGCCGGAGGGCAACGCGACCCGCCCGTCGCCCGGCGCCGCGGTGGCCACCTCGGCCGGGCCGGTGCCGGCGGGCTCACGCGGGCCGTCCGCGCCCACCAGGTACGGGATGCCGCCGAGTGCGGTCCCGAGCACCGGCCGCCCGGCCGCCAGCGCCTCGATGATCACCGTGGGCAGCACGTCGTGCCAGGTGGACGTGGCCAGCACCACGGAGCTGTCGGCCAGCGCCGCGCGTACCCCGGGGCGGTCGAGCTGGCCCAGGTAGAGCACGTCGGGCCGCTCCGCGGCGGCCGCCTCGGCGAGCGGACGCAGCTCGCCGTCACCGGCGATGCGCAGCGGGCCGAGCGCGCCCACCGGGTGCCGCCGCCACGCCGAGAGCAGCAGGTCCAGGCCCTTCTCGGGGCTGAGCCGGCCCATGAAGAGGAAGCCGTTCCCGGCCGGCGCCGGGGTGCCCGGGTCGGGTACCGCATTCGGCTTGACCACGATCCGCTCGTCCGGGATGCCGTAGTCGCGCAGATGATCAGCCACAGCCGTGGTGAGCGCGATGTACCGGTCCACCGACTTCCAGGTGGGGCGGTGCACAGCGAGCGTGGTCGCCATCAGCGCGCTCTGCGCCCGGGAGTTGCGGTAGCAGCGGTGCACGATCGCCGGTACGCCCAGCGTCCGCCCCCGGCAGTCCTGGCAGATCACGCCGTCGCGGAAGTAGAGGCCCGAGGAGCAGACCTGCCGGTAGTTGTGCACGGTCTGCACCACCGGCACACCGCGCTTGTGCGCGGTCCGCACCACCCAGGGCGAGAGCAGGGGGTACGGGTTGTGCAGGTGCAACACGTCCGGCCGGTGCTCGGTGAGCAGGCGGTCGAGGTCGTGCTGGGCCTTCGGGGCCCAGATCGGCGAGATCGGCAGCAGCGCCTTGGCCGGCTTGGACATCGACGGGATCTCGTCCGAGCTGCGCAGGAACGGCAGCACCTCCACGCCGGCGGCGGTGAGCTGAGCGATCTCCGCGTCGACGATCGTGTTCTCGCCGGAGGGCTGGGCTTCCCGGTACCGGTTGTGCGCCACCACGATTCTCACGGGAAAGAAGGCTACCGTTGTACCGTGCCCGAACTTCCGGAGGTGGAAGCGCTCGCCGGTTACCTGCGCGAGCGTGCGGTGGGCCGCCGCGTCGAGCGGTTCGAGGTCGCCGCGATCAGCGCGCTGAAGACGTACGATCCGCCGCCGAGCGCGGTCGCCGGCCGTGCGGTCACCGGCGCCGGCCGGTACGGCAAGTTCCTGGACGTACGGTTCGACGAGGGACTGCACCTGGTGGTCCACCTGGCCCGGGCGGGCTGGCTGCACTACCGGGAGGCGTTCCCGTCGGCGACCCCGCTGCGGCCCGGCAAGGGCCCGATCGCGGTCCGGGTACGCCTCGACGACGGCTCCGGCTTCGACCTGACCGAGGCCGGCACCCAGAAGAAGCTGGCCGCCTACCTGGTCACCGACCCGGCGCAGGTGCCGGGCGTGGCGAAGCTCGGGCCGGACGCGCTGGAGGCGGACCTGCCCACATTCGCCGAGCGGCTGCGCAGCCGCCGGGGTCAGGTGAAGGGCGTGCTGACCGACCAGGCGGTGCTCGCCGGGGTGGGGAACGCGTACTCGGACGAGATCCTGCACGCGGCGCGGCTCTCGCCGTTCGCGATCACCGACCGGCTCACCGACGACCAGCTCGCCGGTCTGCACGCGGCGACACGCACGGTCCTCGGCGACGCGGTACGCCGGTCGATGGGGCAGCGGGCCGCGGAGCTGAAGGGCGAGAAGCGTTCGGGCCTGAAGGTGCACGCCCGCAAGGGACTGCCGTGTCCGGTGTGTGGCGACACCGTGCGGGAGGTCTCGTTCGCCGATTCGAGCCTCCAGTACTGCCCCACCTGTCAGACCGGCGGGAAGCCGCTGGCTGACCGAAGGTTGTCCCGCCTCGTACGGTGAGTAATGGCATTCGCCGGTTACCGAGCGGAATCGACCCCCGATCACCGAAGGTCCGGTCCGCCCCTCTACCCGAGCCGTCATCCATCGGTATAGTGGCTCGGTCCCCGGCTTCACAACTGATTCGGAGCCGGCCAGATCTCACCGAGCACCAGCGGAACGGCTTCCTCGCGGGGGCCGGTCCGGGCCGGGCCCGCGTGGGAGACTGGGACGGTGAGCGACCCGGGCCCTCACGCCGAGTGAGGACGCGGGTCATGCGGGAGGACATGGGTTGAGGTGACGACAAGCCTCCAGCGCCCGGTAACCGACAGAGGCCGGAGCAAGAGCGTGCGGCACGTCGACAGCTTTGAGATCCAGCCGCCGACTCCGCCGTCGCACAACGGCGTACCCCGGTCGGCGTGGGCTCGCGCCCGGCGCCGGGTGTCCCGGTGGCACCGGCCCTACATCGCCCTCCTGCTGCTGCTCGACTTCGGCGCGGCCGCCCTGGCCAGCTTCCTGGCCGTGCAGATCTTCGAGCAGGCCGCCTCCGGCTTCCGGAACGCGCCCGAGGCGTGGTTCTACACCGTGGCGTTCGTCCTGCTGCCGCTCGGCTGGGTGCTCATCCTCTGGGGCAACCGGGCCTACGACCGGCGCTACCTGGGCCTCGGCCCGGACGAGTACAAGCGGGTGATCCGCGGCGGCGTGGCGGTCGCCGCGACGGTGTCGTTCCTCGCCTTCGCCACGAAGACCACCCTGTCCCGCTGGACGGTCGGCTTCGCGCTGCTCGGCGCCCTGCTGCTGATCCTGCTCGTCCGCATGATCGCCCGGGCCTGCCTGCACGCGCTGCGCCGCCGCGCCGGCCACGCCGGGCACCGGATGGTGCTCGTCGGCACGCTTCCGGAGTGCCTGGAGGTCTACACCACGGTCACCCGGAACCCGTCCGTCGGCCTGGTGCCGGTGGCCATCCACCTCACCGACGGGTACGCCGCCGCGCGCGGCCTGGAGACCCCGGTGCCGGTGTACGCGGGCCGCGACGTCCTGGCCCTGGTGCGTGAGGTCGGCGGCGACACGATCGCGGTCTGCGGATCGGCCAGTGCCGAGCCGGGCGAGCTGCGTCGGCTGGCCTGGCAGCTGGAGGGCTCCGGCGTCGACCTGGTGGTCGCGCCCCAGCTCACCGACATCGCCGGTCCCCGGGTGCACATCCGCCCGATCGAGGGTCTGCCGCTGCTGCACGTCGAGGAGCCGACCCTGTCCGGGCCGGCGCTGCTGGCCAAGAACCTGATGGACCGGGTCGCCGCCGGGCTGGGCCTGCTGCTGCTGGTCCCGCTCTTCCTCGCCATCGCCGTCGCGATCCGGATCTCCGACCCCGGGCCGGTCTTCTTCCGCCAGCCCCGCGTGGGCCACGAGGGGCGGACGTTCCGGGTCTGGAAGTTCCGGACCATGTACGTGGACGCCGAGGAGCGGCTGGCCGGCCTGGTCGACCGGAACGAGACCGACGGCATGCTGTTCAAGATGAAGCAGGACCCCCGGGTCTTCCCGGTGGGCCGCTTCCTGCGTGCCACGTCGCTGGACGAGCTGCCCCAGCTGATCAACGTGCTCTGGGGCGAGATGTCGCTCGTCGGCCCGCGCCCGCTGCCCGCCGACGACGGCGACTTCCTCGGCGACGTGCGGCGCCGGCTGCTGGTCCGGCCGGGCATGACCGGTCTGTGGCAGGTCTCCGGCCGCTCCGACCTGTCCTGGGACGAGGCGGTCCGGCTCGACCTCTACTACGTCGACAACTGGTCGCTGGCGTACGACCTGAGCATCCTGTGGCGGACCGTGGGCGTGGTGCTTGCTCGCAAGGGCGCGTACTAGCGCTACCGGGCCGGCACCCGGCAGGATCGCTGCGTGGGTGGCAACCTCTCCGCCGTCTTCGCCGTCGTCTCGCTGATCACCGCGTTGGCCGCGGCGCTCTGGGCGGTGCTGCGGCTGCGCGGCCGCCGGGGCATCGCCACCGCCACGCAGCGGGCCACGTACGAGGTGCTGCACACGGCAGGGCTCGCCGCCGAGCCGCTGCGCGCGGGCCTTACCGCGGCGGACGCGGCGAAGGCCGTACGCCATCTGCGGGCCCTCGTGGGCGCGGCCGGGCTGGCGCTGACCGACCGGGACGCGTTGCTCGCGGTCGACGGGCAGGGCGCGCACCACGGCGACCAGCTGGTCGCGGCGGCCCGGCGGGCGGCCGACAGCGGGCGCTCGACAGTGCTGGGCGAGTCGGAGCTGCACTGCGACCTGGTCGACTGCCCGGTACGCGGCGCGGTGGTGGCGCCGCTGCGCGCGGACGGGCGGGTGGTCGGGGCGCTGGTGGCGGTGGCCGACGAGCGCCCGGCCCCGGGGCTGGTGCAGGCGACGCTGGAGACCGCGCACTGGGCGGGTGACCAGCTCGCGCTGGCCGAGCTGGAGTCGTCGCGGGAGCGGCTTGCGCGGGCCGAGGTGCGCGCGCTGCGCGCCCAGATCAGCCCGCACTTCATCTACAACGCGCTCACCGCGATCGGCTCGTTCGTGCGCACCGACCCGGAGCGGGCGCGGGAGCTGATCCTGGAGTTCGCCGAGTTCACCCGCTACTCGTTCCGGGCGCACGGCGAGTTCACCACGCTCGCCGAGGAGCTGCGCTCGATCGACCGCTACCTGACCATCGAGCGGGCGCGTTTCGGCGAGCGGCTCCAGGTGCGCCTCCAGATCGCGCCGGAGGTGCTGCCGGTGACGCTGCCGTTCCTCTGCCTCCAGCCGCTGGTAGAGAACGCGGTCCGCCACGGGTTGTCCCGCAAGCCGGGCACCGGCATGGTGAGCATCGAGGCCCGGGACGCGGGCGCGGAGTGTCACATCACGGTGGAGGACGACGGGGTGGGGATGGATCCGACGACGCTGACCGCCGGCATCGCGGAGGTGTCGGGTGCGACCGGCGACCCGGCCGACGACCCGGGGCAGCACGTCGGCCTCTCGAACGTCGACGAACGGCTCCGGTCGGTCTTCGGCGACGGGTTCGGCCTGGTCGTGGAGACCGGCCTGGGTTCGGGTACGAAGGTCAGCATGCGCGTACCGAAGTTCCACCCCGGCGTCCGGGCGTCGTCATGACCGTCACCGGCACCGGATTCCTCCGGGTGCTGGCGGTGGACGACGAGCCGCCCGCGCTCGACGAACTGGCGTACCACCTGCGCGCCGATCCCCGGGTGGCCCGGCTGCACACGGCCGGGGACGCGACCGAGGCGCTGCGTGTGCTGCGCGACGACGACGTGGACGTGGTGTTCCTCGACATCCGGATGCCGGGGCTGGACGGCATGGAGCTGGCCCGCGTCCTGCGCCGGTTCGCCCGTCCGCCGGCGATCGTGTTCGTCACCGCGTACGACGACGGCGCGGTGGACGCGTTCGACCTGGGCGCCACCGACTACGTGCGCAAGCCGGTACGCGCCGAGCGGCTGGCCGAGTCGCTGCGCCGGGTGGTCGGCTCCCGGGTGGTGCCGTCGCATCCGGCCGCGCTGGCCCGGGCCGAGGAGGATCCGACCATCCCGATCGAGCTGGCCGGCACCACCCGGATGCTGCCCCGCTCGGCGGTGCGGTGGGTGGAGGCGCAGGGCGACTACGCGCGGCTGCACACGGCGGAGGGGTCGCACCTGGTCCGGGTCTCGCTGGCGACGCTGGCCGAGCGCTGGGCCGACGCCGGGTTCGTCCGGATCCACCGTTCCTACCTGGTGCAGCTGCGGCTCATCGCCGAGCTACGGCTGGTGAACTCCGGCTACGTGGTGGTGATCGACGGATCCGAGCTGCCGGTGAGCCGGCGGCACACCCGGGAGCTGAAGGACAAGCTGGTCCGCGCCGCGAAACAGGACTGGAGTCGCTGACGGGCGGGGTCACCGTCGACGCTGACGTACAATGTACGGCAGACCGTACGACAGGGTGGAGGACCGCATGTCCGACGACCGCTTCGACGCCGCTACCGAATTCGACCGCCAGCTCGACCGCCTCGTCCAGCTCGGCTACCCGGCGCTGGCCGGACAGACCGAGGAGGAGTTCCGGACGCTGCTCACCCCACTGCGCGACGCGGCCGTGACCGGTGCCGCCGAGCTGGCCGGCCCCACCGACGCGCGGGTGCCGTTCCTGCTGGTGACCACGCGGGAGCTGGTGCCGGTGCCGGAACGGATCGCGCTCACCACGCTCGCCGGCAAGCGCAAGACCGGCGTCCTCGACCGGAACTTCCCCGCCGACGACCTGCCCACCTTCGACCCGATCAAGGAACTGGAGGTGCCGCCCGGGCCCGCGTACCTGCTCTTCGACGTGGACCGGGGCGAGGAGTACCGCAACGTGCCGCCGTCGGCCGCGCTCGAGGACATGACCGCGAAGGACCGGCTGCCGATCACCATCGACGAAGGGCTGGCGTTCGTCACGCTGCACCCGCAGGCGCTGGCGAGCAACAGGTGCTTCTCGCTCGTCGGGTCGCGCTGCGGCGACCGGCGGGTGCCGGCGCTCTGGATCAGCCAGGGCGCGCCGAAGCTCGGCTGGTGCTGGTTCGGCAACCCGCACACATGGCTCGGCTCGGCGACCGCGAACCCGGTACGGGTGGGGCTGGACTGACGCTGTCCACAACGACTCCACGCCATCCACCGGGTTATCCACAACCGTGAAGCGTTATCCACAGGTTGTGCACAGGGCTCGGAGCCGTGCTCTTGACAATCCCGCTGAGCGGGCGAGACTGCCGGGGGTGACCGGAGCCGAGGAACAGCAACCTTCGGGGCGGCCCGTCGGGGCCGCCCCGGTTCCCGGCCCGCGCGCGTCCCCACCCACCGCCGAGCCGGGAAGCGCTTCGGCGCCGGCCGCCGCGCCGAAGCGGACCCGGATCGTGCTGGCCGAGGTCTCGCGGACGGGCGACCCGGCCGACCGCACCCGATCCGAGCTGACCCAGCAGACCCCGGTCGGCGAGACGCTCGTGCAGGGGCTGATGCGCGCCCAGCTCTCCCTCGCCCTGCGGCTCAGCCTGCTGGTGCTGATCGGCCTCGGCGGCCTGCCCTGGCTGTTCGCCATCGCGCCCACCGTCGGCCGGGTCACAGTGCTCGGGGTCAACCTGCCGTGGCTGCTGCTCGGCGTGGTGTCCTTCCCGTTCCTGATCGTGGTCGGCTGGGCGTACGTGCGGCTGGCCGAACGCAACGAGCAGGACTTCGTCGACCTGATCCGACGGCCGGAACACTGATGTCCAACGGCTACGTGGTCCCGGCGATCGTCGCCGTCACCCTGGTCACCGTCGGCATCGGGTTCTACGGGCTGCGGCTGGCGCGGACCACCTCGGACTTCCTGGTCGCGTCCCGGGCGGTCAGCCCGACCTGGAACGCCGCCGCGATCGGCGGGGAGTACCTGTCGGCGGCGAGCTTCCTCGGCGTCGCCGGACTGATCCTCAAGTACGGCGTGGACGTGCTCTGGTACCCGGTCGGCTTCGCCGCCGGTTACCTCGCGCTGCTGCTGTTCGTGGCCGCGCCGCTGCGCCGCTCCGGCGCGTTCACGCTGCCCGACTTCTGCGAGGTGCGGCTCGGCTCGCGCCGGCTGCGGACGCTCGCCACCGTCTTCGTGATCTTCATCGGCTGGCTCTACCTGGTGCCGCAGTTGCAGGGCGCCGGGCTGACGCTGGCCACGCTCACCGGCTCGCCGTACCCGCTCGGCGCGCTGCTCGTCGCCGTGGTGGTGACCGCGAACGTGGCGCTGGGCGGCATGCGGGCGATCACCTTCGTGCAGGCGTTCCAGTACTGGCTGAAGCTCACCGCCCTCGCCGTACCCGCGATCTTCCTGGCGTTGCAGTGGCAGGCCGACGCCCGCCCGGCGGTGACCCCGCCCGACGGCCCGACGTTCCGGACCGCGACCACTGTCGTGGTCGAGCACCGCGCGACGCTCACCCTGCCCGACGGCGACATCCGGGAGGTACGCCCCGGCGACCGCCTGGAGTTCGCCGCCGGTGACCCGGTGCCGGAGGTGTCCGGCGCGGCGACCAGCGCCACCGAATGGCTGCTGCCGGACACGGCGGGCGAGGACGACCGGGGACTGTTCGCCACGTACTCGCTGATCCTGGCCACGTTCCTCGGCACGATGGGCCTGCCGCACGTGCTGGTCCGCTTCTACACCAATCCCGACGGCGCCGCCGCCCGCCGCACCACGCTCGTGGTGCTGGCGCTCGTCGGCGTCTTCTACCTGCTGCCCACCGTCTACGGCGTGCTGGGCCGCATCTACACCCCGCAACTGCTCGTCAGCGGCCAGACCGACGCGGTGGTGGTGCTGCTGCCCGGCGCGGCGCTCGGCGACGGCACCACCGGCCGGCTGCTCGCCGCGCTCGTCGCCGCCGGCGCGTTCGCGGCGTTCCTGTCCACCTCGTCCGGCCTGCTCACGAGCGTGGCCGGGGTGATCTCCACCGACGTGCTGGGCCGCGGCTCGGTACGCGGCTTCCGGATCGCCACGGTGATCGCCGGCGGGGTGCCGGCGGTGCTCGCCCTGAACGTCTCCGGGCTGGACGTCTCGCAGGTCGTGGGGCTGGCGTTCGCTGTCGCCGCGTCGAGCTTCTGCCCGCTGCTGGTGCTCGGCATCTGGTGGCGCGGCCTGACCGACCTGGGCGCCGCCGCCGGGGTGCTGGTCGGCGGCGGCGCGGCGGTCGGCGCGGTGCTGCTCACCGTGCTCGGCCCGCCGCTGACCGGGTGGCCGGCGACGCTCACCACCCAGCCCGCGGCGTGGACGGTGCCGCTGGCGTTCACCGTCATGGTGGTGGTGTCGATGGCGAGCCGGCGGCGGCTGCCCCGCGACGTCGGCGCCACAATGCTCCGCCTGCACACCCCGGAGTCGCTGCGTCTGTGACGCGGGCAGACCGGTCAGCAGCTGTCGGTGCCGACGCAGAGGCGGTTCACCACCCATCCGACGACGCGCCGGGCCTCGCGGGGCGTGGTCTGGTGGTCGACCCGCAGTTGAGCGACCAGGTCGCCCTGCCGCACCACGACCCAGCGGGCGGGCGTGCCGTCGATCTCGCCGCCCACGAGCACCGCGTCGTCGCCGCCGAGCGACTCGGCCAGGACGGAGAACGAGTCGTCCGGGTGCGCCGGCTCGCAGTCCGTGACCAACTGGCGGACCCGCTTCATGACGGTGGTGGCGGAGGTGCCCGAGTGCCGCGTCACCCGCTCGACGATCCAGTCGCTGGGCGAGTCGAACTGCACCGACCTGCTCGCCACCTGCCCGGTGTCCAGCGCCGGCGACTCGTTGTCGCAGTGGACGGTCGCGGACTCCAGGGACCAGTCGCCGTCCACCTTCGCCGGCGTCGTGAAGCCCTTCGGCAGATCGGCGAGCTGGAGCATCGCCGCCGCCGGGATCGTCCGGCTCGGCGGACGCCCGGTCGACCCGCCGGTCGTGCCGGACGGCCGTCCGATGGTGCGGTCCGGCGTCGGCGTCCCGCTCGCGGACGGCTCCGCGGACGGCGTGACGCTGCGCGTGGGCGCCGGCGTGCTGGGAACGACTGTGGCCGGAGGCACGGGTGGCGGTGCGACGTCGGGACGGGCCAGCGCCACCCCCGACGTGACGACACCCACCGCGACCGCGGCGGCCAGAGCGGCGGCGATCCGGGTACGCCTCGTCCGCTGCCGGCCGCGACGGCGCACCTGCTCCGTGGGGGCCCAGACGAGGTGCTCGGTGTCCCGGTACAGGTCCGAGAAGATCGGCTCAGGCATTGCGGATCTCCTCCGGCAGGGTCATGTCGAGCAGGGCGGCGAGGGCCTTGCGGCCCCGGGAGAGGCGAGCCTTGACCGTGCCGCTGGGTACGCCGGTCTGCGCGGCTATCTCCGCGACCGACAGGTCCGCCAGGTGATGGAGGACCACCGCCTGCCGCTGGTCCGCGGAGAGCTGCCGCAGCGCGGCGACCAGCGCCACCGTGTTCTCCGAAGGTGGCCGCACGGGCGGTGGTGGCCCGTGCCGCCGGTAGGCGACGACGCTGTTGCGGACCTTGCGCCACCGGTTGACCAGCAGGCGGTGCCCGACCGTACGCACCCACGCCTCCGGATCGTCGTACTCGCTCACCTGCGACCAGCGCTGCCAGGCCCGCGCGTACGCCTCCTGGGCGGCGTCCTGAGCCTCGGCCCGGTCGCCGCCGAGCGCGTACAGCACCGTCACCACGCGTTGTCTGCTGTTCCGGTAGAACTCCTCGAACCCACTGTCCGGATCCATGTCTCTCCCCGCTGCCGTCCCTGGGACTGACACCCACCGCCCCGGTCGCCGGTTGCCGGCCGTCGGTGATCCGACTCGTACCTCTCAGGGATGACGCGAGATCATCCTGGCGTCCGAGCAGCCGCTGGCCGGAGCCCGATACGGTCGGACCATGACCGATCAGCACCCGGCGCTGTCCCTCCGTGGTCTGGCCAAGCGCTTCGACACCAAGGTCGCGGTGGCGGGCGTCGACCTCGCCGTGCCGACCGGCTCGTTCTACGGCCTGCTCGGACCGAACGGAGCGGGCAAGACCACCACCCTCTCCATGGCCGTCGGCCTGCTGCGGCCCGACGCCGGTGAGGCGCGGGTGCTCGGGTACGACGTCTGGGCCGACCCGGTCCGCGCCAAGAGCCTGCTCGGCGTGATGCCGGACGGCGTACGCCTCTTCGACCGGCTGAGCGGGGCGGAGCTGCTGGCGTACCACGGTCTGCTGCGCGGCATGGACCCGGCGGTGGTCGACCAGCGGGCGGCGGAGCTGCTGGACGTGCTGGCGCTCTCCGACGCCGGCCGCACGCTGGTGGTCGACTACTCGGCGGGCATGAAGAAGAAGATCGGGCTGGCCTGCGCGCTGCTGCACGGTCCGCGCCTGCTGGTGCTGGACGAGCCGTTCGAGGCGGTCGACCCGGTCTCGGCGGCGCTGATCCGCGACATCCTGCACCGGTACGTCGGCGGCGGCGGCACGGTGATCTTCTCCAGCCACGTGATGGAGGTGGTCGAGCGGCTCTGCTCCCACGTGGCGATCCTGGCCGAGGGCCGGATCAAGCGGGTCGGCACGCTGGCCGAGGTGCGCGGCGACCGGTCGCTGGAGGACGTCTTCGTGGAGGTGGTCGGCGGCCGGACCGCGACCGGCGAGGAGCTGTCGTGGCTGTCCCGGTGACCGTCCCCGACCGTCCGGCCCGGCGGGTGTCGCCCTGGCACTTCGTCCGGCTCAAGCTGCGGGTGCTCGGCAACAACTTCCGGGGGCAGACCTGGCGGGTCGCGCTGTTCGTCCTCGGCCTGCTGTTCGGGCTCTGGTTCGCCGCCGTCGGGTTCTTCCTGCTGGCCGCGCCGGGGCTGGCCGGCGAGTCCCGGTACGCACTGATGATCGCCGCGTTCGGCGGTGGGCTGCTGACGCTCGGCTGGCTGCTCCTGCCGCTCGTCTTCTTCGGCGTGGACGAGACGCTCGACCCGGCCCGGTTCGCGCTGCTGCCGCTGTCCCGCCGCACCCTGGTCACCGGCCTGCTGGCCGCCGCCCTGGTCAGCGTGCCGGCCCTGGCGACGGCGATCACGGCGGCCGGGCTGGTGGTCACCGCCGGCGCGCTCGGCGGCTGGGCCGCCGCCCTGGCCGGCGCGCTGGGCGTGGTCCTCGGGCTGCTCGTCTGCCTGGCCGGTGCCCGCGCGATCACGAGCGCGTTCGCGACGATGCTGCGCTCCCGCCGGGTACGCGACCTGGCCGCCGTGCTGCTGGCGGTGCTGGCCGCCCTGCTCGGGCCGTTGCAGTTGCTGGTGCTCGCCGCGGTACGGCAGACCGACTGGGACCGGCTGGACGGCGTGGCCCGGGTGGTCGGCTGGACGCCGTTCGGCGCACCGTGGACCGCCGGTGTCGACGTGGCGGAGGGCCGCGCCGGCGCTGCCGTGGTGAAGCTGCTGATCGCGGTCGCGACGCTCGGCGTACTCCTGGTCTGGTGGTCGCGGTCGCTGGAGTCGGCGATGGTGGGCACCGCGAGCAGCGGCCCCGCGCGGACGCCGCGCGGCGTGGCCGGCGGCGCGGTCGCGCAGCTCTTCCCCCGCGCGGTGGGC
Organism: Micromonospora sp. CPM1; assembly: GCF_023896895.1. Classification (NCBI taxonomy): domain Bacteria; kingdom Bacillati; phylum Actinomycetota; class Actinomycetes; order Micromonosporales; family Micromonosporaceae; genus Micromonospora; species Micromonospora sp. CPM1. The sequence continues at coordinate 62,717 of NZ_JAMHIU010000015.1, forward strand.
TGGACCCGGCGGGACCGGTTCGGCGCGCTCGTCGCCCGCGAGTGCCGCTACTGGTGGCGGGACGCCCGTCGCCGGGCCAACCTGATCACCGTCGCCGTGGTCGGCGTGTTCGTGCCGCTGATGGTCAACCTGGGTGGCCCCGCGTTCCTGTCCGAGGGCGGCGCCGCGTTCGACCAAGCCACCGCCGACTCGTCGCCGGCGATGGTCAGCCTCACCATGGTCTTCGTCGGGGCGCTGGCGTCGTTGACGCTCGCCAACCAGTTCGGCTTCGACGGCAGCTCGTACGCCGCGAACCTGGTCGCCGGTGTGCCCGGGCGGGTGGAGCTGCGGGCCCGGATGGTCGCGTTCTCGATCTACGTGGTGCCGATGCTCGTCGTGATCGCGGTCGCGCTGGCGATCGTCCTCGGCCGGCCCGAATGGCTCGGCGTCATGGGCGGCGCGTTGTTCGCCGCGTACGGCTGCGGGCTGGCGATCAACGCGTTCGTCTCCGTGCTCGGCGCGTACTCGCTGCCCGAGTCGAGCAACCCGTTCGCCATGAACAGCGGCGCCGGATTCACCAAGGGGCTGCTCACCCTGGTCTCCATGGTCGGCTCGGCGGTGGTGGCGGTGCCGTTCGTGGTGGCCGCCGCGCTGCTCGGCGACGTGTGGCTCTGGCTGGCGCTGCCGGTCGGCCTGGCGTACGGCGGAGGCGCGGCACTGCTCGGCGCGTACATGGCGGGGGACACGCTCGACCACCGGCAGCCGGAGCTGCTGGCCGCTGTCACGCCGAGGCGCTGATGCCTGTCGTCGAAGCGGTCACCACGGTCCCGGTCCCGCCGGAGCTGGCGTTCGCCGTCTCCCAGACCACCGCCCCGGTGCGGTACCGCTGGGATCCGTTCGTCCGCGAGCAGCACTTCGTCGACGGCGCGACGCGGCCCGGCCGGGGCGTGCGCACGTACACCCGGTCCCGGCACGGCCTGGTCATGGTCAGCGAGTACGTCTCCTGGTCGCCGCCGACCAACGTCGGCATGAAGATGGTGCGCGGACCGTGGTTCTTCGAGCGGTTCGGCGGCGGCTGGCGGTTCGCGCCCGGCCCGGATCCCGGCACCACTGTCGCGACGTGGCGGTACAACTTCCGCTGCCGGCCGGCGTTCCTGCGCCCGATTGCCGAGCGGATCGGGGAGTGGTTGCTCGGGCGCGACATCCGCCGCCGGATCGCCGGGTACGCGGCCGGCTGCGCCGACCCGGAGGTGCTGGCCGCCGCCCGCCGCCTGCTCACCGACGACTGAGCCGCGCGTCCCGGGCTGCCGTCAGGCGGTGCGGCGCATCGCCGCGTAGACGTGGTGGCCGTCGCCGACGCTGGTCATGGTGACCAGCTCCCAGCCGTAGTTCGACAGGTGCTCCACCGCTTCCATCAGCGGCTGGAACGCCCTGCGGCCCCAGGTGTTGTTCGCCCTGACCAGCAGGTGCCGGTGTGGATAGGCACGCAGGTCGACCTGGCCGCCCAGGATGGCGTCGGCGGCGACGACCCGTTCCTGGGCGAGCTGCTGCGCGGGAATGAGAGCCATGCCCGGCAGGGTAGGGCGTTCCGTCGAACCTCGCGCGGGGACGGGCGGCACAATGTTTCACGTGAATCCAGAGCCGGGCGCGCAGATCCACTCCACCGATCCGTTCGCGGCGCCGGCCGCGCAACGCTCGCCGGTACGCCGGCTGCGCGGACGGCTGGCCGCCCCGGTGACGCTCTGGACCGCACCCGGTCCGGCCGGGCTGACCGTCTCCTCCACCCTCGTGGCCGAGGGCGAGCCGGACCGGCTGCTCGGCCTGGTCGACCCGGAGTCGGACCTGTGGGCGGCCGTCGAGGAGGCGGGGCGGTTCGCGGTGGCCCCGCTGGGCCCGCAGCACCGGCAGCTCGCCGACCGCTTCGCCGGCCTGTTCCCGTCGCCCGGCGGCCTGTTCGCGCTGGACGCCTGGACCGAGACGCCGTACGGCCCGGTGCCCGCGGACGCCGGCGGCTGGGCGGGCTGCCGCCTGGACACCGCCCGCGAGTACGGCTGGGGCCTGCTGGTCGAGGCCACCATCGAGTCGGTGGACCTCCCCCGGGACACACCCCCGTTGCTGCACTACCGAGGCCGCTACCACGACCTCCCCGGCTGACCCCCTCGCGCCGACGATCATGAAGTTGGCCGCGTTCGGCGTCCGATTTGTCGCCGTCAACCTCATGATCGACGAGGTCGGGGTGACCGGTTAGCGGAGTGATGTGGGTCACTGGGCGCAGTGGGGGTGCCGTTCGGCGCAGCCGTCCGCCGCCCGGCGGCGGAGCCTTCCCGGGTCGGGAGCGCGCTCTCTACCGTGCGCGAAACTCCCCCACGCCTGCGAAGGTGGTGATCCACAGATGTCCACGGACACACCCGCGTCCGCACCCGCCGAGTCGGCGGCGGAACGGTACCTAGCCGTCCAGCGGTCGGACGAGTTCGCCGGGTTGCGTCGCGCGCTGCGCGGCTTCGTCTTCCCGATGACCGTCGCGTTCTTCCTGTGGTACGCGCTCTACGTCATCCTCTCCGCGTACGCGCGGGGATTCATGGGCACGAAGCTGATCGGCAACATCAACGTCGCCCTGGTCTTCGGCCTGCTCCAGTTCGTCTCCACGTTCCTCATCGCCTGGCTCTACTCGCGGTTCGCCAGCCGCCGGATCGACCCGGTCGCCGACCGGATCCGCGACGAGATGGGGGAGGTGACCCATGAACACGGTCCTCGCGGCTGAGGCGGGCAGCACCACCGCCCGGAACCTCACCATCACGCTGTTCCTGGTCTTCGTGGCGATCACGCTGGCGATCACCGTCTGGGCCAGCCGGCAGACCAAGACCGCCACCGACTTCTACGCCGGCGGCCGGTCCTTCTCCGGCTTCCAGAACGGCATGGCGATCGGCGGCGACTACATGTCGGCGGCGTCCTTCCTGGGCATCGCCGGCATCATCGCGCTCTACGGCTACGACGGCTTCCTCTACTCGATCGGCTTCCTGGTCGCCTGGCTGGTGGCGCTGCTGCTCGTGGCCGAACTGCTGCGCAACTCCGGCCGGTACACGATGGCGGACGTCCTGGCGTTCCGGATGCGGCAGCGGCCGGTCCGGACCGCGGCGGCCGTCTCCACAATCACCGTGTCGATCTTCTACCTGCTGGCCCAGATGGTCGGCGCCGGCGCGCTCGTGGCCCTGCTACTCGGCATCAAGCCGGGCACCACGTTCCTCGGCATGGACGCCGACACCGCCAAGGTCGCCACCATCATCATGGTCGGCGCCCTGATGATCATCTACGTGACGGTCGGCGGCATGAAGGGCACCACGTACGTCCAGATCGTCAAGGCGTTCCTGCTGATGGGCGGCGCGCTGGCGATGACGCTGCTGGTGCTCGCCAAGTACAAGTTCAACCTGTCCTCGCTGCTCGGCGACGCGGCCAGCGCCTCGGGCAAGGGAGCGGCGTTCCTCGAACCCGGGCTGCGCTACGGCGTGGAGACACCCGGCGACGCGCTGAAGACGTTCTACAGCAAGATGGACCTGCTCTCGCTGGGCATCGCGCTGGTCCTCGGCACGGCCGGCCTGCCGCACATCCTGATCCGCTTCTACACCGTGCCGACCGCACGGGCGGCCCGTAAGAGCGTGCTCTGGGCGATCGGCATCATCGGCACGTTCTACCTGCTCACCCTGGCGCTCGGCTTCGGCGCTGCGGCGATCGTCGGCGGGTCGGAGATCACCGCGCAGGACAAGGCGGGCAACACCGCGGCACCACAGCTCGCCGAGAAGCTGGGGATTGACTTCCTCGGCGGGGACCTGGGCGGCGCGACACTGCTGGCGATCATCGCAGCGGTCGCGTTCGCCACGATCCTCGCCGTGGTCGCCGGCCTCACCCTGGCGTCGTCGTCCAGCCTGGCGCACGACTTCTACGCCAACGTGATGAAGAACGGGCAGGCGTCGGAACGGCAGGAGGTGAACGTCGCCCGGATCTCCGCGCTGGTTATCGGCGCGGTCTCGATCGTCCTGTCGATCTACGCGCAGAGCCTGAACGTGGCGTTCCTGGTCGCGCTGGCGTTCGCGGTCGCCGCGTCGGGCAACCTGCCGGCGATCCTCTACAGCCTGTTCTGGAAGCGGTTCAACACCTCGGGCGCGGTCTGGGCCATCTACGGCGGCCTGCTCGCCGCCGTGGTGCTCGTCTTCTTCTCGCCGGTCGTCTCCGGCGCGCCGACGGCGATGTTCCCCGACCACGACTGGCACTGGTTCCCGCTGTCGAACCCGGGCATCATCTCGATCCCGTTCGGCTTCCTGTGCGGCTGGCTCGGCACGATCCTGTCCAAGGAGAGCGACGAGGAGAAGTACGCGGAGCTGGAGGTGCGCTCGCTCACCGGAGCCGGCGCCCACTGAGCACCACCGTCGAGCGGGGCCCCTGCCTTACGCGGGGGCCCCGCCTCGCGTGTATAGGCTGGCCGCCATGAAGGTCGCTCCCCGCTTCGGTACCGGACACCGCATCCTCGTCACCGGCGGCGCCGGTTTCGTCCCGTCCCACCTGGTCGACCGGCTCGTCGAGCGCGGCTGCGACGTCGTGGTGCTGGACAACTTCGTCACCGGGTCCAAGGACAACGTGGCCCACCTGCTGGACAAGCCGACCTTCACGCTCGTCGAGGCGGACATCTCCGACGGCCTGCCGAACCACCCGGCGATGACCGAGCGGTTCGACGCGATCCTGCACATGGCGTCCCCGGCCAGCCCCACCGACTTCGAGAAGCTGCCGGTGGAGATCCTCCGGGTCGGCTCGGTGGCCACGCTGGCGCTGCTGGAGCGGGCCACCGACGACGGCGCCCGGTTCCTGATGGCCTCCACCTCGGAGGCGTACGGCGACCCGAAGGAGCACCCGCAGCGCGAGACGTACTGGGGCAACGTCAACCCGATCGGCATCCGCAGCGTCTACGACGAGGCGAAGCGCTTCTCCGAGGCGGCCACCATGGCCTACCACCGGAGCCGGGGCACCGACACCGCGATCGTACGGATCTTCAACACGTACGGTCCGCGGATGCGCCCGGACGACGGCCGGGCCATCCCGACGTTCATCTCCCAGGCGCTGCGCGGCGAGCCGATCACGGTGCACGGCACCGGCAACCAGACCCGCTCGATCTGCTACGTCGACGACCTGGTGCGCGGCATCCTGCTGCTGCTCGACTCGACCCAGACCGGCCCGATCAACTGCGGCACCGAGCACGAGATGTCGATGCGGCAACTGGCCGAGACGATCGTGTCACTCACCGGAAGCACGTCCGAGGTGAGCTACATCACTCGCGCCTCCGACGACCCGGAGATGCGCCGCCCGGACCTGACCCTCGCCCGCGAACTGCTCGGATACGAGCCGAGCGTCACGCCCGAAGACGGCCTCCGACGCACCATCGAGTACTTCCGCGGGCGGCTCGGGTACTGAACCCGACGGGAACGCGGCTGACACTGGCGCGCGTACGAGGGCGACGGTGGCCCGGCCGACCTACCCTCGGTTACATGTCAGCGACCTCGTCTGCCGGCGCCCCGATCCCCCGACACCTGAGCCGGGGCGCGGGTCGCGCCCAGGTTCCCGGCTCCGGCCGGGCCGCCACCGGGCGCGCCCGGCCCTCGGAGACCAGGTGGTACCCCGACCACGACGAGGCACCCCGCTCGGGCGGGCCCGGCGGCCCGGTGGGACCGACCGGTCCCGGTGGTCCGGGCGGCGGCGGTCCGGGCGGGTCCGGCCGGCGTGGTCCGCGGCCGCGCTGGGGGCGCATCGGCCTGGTGGCCGGCGTGGCGGTGCTGGTGCTGGCGCTGCTCGGCGGCCTCGGCGCCTGGTTCTACGCCCGCAACCTGGACGACGACCTGGCGCGCACCGACCCGTTCGCCGGGATCACCGGGGGGCGGCCGGTCAAGCAGGTCGACGGCGCGTTCAACATCCTGCTCGTGGGCAGTGACTCGCGGGATCCGGACGCCCCGGTCGACGGGAGCGGCAAGTGGCGCGCGGACACCGTGATCGTCATGCACATCCCGGCCGACCACAAGAGCGCCTACCTGGTCTCGGTGCCGCGTGACCTGTACGTGCCGATCCCGGAGAGCGCGGGCGCGTCGTGCGACTCCAGCTCGCGCAACAAGATCAACGCGGCGTTCGCGTTCGGCGGCCTGCCGCTCGCGGTGAAGACCGTGGAGTGCTTCACCGACGTACGGATCGACCACGTCATGGCCATCGACTTCGGCGGCTTCAAGGAGGTCACCGACGCGCTGGGCGGGGTGGACCTCAAGGTGGAGCGGACCATCACCTCGATCCACAAGCCGTACCGGACGTTCACCAAGGGCGTGAACCACATGAACGGCGCCGAGGCGCTGGACTGGGTCCGGCAGCGCAAGCAGTTCCCGGACGGCGACTTCGCCCGGATGCGGCACCAGCAGGAGTTCCTGAAGGCGCTGATGGACAAGGCGGCGAGCACCGGGACGCTCACCAACCCGAAGAAGCTGAACGACTTCCTCAAGGCGGTGACCGCCGCCGTCACGGTCGACCAGGGATTCTCGTTGACCGACATGGCAGTGCAGTTCCGCAGCCTGCGGGGCGAGAACCTCACGTTCGTCACCAGCCCGCACCTGGGCGGCCAGACCATCGACGGCCAGTCCGTGGTGGTCTCCGACCGGGAGAAGGCGCTGGCGATGTACAAGGCCATCGCCGCGGACCGGATGGCCGAGTGGATGCAGGCCAACCAGAAGGGTTCGGGCGACAACGCGGGCGGCTGACGCCGGCACGACATGACCGGTCTCGCGCTCTACGACCTCGCCACCACGGAGGCCAACCGCCGACCGGCTCCTTACCCCTGCCCGTTCGGCCACAACCCAAAGGTGTTGGCCGGTATTGACGGGAATTGCGCCCCTACGAGGTCGCGAGAACGGGAACAGATACGTAAAGTGGTCCCGCCCCCGATCACCGAGCTGGAGCACGCATGTCGGTCCAGACCAGCCGTCGCCCGCAGTCACCGGCACCCGGATCATCCGGGCGGGTCCCTCCGGTCATCCCCACACAGCCCGGTTCCGGCGGTCGCGGTCCCGGCGGTGGCAAGAAGAAGCGCACCAAGCGCAAGGACCCGCTCTGGGCGAAGCTCACGCTGGTGCTCGGCGCCGTGCTGATGGTGACCAGTGGTGTCGCGATCGTCGGCAGCAAGGCGGTCATCGGCCAGGCCACGGACAACATCGCCCAGCGCAACCTGCTCGGCGGGGCGGGCAAGAGCGAGGCCGAGGGCGGCAACAGCCTCGAAGGCCCGATCGACATGCTGCTGCTCGGTGTGGACGCCCGCGAGCGCTGGGCCGCCGATGACGTCCGGTCGGACACGATCATCATCCTGCACATCCCGGCCAGCCACGACCAGGCGTACCTGATCTCGATCCCCCGGGACACCGAGGCGCGTATCCCGGCGTTCGAGAAGAGCGGTTACAAGGGCGGCACCGACAAGATCAATGCGGCCTTCTTCCACGGCGCCCAGAACGGCGGCGGCTGGGAGGGCGGCGCCCAGCTGATGGCCAAGACGATCAAGTCGATGACCGGCATCGGCTTCGACGGCGCCGCGATCATCAACTTCGGCGGCTTCAAGAGCGTGATCGACGCGCTCGGCTCGGTGCGCATCTGCGTGAGCCACGAGGTCAAGTCGCACCACATGTCGTACGTCGACGGCAAGGCGATGTGGAACGCCGACGCGAAGAAGACCGGCAAGCCGTACAAGGCAGTGGTGCACAAGAAGGGCTGCCGGGAGATGGAGGGCTGGGAGGCGCTCGACTACTCCCGCCAGCGCTACGGCCTGCCGAACAGCGATTACGACCGGCAGCAGAACCAGCAGCAGCTGATCAAGGCGATGGCCAAGAAGGCCACCGAGGGCGGCATGCTGACCAACCCGCTGAAGCTCAACTCGCTGATGAAGGCCGCGGGCAAGGCGTTCGTCCTGGACACCGGCGGCGTGCCGATCGCCGACTTCATCTTCACGCTCAAGAACCTCAACGGGAACGACCTGGTCACGCTGCGGACCAACGGCGGCACCTTCGCCGGCAACGGCAACGGCCGGGAGACGTTCAACGAGACGACGATGGACATGTTCCAGGCGGTCAAGAGCGACAAGCTGGCCGACTTCGTGGTGAACAACCCGGACGTCCTGTCCACCCGTAAATGACCTGCTGACCTGCACGAAAGCGGTACCGGTCGGCCGATCCCCCCGTAGCCTGACGTGAGCGGGTCTCATGTCGCGGCTACGGGGGGATCGTCACGTCCAGACCAGCACGGAACCGACGCGGGCGGGGTGGACCCGCCCGCTGGGCCCGGTTCCTGCTCGGCGCCGGGCTCGTGCTGGTCCTGCTCGCCACGCTCGGCGTCGCCGGGCTGCACTGGCTCACCTCGCGCTACGACCGCACGGTGGCCAAGGAGCAACTGCTCGACCCGGCCGCCCGGAACAAGCGGACCGACCTGGACGGCGCGCTCAACTACCTGCTGATCGGCTCGGACCACCGGCCCGGTGCGAACCCGGAGGACCAGCGCTCCGACAGCATCCTGATCGTGCACGTGCCGGCCGGGATGCGGCAGGCGTACCTGATCTCCGTGCCGCGCGACCTGCTGGTGGCGCTCCCCGCGGCGCCCGGCTTCCCCGGCGGCCAGGACAAGGTCAACGCCGCGTACGAGCACGGCGGCGGCGGTGAGGGCGGTGCCCGGCTGCTCAGCACCACCCTGAGCCGGCTCACCGGGATCCGCTTCGACGGGGCGGCACTCGTCGACTTCTCCGGCTTCAAGCAGGTGATCGACCAGCTCGGCGGCATCCGGATGTGCGTGGACACGCCGGTGCGCTCGATCCACACCCGGCACCAGTTCGACGCCGGCTGCCAGCAGATGGACGGCGCGCGGACGCTCGACTACGTGCGGCAGCGCTACGACCTGCCCGGCGGCGACTACGACCGGCAGCGGCACCAGCAGCAGATGCTGCGGGCGGTGCTCGACCGGGCGGGCGAGACGCGGCTGCGCAGCGACCCGGTCAAGCTGGACCGGGTGCTCCGCGCGGCCGGCGGGGCGCTGACCGTCGACACCAACGGCGTACCCCTGGACGAGCTGTTGTTCGCGCTGCGCGGCCTGCCCGCGGACGCCCTGCGCGGGGTCCAGGTGCCCTCCTACCCGCAGACCATCGACGGCGTCTCGTACGTGGTGCTGGACAACGGCGGCGGCGGGCTGTTCACCGCGCTGCGCGACACGCGCGTGCCGGAATGGGCCGGCGCCAACCCGCGCTGGGTCAACCGGCTCTGAGCGACGAGGGCGACTAGGCTTGGTGACCGTGTTCGGAGCCTCACTACCCAGCGTCCCCGCGTCGGCCGTGCCCGACGACGTCTACCTGCTCGACGTCCGCGAGGACGACGAGTGGGCCGCCGGCCACGCGCCGGCCGCCCATCACCTGCCGATGACCGAGCTGCCCGCCCGGCTCGCCGAGATCCCGCAGGACCGCGACGTCGCGGTGATCTGCCGCTCGGGCGGACGTTCCGCCCAGGTGGTCGGTTACCTCATGCGCAACGGCTGGGACCAGGTGCGCAACGTCGACGGCGGGATGGGCGACTGGGCCGCCGCCGGCCGTCCGGTGGTCACCGACGACGGGCAGCCGGGCCGGGTCGCCTGAGTCGGTGACGCGGCCATGACCGTCCCCCTGGTCTTCGCCCATCGCGGCGCCTCGTACGACCTGCCGGAGCACACGCTCGCCGCCTACCTGCGCGCTCTCGACGAGGGCGCGGACGGGCTGGAGTGCGACGTCCGGCTGACCCGCGACGGGCACCTGGTCTGCGTGCACGACCGCCGGCTGGATCGCACCAGCAACGGCCGTGGGCTGGTCAGCGCGCGGACGCTCGCCGAGCTGGAGGCGCTCGACTTCGGCTCCTGGCACCGGGCCGCGACGCTCGCCGAGGACGACGCGCCGCTCGACGAGTCGCACACCCGGCTGCTCACGCTGGAGCGGCTGCTCGACGCGGTGCTGGCCGCCGGGCGCCCGGTCCGGCTGCTGATCGAGACCAAGCACCCGTCCCGCTATCGGGGCGAGGTCGAGCGCCGCCTGGTCGAGATGCTGCGCCGGTACGGGCTGGCCGAGCCCCGCCCGGGCCATCTCGTCCAGGTGACGGTGATGTCGTTCTCGCCGCTCGCCGTACGCCGGGTCCGGGAACTCGCCCCGGCGCTGCCCACGGTGCTGCTGCTGGAGGTGCTGCCGCGTCTGCTGCCGCTGGGCCGGCTGCCGTTCGGCGCCCGGATCGCCGGCCCTGGTGTGGATCTGGTCCGGACCCGCCCGCGGCTGGTCCCCGCGCTGCGCGCCGCCGGCAACGCGGTGTACGTCTGGACCGTCAACGAACCGGAGGACCTGGAACTCGTGCTGGAAGCGGGCGTGGACGGGGTGATCACGGACCGGCCGGCCCACGCGCTGGCCCGGTTGGGCCGGTGAGTCCCGTCGATCGGTACCGGGGACGGTCGACCGGCCGGGGGTGTCACGGACGCGGACGGCGCGGCACACTCGGGACATGCCGGAGCGAACCGACTACCCCGCCTTCATCGCCGGCCACACCGCAGTGATCAACATGATCAACTCGGGCGAGTCGGGTCTCGCCGTGCTCACCCGTCTGCTCCGCGAGGTCGAACCGTCGGTCGGCGCGGCCGGCCTGGTCTTCGTGGAGTTCACCCCGGCCGGGGGCCGGGTGATAGCGGCGACCGGCAGCGCCGAGTTCGTCCTCGGCCGCCCGCTGCCCGCCACCGATCCGGCCACCGTCTGCCTGCTCGCCGGCCCGCCGGTACGGGAGGTCCGGGTCGACGCGATCCCCGGTGCGCTCGCCGACGAGGTCGCCGGCCGGGGCCTCTGCCGGATGATCGTGGCGCGCGCCGAGATCGGCGGGCTCACCATCGGCAGCCTGCACGCGCTCTACCCGCTGGGCGAACCGCTGCAACCCTCGCAACGTGCCGTCATCGGCTACATCGCCGCCTGCATCGCCCACATGTACGGCGACCAGACCGGCCTGCCCGTACACGGGGACGGCCCGGTCGTGGCGGCGCTCGCCGACGGCCTCGCGGTGGTGGACCGGGACGGACGGGTCCGGCTCTGGAACCCGGCCGCGGTCGAGGTGACCGGCCGGCCGGCGGAGGAGGCGCTGAGCCGTCCGCTGCCGTTCCCGCTGCCGCCGCCCGGCCAGGTGCTCGACCACCGGCTGCCGGACGGCCGCTGGCTGCGGATCACCTCCGGCGAGCTGCCCGGCCCGAACGCGCTGCGGGTGGTCAGCTTCCGCGACACCACCGACCAGCAGCGGCGCGACCACGACCGGGACCTGTTCGTCGCGGTGACCAGCCACGAGCTGCGTACCCCGGTCACCGTGATCAAGGGGTACGCGGACACGCTCACCGACCACTGGGACTCGCTGAGCGACGGCGACCGGAGGCAGGCCGCCCGGATCATCGGCCAGCGCGCCAACGAACTGGCCCGCCTGGTGGACCGGCTGCTGACCGCCGCCACGGAGAACCGCCCCGGCGGTGAACCGGCCGCGCCGTTCGACCTGGTCGACGCGCTGCGGTCGGCGGTGGCCGACCTGCCGGCCGACGTCCGGCACCGGGTCGTGCTCGACCTGCCCGCCGACCTGCCCAAGGCGCTCGGCGACCGGCACAGCCTCGCCACGGTGCTCACCGAGCTGGGCACCAACGCCGGGAAGTATTCGCTGCCGGACACGCCGATCGAGATCACCGCCGAGGCGAACGAGCGGACCGTCTCGTTCCGGGTGGCCGACCGGGGCATCGGCATCCGGCCGGAGCACGTGGAGCGGGCCTTCGACCGGTTCTGGCAGGGCGAGTCCGGCGACCGCCGCCGGTATCCCGGCGCGGGGCTCGGTCTCTATCTCGTCCGCCAGATCGTTGAACAGCAGAATGGATGGGTATCCCTCCGGCCCAGAGCCGGTGGCGGTACGGTCGCAGAGGTGCGGCTGCCCCGGGGTTGACCGGGGCGCTCACGGGCGGGGAAGGAACGACGTGTCGACTGGTCCGGCCGAACGGTCGTGGTGCGTGGTGGTGCCCCACGACGCCACCGGCGCGCGCCTGGCCCGGCACCGGCTCGCCGACGAGCTGGCCGGTGTCGTACCCCCGGTCCTGGTGGCCGACCTGGTCGCGGTCCTCGCCGAACTGGTCGGCAACGCGGTCCGGCACGCCGACGCGCTGCCCGGCGGCGTCGTCCGGGTCGCCTGGCGGCTGCGGACGACCGAGCAGGGGCCGAGTGTCGAACTCCGGGTCACCGACGGCGGTGCCGGCGCCGGCCCGTGCATGCGTACCGCCTCGCCGGACGCGGCGGACGGGCGAGGGCTGCACATCGTCGCCGGGCTGGCCAGCGGCTGGGGCGTGGAGCGCGACGGCCTGGGCCAGAGTGTGTGGGCCCGGTTCGACCCGGTCCCGGTGCAGCGGACGGATCTGGTCGCCGCCGGCTGACCGACGCGGCGGGCGGGTCCGGCACCCACCGCCGAGACCCGGCATCTAGGCTGTCTCGCCATGGGCGAGCGGAGCGGAGCGGGCGCATGAGCAAGCGTCGGAAGAACCAGCGGGCCGGTGAGGCCACCCCGAAGCGGGAGAAGGTGCGCGACGTCTTCGTGCCCCGGCCGTTCGAGGGCCTCGCCGACGAGCCGGAGTGGATCGCCCTGCGCGAGCTGGTCCCGGCCGCCTCCGCGCCGCTGCGGCTGACCCCGGAACTGATCGAGGAGTACGGCGACCGGCCGGTCACGCTGGCCACCGTGCTGCCGATGGCCGCCCCGGCGATGACCAAGCCGGACGGGCGGGTCTTCATCGGCCTGCAACGGCACCAGCAGTCCGGCGACGTCTCCCGTGACCTGGCCGACGCGCTGATCTCCGCGCTGCGGACCGAGCCGGGCGGCCAGGTGAGCGTGCCGCCGCTGCCCGGGCCGGGCCCCCGCCTCCAGGACATCCTGGTGGACGGCCCGCTGGAGATCAGCATGCACGAGGGGTTCGACTTCTGGCTCGACCCGGGCGCCGCCGACGACCCGAACGTCCAGGCGTCTCTGGAGCGGGCCAACTCGGCGATCTACCCGACCGTGAAGCTGGCCGCGGCGCGGGCCGCCTACTGGTGCCAGGTGCCGGAGAAGGCCCACGTGCGCCTGGTCCTGCCGGAGGACGAGGACACCGCGCTGGACGCGCTGTCCCGGCTCGCCGCCGCGGGCGCGCTGACGCTCGGCGACGACACGAAGTTCGCGGGCATGTTCCGGGCCCACGGGCGCCTCGCGCCGGTGTGGGACCTGCCGGAGGACACCCCGGCCGCCGAGTGGGAGGCGCCGGTGGCGGAGTTCGCCAAGCGCTACGCCGAGGCGGTCGCGGAGCGGGAGCCGCTCGACGCGGCCGGCCGCCGGGCCCGCCAGGGCCTGCTCGGCCGCCAGCTGACGCTGCGCTGACGTCTCCGGGTCAGGCGGCCCCGCCCTTCTCCCGCACCAGCGGGCAGGACATGCAGCGCGGGCCGCCCCGCCCGGAGCCCAGCTCCGACCCGGCGATGGCGATCACCTCGATGCCGGCCCGTTCCAGTTGCGCGTTGGTCTCCACGTTGCGCTCGTACCCGACGCAGAGCCGGGGCGCGAGCGCGAGCGTGTTGTTGCCGTCGTCCCACTGCTCGCGTTCGGCGGTGACCGGGTCGAGGCCGGTGTCGATCACCCGGAGTTGGTCGAGGTCCATCGCGTCGGCGGCGGCCCGCAGGAACGGCGCCGGGCCGTCGACCCGCAGGTCGTCGCCGTCCGCGCCGGCGATGACCGTGTACGCGGACAGCTGGTCGGCGACGTTCGCGTACATCAGGACGGCGTCGACGTCGACCATGGTGCAGATCGTGTCCAGGTGCATGGTGGCGCGCTCCTGGGCGATCGGAACCACCAGGATGGTGTGCGCCAGCCCGGCCGCGAACACCTGCCGGGCCAGCCGTTCCGCGCCGGCCGGGGTGGTGCGCTCGCCGACGCCGACGGCGAGCACCCCGGGCGCGAGCAGCAGCACGTCGCCGCCCTCCAGGTGCTCCAGCCGGGGGTGGTAGACGAACTCGGTCCCGACGAAGCGCGGGTGGAAGCGGTAGATCGCGTCGGTGAGCGTGGTCTCCCGCCGTCGGGCCGGCATGGCCAGGCTGGTCACTCCGACCCGGTCGCCGATCCAGACCGACGAGTCGCGGGTGAACAGCAAATTGGGCAGCGGGTCGATGACGAAGTCGTGCCGGTCCATGAGCGTCCAGACCAGACCGCCGGGGCGGTCGGCGCCGATCCGCAGTTCCTCGTGGGCGAGCCCGGCGGTGAGCACGTCGGCCAGCCCGGCCGGGTCGAGGTACGCCAGATGGTCGGCGACCCGGCGCCGCAGGGTGTGGCCGAGCCGGCGGGACCGCAGCACCTGGTCGGTCAGCTCGGCCCGGGCGTCCGCCACGGCGAGCGTCTCGACCAGCAGGTCGGCCAGGTAGAGCACCTCGACCCCGCGGGACCGCAGCGCCGCCGCGAACGCGTCGTGCTCCTCCTGCGCGCGTCCCACCCATGGGATAGCGTCGAACAGGAGACTGTCGTTGTTCCGCGGGGTGAGGCGGGCCAGTTCCGGTCCCGGGCGGTGCAGCAGCACCGTCCCGAGCCGGGCGACTTCGCTGTCCACATAGTGGGTCACTCCCGCAGCCTAGGGCAGGCTTGCGCACCATCCGGAAAAGAAGTGTGAATGAATATGGCATTCATCCACACTCACTCCGGCGGTCCAACTTGCCGAGCCCCCGGGGGCGCAACGTAGGGTAGTGGAGACATAACTTCGAGAGACCTTTTGCCGGAGGTCGCGATGACTGTCTTTCCCGCTCGTCGAGCCGTACCGAGCAGGGCACTGCCGCCCCGCACGGTGCCGCACTCCCGGGTCGAGCCCACCTCGGTGCTCGAGCCGGCCCGACCGACTCCATTGGAGTGGGCCCGGCGTCGCCGGGCGGAGCGGGGGGCCCGCCGGTTGGAAGCGGCAGGGGCCCGCGCCCTGGGCCAGCTCGATCACCTCGGTCCCGCCTGGCACGTCATCGAGTGGCCCCGGACGGACCCGGCGGACATGCTGCTCGACCGCGGCCGCGACGACCGGGCCGGGTTCCTGGCCATCGGCCCGAGCGGTCTGTTCGCGGTCACCATCGCCGACCACGGCCGGGCCCGGGTGCTCGTGGCCGGAGACGTGGTCCAGATCAACGGCAAACGCCCGCCGTACGTGGCGGAGGCGCGCCGGGACGCCAAGCGGGCCAGCAAGGCCCTCTCCGACGCGGTCGGCCTGCCGATCCCGGTGACCCCGGTGCTGACGTTCGTCGGCTCCGGGGTGATCAGCGTCTACGGCCTGCCGAAGGACTGCCTCATGGCCACCCACCGCGAGCTGGACCGCCTGCTCGTGGCCGGCGGGAACCGGATCAGTCCGGCCACCGCCGAGAAGCTCTCCCGCGTCGCGCAGGCGCCGGCCACGTGGTTCAACGGCACGTACCGTCCAACCGCCGACTACCGGTGGTATGACGAGGGCCGAACGGCCGCTGACAAGCGAGCCGCCCACCGGTAACGTCTCCGGCGACGCCACGCGGCCCACGGCACCGCCCCCGACTGGTTCCGTCGGTCCGCGCCGTCGCCGGCCGCCCGGCAGCCGATGCTTCCGCCGCACCGACCGGCTAGCGTGGACAGACCGTCGGTGTACATAGGAGGCGCGGTGGCCCACGTCGAACTCTCACTCTCGGAAGTGTTCGCGCCCGCGGCATCCACCGAGCAGGAGTCCGACAACTTCGGGCAGTGGTCCGGCATGGTCTCCCGGGCCGCCGAACCGTGCCTGCTGATCGACGAGGGCACCACCGTCGTGGCGATCTCCTCGTCCGGCTGTGACCTGCTCTGCCTGGGCGCCCCGGAGGACGTGATCGGCCTGCCGCTGCTGGAGGGCGGCCTGCGCCTGGTCGACTTCACGGCGAGCCCGAGCGAGCTGACCGAGCAGGAGACCGACAAGATCCCGCCGCTGCTCGCGCTGCACTCCGGGCGGCTCGCCCGCGGCCTGCTGCGGGTGCAGGGGCCCGGCTCCGACGCGGGCCGCACGGTCGACGCCATCTCCACGCCGGTGCTGACCGACGGCGCGGTGGCCGGCTCGCTCACCTTCCTCTCCGCGGTCTGACCCCCTCGCGGTCCGACCGGCGCGCTTCACCCCGGGCCGGTCCTGCTCCTACGATGGCCTCGGTCCCACCACACGACGACACCCCTCGATGCCCGAGGACGCCCCCGTGCCCCGCACCCCACACCCCCGACGCCGCCACCGCCCGCTGGCGCTGCTGACGCTGCTCGCCCTCGCCGCCTGCGGCACCCCGCCGGAGCTGCGCGCGCCACCCGCCGCCGCCACGCCCGTCCCGGTCCCGTCCACGTCCGCCACGCCCAGCCCGAGCGCCACCCCGACCCCATCGGCGCCGGTCCTCCCGCCCACGCCCTCGCCGTCCGCGCCGTCCTCGGCGGCGCCCTGCCGGGGGCGACCGTCCGGCGACCGGATCGTCGCGCTCCTGCGCGGCTCGGCAGGCGTGCTGCCCCGCGACGTCAAGGTGACGGTGGCGACCGGTCCGCTCTGCGCCGAGGGCTGGCAGTACACCGTGCTGACCGTCACCGGGCACGAGGAGTTGCAGGTGGTCACGCGCGGCGAGACCGGCACGCCGAGGCTGGTCACCGCCGGCACGGACGTGTGCGGCGTCGAGGTACGGACCGTGGCGCCGGCCGGCATCCGTACCCTGGCCTGCGACGGCACGCCGGGTGCGTAGGCTGGTCGGCATGCCGGGAACACCGCCGACCCGCTTCGTCTACCTGGGCCCCGAGGGCACCTTCGCCGAGCAGGCCCTGCGTACGGTGCCCGCCGCCGAGCGCGGGGACCGCACGCCGGCCCGCAGCGTCGGTGAGGCGCTCGACGCGGTACGCGCCGGGGAGGCGGACGCGGCGCTGGTGCCGCTGGAGAACTCCATCGGCGGCGCGGTCGGGGTGACGCTCGACGAACTGGTCGAGGGCGACCCGCTGGTGATCACCCGCGAGGTCGTCCTGCCGGTGGAGTTCGTGCTGGCCGCCCGCGCCGGCACCACACTGTCCGACGTCCGCTCCGTCGCGGCCCACCCGCAGGCGTCCACCCAGTGCCGGGGCTGGCTGCGGGAGCACCTGCCCGACGCCACAGTGGTCGACGTGCTCTCCAACGGCGCGGCCGCGGCCGGTGCGGCGAGCGGCGAGTACGACGCCGCCATCTGCGCCCCGATCGGCGCGACCCGGCACCGGCTCGCGGTGCTGGCCGACAAGATCGCCGACCACCCGGACGCGGTGACCCGGTTCGCGCTCGTGTCCCGCCCCGGGCCGCCCCCGCCGCCCACCGGCGACGACCTCACCTCGCTCGCGGTGTGCCTGGCCCACGACCGGGTGGGAGCGCTGCTGGCGGTGCTGATGGAACTGGCGGTGCGCGGCGTGAACATGACCCGGATCGAGTCCCGCCCGACCGGCGAGGCGCTCGGCCGCTACGTGTTCTTCCTGGACTGCGCCGGACACGTCGCCGACGTACGCCTCGGTGAGGCGTTGCAGGGGCTGCGCCGGGTCTGCGCCGACGTGCGGTTCCTGGGGTCGTACCCCCGGCACCGCTGGAGCACGGCGGCGGGTGACCAGCAGACGCCGGTGCCGCCCGGGCTCACCGACGCCGACTACGCCGACGCGGCGGCCTGGGTGGCCCGGCTGCGGGCCGGCGAGCTGAGCTGACCGGCCCGGGGCGACCTCGGCGGACGCCCCGGGCACCGGAAGGTCACTGAAGCAGGCCGCCGAGCACGCCGCCCTGCTGCTGGGAGCCGCTGCCGGCCACCGGAGGCTCCTCCGAGGGCTGGACCACGACGAAGCCCTGACCGGCGAAGCTCATCGTGAACGCCTCACCGGTGCTGCGGCCGAGCAGCGTGCCGAGCCCGAGCTGCTCGGCGCGGTGGTAGCCGGTCTGGAGGTTCGCCGACCAGCAGACCGCCGCCTGCGGGTCCACGTACGTCGGCGCGTCCACGTTGAGCACCACCGGGGTGCCCTTGGTGGTGATGGCGATCCGGCCGTGGCCGGTGAAGACGCAGTTGAACAGGCCGGACGAGGACGCGAAACCGGCGCCGCCGACCATCTTGATGTCGTACTGGAGCGTCGAGTCGAACGCCAGCACGCTGGAGCCGTTGATGGACAGCGCGTCGCCCGGCTCCAGGTCGATGACGTGCACGTCCTTGGCGAAGTCGGCGAGGAAGACGTCGCCGCGCCCGGAGACCTTCATCAGCGGCACGCCCTCGCCGGTGAGCCGCTGCTTGATGAACTTGCCGATGCCGCCGGAGCCGAGCGCCTGGAACTGCACCTGCCCCTGGTAGGCGACCATCGACCCGACCCGGGCCATCGCCTCGCCGTTCAGCTCGATCTTCAGCATCTTGGAGTTCTGCAACCGCATGCCCGGCTGCTGGGACTCCTTCTCAAGGTTCTCCGCGGAGAACAGCGCGCTGCGCATGGGTTTTCCTCCTGCATCAGGATCTGCCTGATCCGCAGGTTAGGGGACCGGCGCAACCGCCGGAATCAGCCGGGCGGGGACGCGCCGGAGGCCGGTCAGCCCCAGCCCAGGGCGTGCAGGCGCTCGTCGTCGATGCCGAAGTGGTGGGCGATCTCGTGCACCACGGTGATCGCCACCTCGTCGACGACGTCGTCGTCGGTGTCGCAGATCGCCAGGATCGGGTTGCGGTAGATCAGGATGCGGTCGGGCAGCACGCCGGAGTAGTCCCAGCCGCGAGAGGTGAGCGAATGCCCCTCGTACAGGCCGAGCAGGTCCTCGCCCGGCGGCGGGTCGTCCTCCACCAGGATGACCACGTTGCTCATCAACCCGAGCAGTTCCTCGGGCACCTCGTCGAGCGCCTCGCCGACCAGTTCCTCGAACCGGTCCCGGCTCATCTCCACGGCCACGCGGCCCGGTCACTCCCTCCGGATCGGGCACACCGCACGGCGAGGGCGCCCCGCAGGACACCCCCGCCGTGCCGTACGCGATGTCAGGCCAGACGGGCGTTCAGCGTGATCTGCGCGCCCGGCGACAGCAGCCGGGAGATCGGGCAGTTCTCCTTGGCCGCCTCGGCGAGCTTGGTGAACTCGGCCTGGTCGATGCCCGGAACCTGGCCCACTGTCTCCAGGTCGATGCGGGTCACCGTCATGCCGGCGTCGGTCTTGTCGAAGTGCACCTTGGCGGTGGTCTCCACCGCCGTCTCCTGGGCGCCGGCGTCGGCGAGCTGCTTGGAGAGAGCCATCGAGAAGCAGCCGGCGTGTGCGGCGCCGATCAGCTCCTCGGGGTTGGTGCCCTCGCCCTCCTCGAAGCGCGACTTGAAGGAGTAGTTGCCGGACAGGCCGCCCTTGCCGGTGCGGACGGTGCCGGACCCCTCGGTGAGGTTGCCCTGCCAGCGAGCGGATGCGGTACGGATAGGCATGGCACCGACGCTAACCGAAAGCGGGCCGCCCCGCACCGGACCTCGGGGTCGCGATCCCGGCCGTCGGGAGCGGGCTGTGCCATGATTCGACGCAGGCCCGCGTACGGGAAGGGTGGCCATGTCGCAGGATCTCCCCGTTCCCCGGCAGGACAAGCGAATCCCCCTGCAGGACAACCGGTCCGACGACACCACGATCGTCGAGTGGGGCGACGCCGAGCCGGAGTCGTCCGGCCGGGCCGCGCGCTCGCTCGCCGCGCTGGGCCGGGACCGCCGCCTGCCGCCCGTGCTCACCGGGCTCGGCGCCGTGGCCGCGATCGCCTCGCTGCTCGGTGAGTGGCTGGCGATCACGGTGCCGGCCGAGGCCCGGGGCGACGACGCGCCCGCCCGGCTGACCGGCGGCATCTCCGAGATCGGCGGGTTCGGTACGGCGTACCTCGTGGGCCTGCTCGGGCTGTCGGTCGCGGTGGGGCTGGCGCTGCGCGGTGCCCCTGCGGTACGGCAGCACGCCCGGCTGGCCGGGCTGGGTCTCGCGGCGGGCTTGCTCGGAGTGCTGGTCGCGACCGCCGGCTCCCTCGAACAACTGGCCCGGCGCATCCTGTTCTTCGTCGGCGAGCAGCGCCTGGAGGTCGAGCACGGACGCGGTCTGGTCAGCGCGTTCGTCGCCGTCGCGCTGCTGGCGGCCGCGCTGCACCTGGCCGGCCGGTCGGCCGGCGGGACGCCCGCCGACGGGGAGCCGGACGACGACCGGCCCGACCGCCGCCGCCGGACGGACGAGGACGACGTGCCACCGGCCCCGGCGGATCTGACGGTGCAGCCCACGGTGCCGTTCGCCGGCCCCGAACGGTCCTACTGAACCAGGTTCGGCGGCCACCGGAGCTTCGCCGCCGATTCGCCGGAAAGCCGTGGTTGCCGCCCGTTCCGCGAGATACGGTTGCTGCCCGCCGTCCCATGGTCGCGGCACCGAGGACCTGGTCGGCCGGCGTGACGGCGGCGGGCGAAGGAGGAACCATGACCCGCCCGGGACTGCCCAAGCTGATCGCCACCGACCTCGACGGCACGCTCGTGCGCAGCGACGAGACCGTCTCCGCGTACACCCATCGGGTGCTGGACCGGGTGCGGTCCGCCGGGATCCCGGTGGTCGGCGCGACCGGCCGTGGACCGCGCCTGACCGAACTCACCCGCAACGACATCCGGGCCGCCGACTTCCTGGTGATGGCCGGCGGCGGCCGGGTGGTGGACCAGAGCGACCCGGAGGGGCCCCTGGTGCTGCGGGACGAGCGGCTGCCCGGTGAGGTGCTGGCCCGGATCCTCACCGACCTGGAGGCGGCGGTCGGCCCGCTCACGGTGATGGTGGAGGCGTCGGACGAGCACGACGCGCCGCTCTGGGGCGACTACCACCCGAGCTGGCCCTACCCGGACCGGTTCGAGGCCCGCAGCCGGGTCGAGTGCCTGTCCTGCGACGTGATCAAGGCGTTCGCGCGTACCGCCGACCACCACGTGGACGAGCTGCTGGCCGCGGCGCGGGCGATCGTGCCACCGGACGTGGCCACGCTCACCCAGGCCGGGCTCGACTTCGTCGAGATCTGCCCGCCCCGCACCGACAAGGCCAGCGGGCTGAGTGTCATCGCCGAGCGGCTCGGCGTGGACCCGGCCGACGTGCTGGTCTTCGGCGACCAGCCGAACGACCTGCCGATGTTCGACTGGGCCGGCTGGGCCCGGGTGGCGGTGGCGAACGCCCACCCGGAGGTGCGCGCCGCGGCGGACGAGATCACCTTGCGCAACGACGACGACGGCGTCGCGGTCTACCTGGACCGGCTACTCTCCCGGTGATGGAAGATCCACCTCGCCTCGTCGCCTCCGACATCGACGGCACGCTGCTGCGCGACGACCGGACGCTCAGCGCGCGTACCGCCGCGGTGCTGGCCCGCATCAACGCCGCCGGCACGCCGGTGGTCCTGGTCACCGGCCGTCCGATCCGCTGGCTCCAGATGGTGTACGAGCAGCTCGCCGAGCCGCTGCCGGCGATCTGCGCCAACGGCGCGGTGGTGTACGACCCGGTCACCGACCAGGTGCTGCGGGCCGACCCGCTCGCCCCGGAGCTGCTGGCGGAGGTGGCCCGGCGCCTGCGCGCCGAGGTGCCCGGGGTCAGCTTCGCGGTGGAGATCGTGGACAGCCGGCAGATGCGGCACGAGGCGCACTACCCGCTGCGCTGGGACGCCGACCTCGACGCGATCCGGGCCGTCGAGTCGCCCGAGGAGCTGCTGTCCGCGCCCGCGGTGAAGCTGCTGGCCCGGGCCGGTGAGCAGGACCCGGACGTCTTCGTGCAGGTGGTGGCGGGCGCGCTGGAAGGGCTGGCCGAGGCGACCCACTCGTCGTACAGCGGGCTGATCGAGATCTCGGCGGCCGGCGTCACCAAGGCGGCCGGTCTGGCCTGGTACGCGGAGCGGCTCGGCATCGGCGAGCGGGACGTGCTGGCCTTCGGCGACATGCCCAACGACGTGCCGATGCTGGCCTGGGCCGGACGGGCGGTGGCTGTCGCCAACGCCCACCCGGCCGTACGCGAGATCGCACACGAGGTCACCGGGCCCAACACCGAGGACGGCGTCGCGGCGTACCTGGAGAAGGTCTTCGGGGTGGACTGAGCGGCCGTGGCGCGTGACGCGCCCCGGCCGACGGGTCACAGGTACTGGCCGGGCGCGTGGCCCTCGCCGCCGGGCATCCCCGGCATGCCCGGAATCACGCCGCCCGGGCCGCTCGGCAGCGCCTGGCGGCCGGAGCGCATCTGCTCCAGCTGGACGCGGGCGGCCATCTGCTGGGCCACCAGCGCGGCCTGGATGCCGTGGAACAGCCCCTCCAGCCAGCCCACCAGCTGGGCGTGCGCGATGCGCAGCTCACCCTCGCTCGGCGCCTGCTGCTCGGTGAACGGCAGCGAGATCCGCTCCAGCTCCTCGCGCAGCTCGGGGGCGAGGCCCTCCTTCAGCTCGACGATCGAGCGCTCGTGGATCTCCCGCATCCGGTGCCGGCTCGCGTCGTCGAGCGGCGCCGCCTTCACCTCCTCCAGCAGCTGCTTGATCATGCTGCCGATCCGCATCACCTTGGCCGGCTGCTCGACCAGACGGGTCGGGTCCTCGCCCTTGCCCTCGTCGGTCTGCACCGTGCCGACCGGGCGGCCGTCCGGCCCGACCACCACCACGGTGCCGGGGATGCCATCGTTGCCCTGTTCGTCGTCGTGTCCGGCGGAGTGCGCTTCGGTCATGGCACCCATCTTTACCCACGCCGACCATGTGCACGCGGCCGGACCGGTGGACGCTACCGTCGCCGCATGCTCTCCGACCCGCGCGAGGTGCTGACCCGCCCGTCCCCGCCCCCGGATGCCACGGTCTCCTACGGCGACCACCCGGACCAGTGCGCCGACCTGCGCCTCCCGGCGGGCGACGGGCCGCCCCGGCCGCTCGTGGTCGTGGTGCACGGCGGCTTCTGGCGGGCGGAGTACGACCGGACCCACACCGGCCCGATGGCGGCGGCGCTCGCGGCGCTCGGCCACCCGGTCGCGCAGATCGAGTACCGGCGGACCGGCCGGCCGGGCGGAGGGTGGCCGCACACGCTCACCGACGTCCGCGCCGGGATCGCCGCGCTGCCGGAACTCGCCGCCGCCGCGCTGCCCGGCCGGGTGGCGCCCGTGCCGCCGATCCTGGTCGGTCACTCCGCGGGCGGGCACCTGGCCCTGTACGTGGCCGCGCACGCCCCGGAGACGGTCGGTGGGGTGCTCGCGCTGGCACCGGTGGCCGACCTCGCGCAGGCGTACCGGCTGGACCTGGACGAGGGGGCGGTGGCCGCGCTGCTCGGCGGCGGCCCGGACGACGTGCCGGACCGGTACGCGGCGGCCGATCCATCGGTATTGGTACCCGTCCGAACACGTACAGTAGTAATTCATGGTGATCGAGATATGCAGGTTCCGATCGCGATCAGCCGGTCCTGGATAGCCGCAGATCAGGCCGCTGGAGGCTCGGCCACGCTCGTTGAGCTGCCCGAATGTGAGCATTTCGGGCTGATCGCACCGGGCTCCACCGCATGGCCCCGGGTCATCGAGGCGTTGCGGTCGCTTCACGATGATCTTCCGGGCATTGACGCAGCGTCGTCGACCAGGTAGAACGCCGAAGGGGTGTGCACCATGGCCGCCCCGTCGGGAAGGAAGTCGGTGGCACAGATGAACCGCAGGCGGGCCCTGCAACTGCTGGCCGCGCTGGGCACCACCGGACTGGCGGCGGGGTGCGGCTCCGGGGACGACTCCGGGGAACAGGCCGGATCCGGCAGCCCGATCAAAGTCGGACTGATCGTGCCCGGCAGCGGGGCGAACAAGGCCATCGGCGACGAGATCACCAACGGCTTCCAGCTCTTCCTCAGCATGCGCGGTCAGCAGATCGCCGGCCACCCGGTCACGCTCGTGACCGCCGAGGAGGGCGACACCGCCGCCACCGGCAAGGCCGCCGTCGACCGGCTGCTCAAGGAGGGCGTGCTCGCGCTCACCGGCGTGGTCAGCCCGACCGTGATGACCGGCATCAAGGACGCGGTCGAGGAGGCCCGGGTGCCCCTGCTGGGCTCCAACGCCTCCCCGTCGACGCTCCAGGGCGTCGTCTACATCTGGCGCACGTCGTACGTGCTGACCGAGCCCGGCGAGGCGCTCGGCGAGTACCTGCGCCAAAAGCTGGACGCCTCCAGCCGGATCGCCATCTTCGGCACCCGCGGCCCCGGCAGCCAGGACGTCATCGAAGGGCTGCGGCGCGCGTACGAGCGGGGCCGCCGGCTCACCGAGGACCCGATCTTCACCGAGGACGACCCCAACCCCTCCCGGTCGCTCTACTCCGGGCCGATCCGCAAGGCGCTCGGGCGCAAGCCGGACGCGGTGTTCTGCCACTACTCCGGCGCCCAGGCGGTGCAGTTCGTCAAACAGCTATACGCCCAGGGCTACCGGGGACCGATCTACGCCCCCGGCTTCCTCACCGAGGGCACCGCGCTCGACCAGCTCGACGACGGGGAGAAGGGCCGCGAGCGCAAGCTCATCGAGTCGTACGGCATCGAGACCGCGCTGAACTACTCGGCCGACCTCAACAACACCGCGAACCGGATCTTCGCCTCGGCCTACCGGAAGACGTTCAACTCGGCGCCCACCACGTACGCGATGGCCTCCTACGACGCCGCGCTGGTGCTGGACAAGGCGATCCGGCTGGCCGGGGGGAACCCCTCGCCGCAGCAGGTCAACCTGGCGCTCGGCAAGGTCGGCCAGGTGGACAGCCCGCGCGGCACCTGGCAGTTCAACCAGACCCGTACGCCGCAGCAGAAGTGGTACCTCCGCCGGGTGCAGACCGACGGCCGGCTGCTCTCCAACGTCGTGATCAACGAGCTGGCGACGCTGGGCTGACCGGCCCCCGTACACGCGCAAGGGCGGTCTCCCACCGGAAGGCCGCCCTTCGCGTCGAGGCGTGGCTCAGTGCCGCAGCTCGGCGATGCAGCACTTCACGCTGCCACCGCCCTTCTTCAGCTCGGCCAGCTCCACCGGGACCGGGTGGTAGCCGGCGGCCTTCAGCTTGCCGGCGAGCCGGGTCGCCTCGTTGTTCAGCACCACGTTGAGCCCGTCGCTGACCAGGTTCAGGCCGAACGCCAGGGCGTCCTCGTCGTCCGCGACGATCCCGTCCGGGAACAGCTGGGCCAGCACCTTCTGACTGGCGGCGGAGAAGGCCCCCGGGTAGTAGACGATGTTCTCGTCGTCGATCGAGGCCAGCGCGACGTCCAGGTGGTAGAAGCGCGGGTCGACCAGGTGCAGCGAGACCACCGGCCGCCCGAGCGCCTCCTGCGCCTCGGCGTGCGCGGCCGGCTCGGTCCGGAAGCCGTACCCGGCGAGGACCAGGCCGCCGTGCGCCTCCGGCAGGTACGCGAAGTCGCCCTCACCCTCGTTGGTCTCGCTCGGCGCGATGAACCGCCAGCCGTGCTGCTCGTAGAACGCCCGGTGCGCGGCGGCCTCGGCGGACCGCTGCTCGTGCTTGAACCGGGCACCGTAGACGGTGCCGTCGACCACGAACGCGCCGTTGGCCGCGTAGACCATGTCCGGCAGGCCCGCCTCGGGAGTCAGCAGGTGCACCTCGTGGCCCAGCCCGACGAGCGTCTCGCGCAGCCGGTCCCACTGCTTGACCGCCAGGTCGGCGTCGACCGGCGTGGTCACGTCCATCCACGGGTTGATCGCGTACTCGACCGTGAAGTGCTCGGGCGAGCACATGAGATATGTCCGCTTTCGCGAGACTCGCTGCTGGTTCACGGTCACCAAGAGTAGGTACGGTACAACTTTGGTAACAGCCACAAGCATTGCTTCCCAGGAGCAGAACGTTGCAGATAGACGCGGTCGACCAGCGAATCATTGCGTTACTCGTCGCGGATGCCCGCGCCTCGTACGCGGACATCGGCAGCCGGGTGTCACTCTCCGCCCCCGCCGTCAAACGACGGGTCGACCGACTCCGATCCGCCGGGGTGATCCGCGGGTTCACCGCCGTCGTCGACCCGGCCGCCGTCGGCTGGACCACCGAGGCGTTCGTCGAGCTGTTCTGCGCCGGCCGGACCACCCCGGCGCAGATCGGCGCCGCCGCCCGCCGGCACCCCGAGGTGGTCGGCGCGTACACCGTCTCCGGCGAGGCGGACGCGCTCGTGCACCTGCGCGCCGCGGACATCTCCCACCTGGAGGAGGCGCTGGAACGGCTGCGCGCCGAATCGTTCGTCACCTCGTCCCGCAGCACCATCGTGCTCTCCCGGCTGGTCGAGTCCCCCGGCGTCGGACCGTCGACGCCTTGACCTCAACCTCGCTTCATGTCGTGCACTGGTGACCGGCTCGAAGCGAGGGGGCGGTATGCGTGCGGTGTGGCTGCGGGAGTTCGGCGGACCGGAGATGCTCGTGCCCGGGACGGCACCCGACCCGGCACCCGGACCGGGCCAGGTGCTCGTCGACGTGGCACACGCGAACATCACGTTCGTCGAGACCATGTTCCGGGCCAGCGGGTTCGGGCCGTTCGGCGCCGAACTCCCGGTGATCCCCGGTAACGGGGTCGGCGGCACGATCACCGCACTGGGACCGGACGTCGACCCGGCGCTCGCCGGCCGCGTCGTGGTCACCGCCACCGGCGGCACCGGCGCGTACGCCGAGCGCGTCGTGGTCGACCAGGGCGCGCCTGTCGCCGTACCCCCGGGTTTGGCGCTCGACACGGCGGTGGCGCTGATGGCCGACGGCCGGACCGCCCTGATGCTGGCCCGCGCGGCCGGGCTGCGGCCGGGCGACCGGGTCCTGGTCGAGGCGGCGGCCGGTGGGGTCGGATCGCTGCTCACACAGCTGGCGGCGGCGGCCGGCGCCACCGTGGTGGGCGCCGCGGGCGGCGACCGCAAGGTGGACGTGCTGCGCGCCGCCGGCCTCGACGTGGTCGTCGACTACCGGCGGGCCGGCTGGACCGGCCGGGTCCGGGACGCCGTCGGCGCCGTCGACGTGGTGTTCGACGGCGTGGGCGGGCCGCTCGCCCGGGAGGCGTTCGACCTGCTGGACCCCGGCGGACGGATGCTCAGCTTCGGGCTGGCCGGCGGCGCCTGGGCGGACATCCCGGCCGAGTCCGCCGCCGCACGCGGAGTCACGCTGCTGAGCCCCCGGCCCGGCCCGGACGAACTGCGCGCCCTCACCGAGGCGGCACTCGGCGAGGGCGCGGCCGGGCGGCTACGTCCGCTGATCGGGCAGCGCTTCCCGCTGGAACGGGCCGCCGCCGCGCACGCCGCGATCGAGGCCCGGGAGACGGTGGGCAAGACGCTGCTCGACGTACGGTAGCCGCGTTCAGAGGTACATGCCGGTGCGGTGCTCCTCGGCCCGGGCCGGCTTGTCGCCCTCACCGAAGAAGCGCTTGCCGCCGAACTCGCCGTGCAGGCGGTCGTCCAGCTCGTCGGCGAGACCGGTCATCACCTGCACCGCGAGCATCAGGTGGGTGGCCTGGAAGTTGCGGCCGAACACCGGGATCGACGCCCACACCGTGTCGTCCGCACAGTAGAGCCGGCCGATCGGCATCCGGTTGGTCAGCTCGGAGAGCTTCACGTAGAGGCGCTCGGTCGGCTCGACCTCGGTCAGCACCGGCGAGAACACGTCCACCAGCGGCGGGTTGTCACGTACCCGGACGAAGACCATGGCCGAGCCGGCCCGGATGTTGATGTCGCCGTCGGAGTCGACCTGGAGCTGGTCGGACGCCGACTTCAGCATGGTCGACACGACGGTGCGGACCCGCTCCTCCAGCGCCAGCACGTCGTTCTCACCGGACTGCGCGGCGGCCGCCGCGGCCAGCGCCTCGTCCAGGTCGGCCTCGACGTCGCGGTCCGGGCCGAACTCGCTGCGGGCGGTACCGAGCGGTTCCACCGGCAGCGCCTCGCCCTCGGCGTCGTGCACGAGGTAGACGAGGAAGGCCGGATGCGGGGCGCCGTAGACGTCCCGCAGCGTCCGGGACAGCACGGCGGCCAGCCGGGTCGCCTCGTCGACGCCGCAGTCCAGCCCGAACTGCTCCCCGGAGCCCGGCACCACACCCGGCGGCGACCAGCCGAGCGCCACCATGTCGGCCACCGCGGCCCGGTCCAGCCGGTAGCCCTGCGGCAGCGTGGCGTTTCCGACCGCGCGGGCCGACAGACGCCCCTCCTCGCCCGCGTCCACGCTCACCGAGTAGACGGCGTCGCCGGTGCCCGAGGCGGTCGGGTCGAGCGTGACCTCCAGGTGCCCACCGGCGGGCAGCCCGCGCAGCCGGTCGGCGAGCGCCCGGGCGAACTCCCGCCAGGCCTCGGTGACCTTGGCCCGCAGATCAGCAGTGGTCGGCTCGTCGAGCAGGATCGACTCGTGGTGCTCCGGCGCGCTGCCGGTGGCGTGGTGCTCCGGCGTGCCGCCGCTGGCGTGGCGCTCCGGCGTGCCGCCGCTGGCGTGGTGCTCCGGCGTGCCGCCGGCAGGCTCGTCGACCGGCGCCGAGGGGTGGTCTGCCGTCATGATCGCCTCCGTCCGTTCCCGCCACCCTACCCACGCGCGAAGGGGACCGAATCCCGCGCGAGGCGCTAATCCCCAGGTGTGGAACCGCCCAGGTCCACCGGCCAGGAACCGGCCAGGGCGCTGAGCCGCTCGGCCGCCGCGGCCGGGTCCGCGCCGCGCCCCACCGCCAGCCCCAGCAGGTACGCGGTGACCGGCGCACCCGGCCGGACCACCTGGTGGGCCACGTCCCGGGCCACGTCGAGCACCGTCGGCACGGGCACCCCCGCCGGGTCCAGGTCCAGTTCGGCGCAGACCGCCGTGACCCAGTCGTCCAGCACCGTCATCTCGTCCACTCCTCCGCCCGGCGTACGTCCTCGTCAGTGTCGCAGTCGAACCAGGGCGGCGGCCCCGAGCCGGACCAGGACACCTCCCGTACGGCGACACCGGCCAGCAGCCCGCGTACCGGCGCCCCGTCGAGCGAGCCGCCCCGCGTCGCGGCGAGCCGGTCGAGGGCGGCCCGCAGGGCCGGCAACCGCCAGACCGCGCAGAGGTGCTGGCGGCGGCCGTCGCCGTCCACGTAACAGGCGAGCGCGGCGTATCGACCGTCCAGGGTCTCCCGCCGGGCGGCGGCAGGTGCGTCTTCCGGCCCGGCGGCTGGCGCAGGCGGCGGGTCGTCGCGGGAGTGACGGGCGTCGAGCGCGGGCGCGTCGTCGCGGGACTGACAGGCGTCGAGCGCAGGCGGCGGGTCGTCGCGGGAGTGACGGGCGTCGAGCGCGCGTCGCAGCTCGGCCACCGCTGCCGTGGTGAGTAGCGGCAGGTCGGCGGCGAGCACGGCGACTGTCGTCGTACCGGGGTCGAGCCACGCCAGCCCGGCTGCCGTAGCGGCCACCGGACCGCCCCCGGGCGGCTCTTCCCGGGCCGTCCGGACTCCCCTGGGCAGCGGGCCGGACGAGCCAACCACGATCCGCTGGTCCGCGTCGGCCACCGCGTCCAGCACCCGGTGCAGCATCGGCCGGCCGCCGACCGCCCGGGCCGGCTTGTCCACCCCGCCCATCCGCCGGGCCGCGCCACCGGCGAGCAGGATCGCCGCGTACCCCGTCACCGCCTCACAGTAGCCACAGCCACGACCGCCGCCTCCCGGCTCGGATCGGCGCCCGGCGTTGTTCGGCGGTTTTCCGACGTTGATCCACTGCTTTTCGCCGGAGTGGTGGCATCCATTGGCCTCCGACACCGCCACTTCGCCGAACTCGTGTCGATCATCGGGGTTGGGTCGGCCGAGGCCGGCCGGGCGGGCCGGCCGGGGGCCGGGGTGGGTGGGGTGGGTGAGGGTGGGAAGACCTGGGGCGAGGTGCGGGCGGCGGGGTGGCCGGGAAGGATGGCGGCATGGGACGGGCGACGGATCGACGTGGTGTGCTGCGGATCGACCTCGACGCGGCCGGGGACGGCCGGGGGCGGATCCGCCGGCAGGACACCCTGGCCGTGGAGGAGCCGCTGGAGATCCGCGTCGGCGCGGCCGGCCCCGGCCGACGCCGGCCGCTGGCGGTGACTATGCGTACGCCCGGCGACGACCTGGACCTGGCCATCGGCTTCCTGCTCACCGAAGGGCTGATCCGGTCGGCGGAGGACGTGCACACCGCGCAGCTCTGCGCCGGGGCGGAGACCCCGAACACCTACAACGTGGTCGACGTGGTGCTCTCGCCCGGCGTGCCGGAACCCGTCACCGACCCTTCGCGCAACTTCTACACCACCAGCTCGTGCGGCGTGTGCGGCAAGGCGAGCATCGAGTCGGTGCGGACCCGCTCGCAGTTCGCGGTGCAGGACGACCCGCTGGTGGTCACCGCCGACCTGCTCGCGGGGCTGCCGGACCGGCTGCGCGCCGCGCAGCGTGCCTTCGACCGCACCGGCGGCCTGCACGCCGCCGGCCTCTTCACCCCCGACGGGGAACTGGTCGTGCTCCGCGAGGACGTCGGGCGGCACAACGCGGTGGACAAGGTGCTCGGCTGGGCCACCCGGGAAGGGCGGCTGCCGCTGGCCGGGCACGTACTGCTGGTCTCCGGACGGGCCAGCTTCGAACTCACCCAGAAGGCGTGGATGGCGGGCGTGCCCCTGCTCGCGGCGGTGTCCGCACCGAGCACGCTCGCGGTCGAGCTGGCCGAGGAGGCGGGGATGACGCTGGTCGGCTTCCTGCGCGGGCCGACCATGAACGTCTACACCGGGGCGGCGCGCGTCGGCGGCTGACGGCTCACCGGCGCGGCCGTCGTCGGCGGCGCCGCAGCACCGCGCCGTCGTCGGAACCGGGCCACCCGTCCAGCGCGGACGGGGCGACTCCGCGCCGGAGTGCCTCGTCGAGCAGCACCGCGAGCGAGTAGCCGGGGTGGGCGGACAGCACCCGTTCCAGGGCGACAGCCGCCAGTGCCCCGTGCCCCGAGCGCCAGGCGGCGAACGCGAGCAGGCAGCCCGGCGCGGCGATCAGGTCCGGCTCGGCGCGTCGCAGCACGTCCGTCCAGAGGCTGATGTCCTCGTCCCGGCCGTCGGTGCGGGACCAGGCGTGGTCGCGTACCGCGACGTGGGTGAGGACCACTGTCAGCCAGGCCACCTCGTCGTCGTCCAGCCGCTCGCCGCGCCGCTGCCG
This sequence comes from Micromonospora sp. CPM1, assembly GCF_023896895.1. Taxonomy (NCBI): domain Bacteria; kingdom Bacillati; phylum Actinomycetota; class Actinomycetes; order Micromonosporales; family Micromonosporaceae; genus Micromonospora; species Micromonospora sp. CPM1. Next base: position 93,845 of record NZ_JAMHIU010000015.1, read on the forward strand.
CCGGAAGGCGGCTCGCACGGCCGCCGTGCCCGCCGTCCGCACGGCCCGCGGCTCCCCACCCGATCCGGCACCGCCGTCCGCGACCGGCGACCGCCCATCCGACCCGGGACCGCCGGCCAGGACCAGCGGCTCCCCACCCGACCCGGGACCGTCTGCCGAGACAAGCGGCTCCCCGCCCAGCCCGGGACCGTCCGCCGGGACCAGCGGCTCCCCGCTCAGCCCGGGACCGTCGGCCGAAACCGGGACGGCCTCGCCCAGCCCGGAGCCGTCGCCCGGAACCGGGGACTTCACGTGCGGCCCGGAGCCGTCGGCCGGTGCTCCGCTGACCGGGCTTTCCGCCGACGACGAGGACGGCCGTCCGGTGAGCGCGGCCAGGCGGAGGCGCGCCCGCCCGGTGGCCCGGCGCATGGCGAGCCGGACCGGCCCGTCGAGCGGGGACACCTGCGCCGCGAGCGCGGCCCGGTCGGGCAGGGCCACCTGACCGGCGAACACCGCCGCCGCGCTGACCTGGCTGGCGGCCGGGTCGTACGGGGTGCCCTCGGGCGGGCAGCAGGACGGCTCGGCGCACAGGTACGAGAACCAGCGGCCCTCGGTGACCCGCAGCGCGTCGAGCACCACCACCCCGGTGGCGGTCAGCGCGTCGCCGATCGCGTCCACGACGCCTGTCACCCGGGCGGCCGGACCGTAGCCGACGACAGTGGCGGCGTCGGCGTCCTGCCGGGCCACCACGTGCGCCAGGTGCCGGGCTGCCGGGCCGGGGTCGGCTCCCGGCGCGGGCAGGTCGCCGCGGGCGGCGAAGACGACGCGCCGGCCGCGTACGGCGACCACCACGACGCTGTCGTCGGGATGGAAGCCGAGCAGGTAGGGCACGGCCGCGACCATGTCGGCCGGCGAGCGGACGGAGAGGCGCGCTGGCTCGGTGGAGTTCATGCCGGGAGCGTGGGCGGTCGCGGGTCACCGCGTCCGCCCCTGTGGACGACACGCGGTCCGTCCACAGATACGGAGCGTATCGGTCCAGGTCAACGGTGATCGACGGCGCTTCTCGGCACACGGATGTCCGAGGTAACCGCTACCTTGCGCTCATGGACCTGGCATACCTGCGGGCACACCCGGAGCACCTGCCGACCTTCCTGACCCACCAGCGGATCCGGGAGACCCCGGTCTCCGGCGGTGACATCTGCGCGGCCTCCCGGCTGACGCTCGACGACGGGCACTCGGTGTTCGCCAAGACCTGGCCCGAACGGGCGGCGCGTGCGCTGCCGGAGGGCTTCTTCGCCGCCGAGGCGGCCGGGCTGCGCTGGCTGCGCGAGGCCGGCTCGGTGCCCGTACCGGATGTGCTCGTCGCCCTGCCCGACCTGCTGGCGCTCGACTGGGTGGAGCCCGGCGAACCGACGCCGGAGGCCGCGGAGGCGTTCGGCCGCGACCTGGCCGGGCTGCACCGGGCCGGGGCACCCGCGTTCGGCGCGGACTGGCCCGGGTTCATCGGCGCGCTGCCGCAGGACAACACGCCCGGCCCCGGTCCCTGGCCCGACTGGTTCGCCCGGCACCGGCTCCTGCCCTACCTGCGCATGTCGGTCGACGGCGGCGCGCTCGACGACGCCGGGGCCGCGCTCGTCGAGCAGGTCGTCGACCGGATCGGCGAGTTCGGCGGTGACGAGCCGCCGGCCCGGCTGCACGGTGATCTCTGGCCCGGCAACCTGCTCTGGGGCGCCGACGGCCGGGTCTGGCTTGTCGACCCGGCCGCGCACGGCGGCCACCGCGAGACCGACCTGGCGCAGCTCGCCCTGTTCGGCGGCTCGCCGCACCTGGACCGGATCACGGCCGCCTACCGGGAGGCGTGGCCGCCGGCCGACGGATGGCGGGAACGGGTGCCGCTGCACCAGTTGCATCTGCTGCTCGTGCACACCGCGATCTTCGGCGCGGCGTACGCGGACGCGGTGCGCTCGACCGCCCGTGCCGCCCTCCGTGGGCCCGACCGCGCTACGGTCGACAGATGAGCGCCCCCGGGACGAGCGACGGCGTCCTCGCCGACCGGTACGGCCGTGTCGCGCGGGACCTGCGGGTCTCGCTGACCGACAAGTGCAACCTGCGCTGCACCTACTGCATGCCGGCCGAGGGTCTGCCCTGGCTGGCCGGTCCGCAACTGCTCACCGACGACGAGATCATCCGGCTGGTGGGTGTCGCGGTGTCGCGGCTCGGCATCACCGAGGTGCGTTTCACAGGCGGCGAGCCGCTCATCCGCCCGGGCCTGCCCGGCATCGTGGCGGCGGTCGCCGCGCTCACGCCCCGGCCGCGCATCTCGCTGACCACCAACGGCATCGGCCTGGCCCGGATGGCGCCGGCACTGCGCGCCGCCGGGCTGGACCGCGTCAACGTCTCGCTGGACACGCTGGACCGCGACCGGTTCACCGCGCTGACCCGCCGTGACCGGCTCGCCGACGTGCTCGCCGGGCTGGCCGGCGCGGCGGAGGCCGGGCTGACCCCGGTGAAGATCAATTCGGTGCTCATGCGCGGCACGAACGACGACGAGGCGCCGGAGCTGCTGCGGTTCGCGCTCGCGCACGGCTACGAGCTGCGGTTCATCGAGCAGATGCCGCTCGACGCCCAGCACGGGTGGGACCGCTCGACCATGGTCACCGCCGACGAGATCCTGGCCTCGCTGCACGCCGCGTTCGCGCTGACGCCGGACCCGTCCGAGCGGGGCGCGGCACCGGCCGAGACGTGGCTGGTGGACGGCGGGCCGGCCCGCGTCGGGGTGATCGCCAGCGTGACCCGGCCGTTCTGCGGCGACTGCGACCGCACCCGGCTCACCGCCGACGGCCAGGTGCGCAACTGCCTGTTCGCCACCGAGGAGTCGGACCTGCGCGGCGCGTTGCGCGACGGCGCCGACGACGAGGAGCTGGCCCGCCGCTGGCGTGCCGCGATGTGGGCCAAGCGGGCCGGGCACGGCATCGACGACCCGGCGTTCCTCCAGCCCGCGCGCTCGATGTCGGCGATCGGAGGCTGAGGATGGAACTCACGGTCCGCTACTTCGCCGGCGCCCGCGCGGCCGCCGGACGATCCGAGGAGACCGCATCCGCCGGCCGGTCCCTGGACGAACTCCTCGATGACCTGGCCGCCCGGCACGGCGAACGCCTCGCGGTGGTGCTGAAGGCGGCGAGTTTCCTGGTCGACGGCGTGGCCTGTCATGATCGACGGGCACTGTTGCCGGCCGGGGTGACGGTGGACGTGCTGCCGCCCTTCGCAGGCGGCTGAGGGGGACACACGTGCTGGCCATGGCGACATTCCTGGGCTTCGTCGTGCTCGTGATCGGCCTGATCCACTTCTACCTGTGGAAGCGGCTGGTCCGGGACACCACGCGCCCCGGACGGTGGCGCCGGGCCGGTGGCGTGGCGATCGCGGCGCTGGCGGTGCTCGTACCGGTGACCATGGCCGGCACCCGCAACGGCTGGTACTGGCTGGCCTGGCCCGGCTACCTCTGGGTCGCGCTGATGTTCTACCTGCTGGTGCTGCTGCTGGTGCTGGAGGTGCCGACCGCGGTGGTCCGGCTGGTGCTGCGCCGCCGGGCCCGCTCGGCGGTCGCCGTGGGCCCGGAGCCCGAGCCCGCACTCGTGGGCGCGGCGACGGCGGAGGGCGCGACGCCGCCGCCGGTCGACCCCGCCGACGCGCCGCCGGCCGGTACCCACGCGCCGGACCACGACCCCTCCCGGCGACTGCTGCTCGCCCGCGGAGCGGCGATCTTCGCCGGGCTCACCGCTGCCGGAGTCACCGGGTACGGCGTCCGCACCGCGATGGGTCCGCCGCAGCTCGACCGGGTGCAGATCCCGCTGGCGAAGCTGCCCCGGAGCATGGACGGCCTGCGTATCGCCACGGTCTCCGACATCCACCTCGGGCCGTTGCGCGGCCGGGCGCACACCGAGCGGATCGTCGCGATGATCAACCGGATGGACGCCGACCTGGTCGCCGTGGTCGGTGACCTGGTCGACGGCACGGTGGCCGAGCTGGGCGAGGCCGCCGAGCCGCTGCGTGACCTGCAGTCCCGGTACGGCAGCTTCTTCGTCACCGGCAACCACGAGTACTACTCCGGCGTGGAGGAGTGGGTCCGCGAGGTGGACCGGCTCGGCCTGCGCGTGCTCCAGAACGAGCGGCAGGAGATCCAGGCCCGGGGCGGCGTGCTGGACCTCGCCGGGGTGAACGACGTGAGCGCCGCCGGCACCGGGGTGGCCGCACCCGCCGACTACGCCGCCGCCCTCGGCGACCGTGACCCGAGCCGGCCGGTGGTGCTGCTGGCGCACCAGCCGGTGGCCGCGCAGGAGGCCGCGAAGTTCGGCGTCGACCTCCAGCTCTCCGGGCACACGCACGGCGGCCAGATGGTGCCGTTCAACCTGGCGGTGAAGCTCGAACAGCCGGTGGTCTCCGGTCTCGGCGAGGTCGACGGCACGAAGGTCTACGTCACGAACGGCGCCGGTTTCTGGGGCCCGCCGGTGCGGGTGGGCGCGCCTCCCCAGGTGACGCTCGTCGAGCTGCGCGCTCAATAGCGTGCATGGGCCGCCGAGTCCAGCACCGCATTGCTCAGGTCACCCGTACGCGTGGCGACGGGCGGGCGGGGGACCGGACGTGACAGGATGCGGCGTGCCTCCGTTCAGCGCCGCACCCCCCGGTGGCCTCCCGCCGTACGTCGCGGATCTGCACATCCACTCGAAGTACTCCCGCGCGTGCAGCCGCGACCTGACCCTGCCGAACCTGGCCTGGTGGGCCCGGCGTAAGGGCATCGGCGTGCTCGGCACCGGCGACTTCACCCATCCCGCCTGGTACGACCACCTGCGCGAGACACTGCACCCGGCCGAGCCGGGCCTGTACCGGCTCTCGCCCGAGGCGGAGCGGGACGTCGCCCGGCGCCTGCCGCCCCGGCTCGCCAGTGAGGCGGAGGCGGACCCGGTCCGGTACATGCTGAGCGTGGAGATCTCCACGATCTACAAGCGCGACGACCGTACGCGCAAGGTGCACCACCTGATCTACCTGCCGGACCTGGACGCGGTGGCCCGGTTCAACACCGCGCTGGGCCGGATCGGCAACCTCGGCTCGGACGGCCGGCCGATCCTCGGGCTGGACTCCCGCGACCTGCTGGAGATCACGCTGGAGGCGAGCCCGGACGGCTTCCTGGTGCCCGCGCACATCTGGACGCCCTGGTTCTCCGCGCTCGGCTCGAAGTCCGGCTTCGACGCGATCGCCGACTGCTACGCCGACCTGGCCGAGCACATCTTCGCGGTGGAGACCGGCCTGTCGTCCGACCCGGAGATGAACTGGCGGGTCGGCAGTCTGGACCGCTACCAGCTGGTGTCGAACTCGGACGCGCACTCGCCGCCCGCGCTGGCCCGGGAGGCAACCGTCCTCACCGCGGCCCGCGACTACTTCGCCATCCGCGAGGCGCTGCGTACCGGCGACGGGCTCGCGGGCACCGTGGAGTTCTTCCCGGAGGAGGGCAAGTACCACGCCGACGGGCACCGCCTGTGCGGCGTGAACTGGTCGCCGGAACGGACCCGCGAGGCGGGCGGGCGCTGCCCGGAGTGCGGCAAGCCGCTGACTGTGGGCGTACTCAGCCGGATCGAGGAGCTGGCGGACCGGCCGGCCGGGCATCGTCCGGCGCACGCCCGCGAGGTGACCCATCTGGTGCCGCTGGCCGAGATCCTGGGCGAGCTGAACCGGGTCGGCGCGCGGTCGAAGAAGGTCGAGGGCAAGCTCAACGAGCTGATCGCCGCGCTCGGCCCGGAGCTGGAGATCCTGACGCGTACGCCGGTCGAGGAGATCGGCCGCGTCGGCGGCGAGCTGCTCGCGGAGGGCATCGGCCGGCTGCGCCGCGGCGAGGTGCGCCGGGTGCCGGGCTACGACGGCGAGTACGGCGTGATCACGCTGTTCGACCCGGCGGAACTGGGCGCCTCGGGTGCCCGGGCCGGGCAGGAGACGCTGTTCGACGTACCGGTGCCCGCGCAGCGGCGGCCCGCGGAGCCGGCGCCCAAGCCGAAGGCCAAGCGCCCGGCGGCGGCCCGGCCCGAGCCGAAGCGGACGCCGCCGCCCGCGCCCCCGATCGCGCCGCCGCCGTCCCCGCACGAGCCGTTCGAGCCGATGCTCGCCGGCATGGAGGAGGTCGGCACCGGTCTGCTGGACCGGCTGGACGCGATGCAGCGGGTGGCCGCGTCGGCGCCGGGTGGCCCGCTGCTGATCGTGGCCGGTCCGGGCACCGGCAAGACCCGGACGCTCACCCACCGGATCGCGTACCTGTGTGCGGAGCTGAACGTCTTCCCGGACCAGTGCCTGGCGATCACGTTCACCCGGCGGGCGGCCGAGGAGCTGCGGCACCGGCTGGACGGGCTGCTCGGCCCGGTCGCCGAGGACGTCACTGTGGGCACGTTCCACTCGCTCGGCCTGACCGTGCTGCGGGAGAACGCGGCGGCGGCCGGGCTGCCGGCGGACTTCCGGATCGCCGACGACGCGGACCGGGCGGCGGCGCGCGCCGAGGCCGGTGACGACGACGAGCGGTACACGGCGCTGCTGCGCAAGCGGGATCTGGTCGACCTGGACGAGCTGCTGACGCTGCCGGTGGCGCTGCTGAAGGGCGACCGGAAGCTGGTCCGGGAGTACCGCGAGCGGTGGAAGTGGATCTTCGTCGACGAGTACCAGGACGTCGACGCGGTGCAGTACGACCTGCTGCGGCTGCTCAGCCCGCCGGACGGCAACCTGTGCGCGATCGGTGACCCGGACCAGGCGATCTACTCGTTCCGGGGCGCGGACGTGGGTTACTTCCTGCGCTTCTCGCAGGACTTCACTGACGCGCGGCTGGTCCGGCTGAACCGCAACTACCGCTCCTCCGCGCCGATCCTGGCCGCCGCCGTGCAGGCCATCGCGCCGTCGTCGCTGGTGCGCGGCCGGCGTCTCGACCCGGCCCGGCTCGACCCGGAGGCGCCGCTCGTCGGCCGGTACGCGGCGAGTTCCGCCCATGACGAGGCCGACTTCGTGGTCCGTACCGTGGACGAGCTGGTCGGCGGCCTGTCCCACCGCTCGCTCGACTCGGGGCGGATCGACGGGCGGGCCACCTCGCTGTCCTTCTCCGACATCGCGGTGCTGTACCGCACCGACGCGCAGGCCGCGCCGATCGTGGACGCGCTTGCCCGGGCGAACATCCCGGTGCAGAAGCGCTCGCACGACCGGCTGCGCGACCGTCCCGGCGTGCCGGCCATCGCCCGCGAGCTGCGCCACGCCGGTCTCGACGGCTCGCTCGCCGCCCGGGTACGCCAGGCCGGGCAGATCCTGGCCGAGCGCTTCGCGGTGCCCACGCTGGACGGCTCCGGCGCGGTACGCCCCGAGGACGTCCGCACGGCGGTGGACCTGCTCACCCCGCTGGCCCGGCGCTGCGGCGACGACCTGGAGCTGTTCCTCAACCAGCTCGCCACCGGCGCGGAGGTGGACGCGCTCGACCCTCGTGCCGAGGCCGTCACGCTGCTCACGCTGCACGCCGCGAAGGGCCTGGAGTTCCCGGTGGTGTTCCTGGTCGGCGCCGAGGACGGTCTGCTGCCGCTGCGCTGGCCCGGCTCCGAGCCGGACGACGACGCGGTGGCCGAGGAGCGGCGGCTGTTCTTCGTCGGGCTGACCCGGGCGCAGGACCGGCTCTACGTCAGCCACGCGGGCCGGCGCGCCCGGCACGGCGCGGAACGCGACACCCGCCCGTCGCCGTTCCTCGACGTGATCGATCCGGCGCTGTTCGAGCGCCTGGACGCGACCGAACCCCGCCGCCCGAAGGACCATCAGCTCCGGCTGATCTGACGGCACCTCTCAGGTGAGGACGGCGGCGAGCCACGCGCCGCCGAGCAGCGCCGGGCCGAACGGCACCGGGGTGTCCCGGCGTACCCGGCCGGCGGCGAGCAGGACGAGCACCGCGACTCCGGCGAGCACGTGCGGCAGGAGCAGCCCGAGTCGCAGCGCCGGCCAGCCGAGCCAGCCCAGCGGCAGCCCGAGCGCGGCGGCGAGCTTCACGTCGCCGAAGCCGAGCCGGGCGCGGGGCAGCAGCGCCAGCAACGCGTACCCGGTGAAGGAGAGCGCGGCCCCGGCCACCGCGACGGCCAGGCGGCGCGGTTCACCGGAGGTCGCCGTGGCAGCGGTCAGGCCGAGCCCGCCGGCGAGCGCGACCACGCCGACGAGCGGGTCGGGCAGCCGCAGCGCGGACACGTCGGTGACCGCGAGGACCAGCCCGGCGGCGGCGACCAGCAGCAACGCGGGCAGCGCCGGCTCGCCGCCCCGGGCGGCGGCGAGCCCGCCGAACACCACGGCGCCGGCCAGGGCGAACGCGCCCCGGCGCCCAGCGCCGTCGGCGGGCACTGGGACGAACGACCGGCCGACCGGCACGGCCGCCCACCCGGCCGTCGCGCCGAGCAGCGCGACCCCCGTCACCAGCAGCGCCGACACGGGCCGGGACGCTACCGCCGGGCAGGTTCTCCGGCTGCCCCGTCGACGGCTGGTGGCGGGGACCGGCGGGGTCGCTCGGTGCTCACCACCACCGCCACGCCGACCACGATGACCGCGCCGCCCATCAGCACCTGCGAGGTGATCGGTTCCGCGACGAACAACGCGCCGAGCGCCACCGCGACCACCGGGTTCACGTACGCGTATGTGGAGACCAGGGAGATCGGCGCGTGGGCGAGCAGCCAGACGTACGCGGTGAACGCGACGAGCGATCCGGCCACCATCAGGTAGGCCATCGCCGCCCAGGACCGTCCGGTCACGTCGGCGAAGGAGAAGCCGCGCAGCTCGCCCCGGGCCACGCCGACGAGCGCGAGCACCGCCGCGCCGGCCACCATCTCGTAGACGGTGGCCACGAACGGGTCGGCGGGCATCAGGATCTTCCCGGACAGGTACGAGCCGACCGACCAGCTCGCCGCCGCTGCCACCACTGTCAGCGCGCCGGCCACCGGCACGCCGTCCACCCCGTCGCGGGGCAGCACGAGCAGGACCAGGCCGGCGAAGCCGAGCGCCACCCCGAGGAACGTCCACGGTCGCGGCCGGTCCCCGCCTGCCGTGCGCAGCAGCACCACGAGCAGCGGCACCGTGGCGACGAGCAGCGCGGCGACACCGGAGGGTACGGCGGTCCCCGGTGGCCCGGACTCGGCGAGCACCACCAGACCGTTGCCGCCGGCCAGCAGCAGCACGCCGACGAGCGCGGCGGAGCCGACGCGGCGCGCGGGCACCCGCAGAGCGCCCGGTCCGCGCCGCAGGCGCAGCACCACGGCGAGCACCACCGCGGCGGCGGCGAACCGCATCGCCGCGGAGATGAGTGGCGGCAGGGACTCGACCGCGACCCGGATGCCCAGGTAGGTCGAGCCCCAGAGCAGGTAGACCAGCACGAGGGCGGTCCAGATCAGCGCGGTGCGGGCCGGCGGCGTCGCGGAATCGACGACGTTCGTCGCACTCGTGGGGCGTGAGCTCATCGTGGGACCACGCTACGGTGACCACGGCGTCGGCGTCCCCAGTTGGTGGCCGGCCTCTCAGCACTGGCGTACGCAGGAGGCGTTCATGTCGAACTTCGGTCCACCGGGCGGCGGCTCTCCCGAGCCCTGGGGGCGGCCCGACGACGGCTACGCCCCGCAGCCCGATCCCCGCTACGCGCCGCAGGGCGACCCGCGTTACGCCCCGCAGCCCGACCCGCAGTACGGCCCGCCGCCGGGCGCGCGGCCGTACGGGCCGCCGGCCGATCAGTACGGCCCGCCCGCCGACCAGTACGGGCCGCCCGCCGACCAGTACGGCCCGCCCACGCAGCAGTACGGGCCCGCCGACCGGTACGGGCCGCCGACGCAGCGCTACGAACCCGGTCCGGCCTGGTCCCCCGGGCCGCCGCAGCAGGGCCACCCGGGCGACCCCTACGCCGGGCCGCAGTACGGCGGTGGCCAGCCGCCGTACGCCGAGCCGGCGCCGCCGAAGCGCGGGAAGGGTCCGCTGCTGGTGGTCGTGATCGTGCTTGCCGTGCTGCTGCTGGGCGGCGCCGGGGCGTACTGGATGGTGGGCCGGGACGAGCAGACCCCGACCGGCGGTACGACCGCTGCCACCCCGCCGGCCGCGGATTCGAGCGAGGCGCCGCCGAGCGATCCGGCCGACACGACGCCCACGACGGCGGCCCCGGCCTCCTCCACCGATCCGCGCTTCGTCAAGGCGGGCCAGTGCGTCGCCAACGAGGGTGGCGGCGGCCAGCCGAAGCTGGTGATCGCCGACTGCGCCCCGAAGACGTACGAGGTGCTGCGCCGCATCGACGGTGCGACGAGCGGCAAGAAGGACGCGGAGGCGAAGTGCGGGAAGGTGGCCGGCTACACCGACTGGTACTTCTTCGACAGCGAGCTGGACACGCTCGACTTCGTGCTCTGCCTGAAGCGCCGCTGAGCGCCGGCAGCCTCGCCGGGCACGCTGCGGATCAGGGCCGGTAGCCAAAACTAGGGCTGTCTAGCATCCACGCTAGACAGCCCTAGTTTTATGTCGAGGCCGACACGCGGTAGCCGCCTCTACGCGCATCTAGCCTGGTCGCTAGAGAACCCGATACTGTGCGATTCGTGGATCCGGTCCGCAACCCGTACGCACCGGGCGCCGGCCAGCGCCCGCCCGAACTCGCCGGGCGGGGGCGGGAACTGGACGTCTTCGACGTGGTGCTGGAACGGATCGCGCGCGGTCGCCCCGAACGCAGCCTGATGCTCACCGGCCTGCGGGGAGTGGGCAAGACGGTCCTGCTCAACACGCTGCGCTCCGAGGCGATCAACCACCTCTGGGGCACCGGCAAGATCGAGGCCCGGCCGGACCAGTCGCTGCGCCGGCCGATCGCCGCCGCGCTGCACATGGCGGTCCGCGAACTGGCGCCCCGGCACCGCGCCCCGGACCGGATCGACGCGTTCCTCGGCGTACTCAAGGCGTTCGCGCAACGCTCCGCTCCCACCGGGCGCGGCGGCGCGGCGCCCAAGCTGCGCGACCGCTGGCAGCCCGGCATCGACGTGCCGGCCAGCAGCGGACGCGCCGACTCCGGCGACATCGAGATCGACCTGGTCGAGCTGCTCAGCGACGCGGCGGCGGTCGCCACCGACGTCGGCACCGGCATCGCCGTCTTCATCGACGAGATGCAGGACGTCGGCGCCGAGGACGTCTCCGCGCTCTGCGCCGCCTGCCACGAGCTGTCCCAGCTCGGCGCGCCGCTCATCGTCGTGGGCGCGGGACTGCCGCACCTGCCCGCAGTCCTCAGCGCCGCCAAGTCCTACTCCGAGCGGCTCTACCGCTACCAGCGCATCGACCGGCTCGACCGGATCGCCGCCGACCAGGCGCTCTGCGCGCCGGCCGAGCGGGAGGAGGTCGAGTACGAGCAGAAGGCCCTCGACCTGCTCTACGAGAAGTCCGGCGGCTATCCCTACTTCGTCCAGGCGTACGGCAAGGCCACCTGGGACCACGCGCCCCGCTCACCGATCACGGCGGCGGACGTCCGGGTCGCCGCGCCCGAGGCGGAGGCCGAGCTGGCGGTGGGGTTCTTCGGCTCCCGGTTCGAACGGGCCACCCCCGCCGAACGCGAGTACATGCGCGCGATGGCCACGCTGGCGCTGGTGGACGGTGAGGAGGGCGGCCGGGACGACATGGACGCTGCGGTGCCGACCGCCGAGATCGCCCGCGCGCTCGGCCGCAAGCCGGCCAGCCTCTCCCCGGCCCGGGACGCGCTGATCAAGAAGGGGCTGATCTACTCCGGCGAGCGGGGAACCGTGGCGTTCACAGTGCCGCACTTCGGCCGCTACCTGCGCACCCAGCCCGCCTGACCGCTGCTCTAAAACGGCCTCAGACCCGCGACCACGGCGGCGGGAAGACCACCTCGCCGGCCGGCGGTGGCGGCTCACCGCTCGCCGACGGCGGCAGCACCAGCGCCTGCCACGGCTCCCCCAGCCCCGACCAGGGACTGGTGAGGCCCAGCCGGTCCGCCGGGCCGAACCCGAACCGCCGGTAGTAGGCCGGATCGCCCAGCACCACCACCAGCCGTTCGCCCAACTCGGTCGCGGCGTCCAGCGCCGCCTGCACCGCCGCCGTGCCGTGCCCCAGCCGCTGCCGGTGCCGGGCCACCGCCACCGGACCCAGGGCCAGCGCCGGCCAGGTGCCACGTTCGGTGCGTACGCCGACGCGCGTGAGCAGCGCGTACGCCACTACCTCGCCGCCGTACTCGGCGACCATGGCCAGCTCCGGAACCCACGCCGGGCTGTGCCGCAACTCCTCGACCAGGCCGACCTCCGGTGGGGTGGCCACGTCGGGGCGGGCGAAGGCGGCGGCCAGCACCCGGGCCACCGGCGCCTCGTCGGCGGGGCCCTCCGGGCGCAGTCGCAGCATCGTCACCCGCGCGACCTTACCGAACGCGACCGGTCCATCCGCGACGGTCGCTGAAATCGATACCGATCGGACGTCCACGTCGGCCGATACCTTTCGTGTGTTGCGGGGATGACGACGCCCCCGACGGGGTAAGACTGAGCCATGAAGCCCGTGCGCTCCCTCGCCCGAGTCATGTTGAGCGGCATCTTCGTGGTCAGCGGCGCCCGCAACCTGCGCAACCCCGAACGCCTGGTGCAGGCCGCGGAACCGGTCACCGGGAAGGTCGCCCCGCTGATCCAGAACGTGCACCCCCGCATCCCGACCGACACGGTCTCGCTGATCCGGGCCAACGCCGCCACCCAGCTCGTCGGCGGCCTGATGTTCGCCACCGGCCGGTTCACCCGTCCGGCCGCGCTGGTGCTCGCGGCCACGCTGATCCCGACCACCGCCGCCGGTCACGCCTTCTGGAACAACGACGATCCGGCCGCCCGCAACAACAACCAGATCCACTTCCTGAAGAACCTCGGCCTGCTCGGCGGCCTCCTCCTCGCCGCCGCCGACACCGAGGGCAAGCCGGGACTGCGCTGGCGCGCCGGCCACCGGATCGACCACTCGCGCCGGTCGGTCAAGCGTGCGGTCCGCACCGCGCGACGCGAGGCGAAGATCGCCGTACGCTCCGCGTCGACCGCCCGCCGCATGCCCGGCTGACAAGCGTTTTCGTACGGCCGCCACCCCCCGCAAGGCCACCAATCACCTGAACCGTCCGAGACCCGTTAACGCGGTGGAAATGTCAAAAACACGTGTGGGATCGGACACGGTCGCGTAACGCGGGAGGCAGCAACGTGAGGCGCCGTTCTAGGCTCCGTTCTGGACCTGGACGGGTACGACGACCTTGGTACGGGGGTGGCCACGCCATGCCGACGACAGTCGGTAGACGGACCAACCGCCTCGCCCCGACCTCCCGCGTCGACCGCCGGATCGTCATGCGTCTCGGCGTCGTCGCCGCCGTGTCGTACGCCGCGTGGCTCGCCATCGGAGCCTTCGGACGGCCGTACAACTTCTTCGACATGAAGATCTACCACGGCGCCGTGCTGTGGTGGGCCGGCGGCAACGAGCTGTACGACTTCGTCGCGCCCTCGACCACGCTGGGTTTCACCTACCCGCCGTTCGCCGCCCTGGTCATGCTGCCGATGTCCTGGCTGCCGGTCGACGGCGCCGGTTTCGTCAACGCGCTCGCCAGCATCGGCGCGCTCGCTGTCGTCCTCGCCGCGCTGCTGCGCCCCATCGTGGACCGGCTCGGCTGGCCGCTCTGGTTCACCGTCGGCATCGCCACCCCGCTCGCGGTCGCCATCGAGCCGTCCCGGGAGACGCTCGGCTACGGGCAGGTCAACCTGCTGCTCTTCGTGCTGGTCATGGCGGACATGGTGGGCCTGCGCTGGCGGGCCAAGCGGGGCACCCACTACGAGACGGCCGACTCGCCGCTGGCCCGGTTCGTCTACAGCGGTACCTGGGCCGGTGTGGGCATCGGGCTCGCCACAGCGGTCAAGCTCACCCCGGCGTTGTTCGTGGCCTACCTGATGCTCACCCGGCAGTGGCGGGCCGCGCTCACCGCCGTCGGCACCGCTGTCGGCGTGACCATCGCGACGTTCGGCGTACTCGGTGAGGAGTCCCGCGCGTACTTCACCGGCGTGCTGTGGCAGACCGAGCGGGTCGGCGCGGCGGACATGACCGCCAACCAGTCCCTCGCCGGTCTGCTGGCGCGGCTCTACGACTCGATCGAGACGCCCGGCCTGCTCTGGCTGGCGTTCTCGGTGCTGATCCTCGCGCTGGGCCTGTCCCGGGCGATGAGCGCCCGCGCCGACGGCGACGAGCTGACCGCGTTCACGCTGGTCGGGCTCACCGCCAACGTGATCAGCCCGATCTCCTGGTCGCACCACCTGATCTGGGTCATCCCGGCGATCATCGTGCTGGCCGACGCCGCGGTACGCCGCCGCGAAGCCAGCCGCGGCCTGCCGCCACGTGGCACCGGCGGACCGTCGGCCAACGGCGTGCCGGCACTGCGCCCGCCGATCTGGTACCCGACGCTCACCGGGCTCCGCCACGGCGTCGGCGCGCTCGGGCTCTACCTGCTGTTCCTGATCTCACCGATCTGGCCGTACGAGCACCAGCTCCCCGAGGTGTCCCACTACCAGGACGGCCTGTTCGGCGCGTTGATGGAGAACTCCCTGGCCATCGCGCTGATCGTGCTCGTCGCGGCGCTGCCGTGGCGCCCCGGCGCCGAACCGGCGTTCTACCACGAGCGGCTGGGCCGCACCGCCGCGCTCGCCGCTCGGCGCTGAGCGTTCAGGGGCAGTTCACCCACTCCTCGGTGCCGTCGTCGAAGACCTGGCGCTTCCAGATCGGCAGCCGCGCCTTCACCTCGTCGACCAGGCGTGCGCAGGCGGCGAACGCGGCCGCCCGGTGGGCCGTGCTGACGGCCGCCACCAGTGCCACGTCCCCGATCTCCAGCGGGCCGATCCGGTGCGACACCGCAACCGCGTACACCTGCGGGTCGGCCGCGACCTCGGCCGCTACCTCGTGCAGCACCGCCTCGGCGGTGGGGTGGCCCTCGTACTCCAGCCGGGTGACCCCCCGCCCGTGGTCGTGGTCGCGGACCACGCCCTGGAAGGACACCACCGCGCCGGCCCGGCGGTCGGCGACCGCCGCCTCGTGCGCGGCCAGGTCGAGCGGCCGGTCGGTCACCGCGCCGAGCACCACGCCTGCTTCCACTGTCACGACGTCTCCCGTCGGCTCGTTCGTCGCGCTCACCCGAATCGCTCCCCGTGGGTCAGTGGCAGCGGCACGAGCGGCACCCGGTCGCCGGCCGCGCCGCTGGTGCCGGGCCGGATGACCGCGAACCCGTCCGCGCCGGCCAGCCCTCGCAGCATCGCCGAGCCGACGTGCCGCACCGGGTACGCGGTGCCGGCGACGCGGTCCCAGCGGGCCAGCGCCAGATGGGTGTAGTCGCCACGCCCGGGAATCGGCTCGGCGAGCGTCACGTGCGGCAGCACCGGCATCGGCCGGCCGGTGAGACCGGCAAGCAGGGGCGCGACGAGCGACACGAGCGCCACCACCGCTGACTGCGGGTTGCCGGGCAGGCCGGCCACGAACCGCACCCGCCCGTCGCCGTCCACGAGCCGGGCGAGCAACATCGGGAAACCGGGACGTACCGCCACGGTGTTCACCACGTAGTCGGCGCCGAGCGCCTCCAGCGTCGGGTGCAGGTGGTCGACCGGACCGTGCATGGTGCCGCCGGTGGTGCAGACCAGGTCGGCGTTGGCGAGCGCGCCCCGCAGCGCCGCCACGTGTGCGGGCAGCGTGTCGGCGACCGGGCCGACCACGTCGGCCGCGCGCACCTGGCAGCCGTAGCGGCGCAGCCAGGCCGGCACCGACGGACCGAGCGCGTCACGGACCCGGCCCGCGCCGGGCGGACCGGAGGTGAGCAGTTCGTCGCCGAAGACCAGCAGCGCGGCCCGGGGTGGGCGGCGGACCCGCAGCGTGTCGAGCCCGCAGGAGGCGGCCAGGCCCATCACCGCCGGGTCCACGGGGGTGCCGGCCGGCAGCAGTTGCTCCCCGAGGCACGCCTCCTCGCCCGGCTCCCGCCACTCCGGCGCCGTGCGGGGCGTGCCGGACACCAGGCCGTCCGCCGTACGCGTCGACTCCTCGATCCGTAGGATCGCCGTCGTCCCCTCGGGAACCATCGCGCCGGTGGCGATCTCCACCGTGCTGCCGTCGGCCTCCAGCGGAGGCGCGGTGTGTCCGGCGAGCACCCGCCCGACAACCCGCCACGGCCCCGGGCCGCGCACCGCCCAGCCGTCCACGCTGGAGGTCGGGAACGCGGGCAGGTCGGTACGTGTGGTCAGCGGCTCGGCCAGGGTGTGCCCGTCGGCCTCGGCCAGCGGACGGGCGACCGCGGGAAGCGCGGCGGACAGGCCCACCGCGTACACCCGGGAGCGGGCCTCCTCCCACCCGGCCGGGGGTGGCGTGCCCGCCTCGGCCGTGGCGGCTTCGGTTTCCGTGCTCATCCGGCGAGCCTAGCGCCGGGGCACGTGTCTCGCGGGTTCAGTGGTCGCCGCCGCGAAGCTGGTCGACGGCGTGCCGCAGGATCGGCCCGAGCACGGCCAGGCCGTCCCGGGCGCCGCCGCGCGAGCCGGGCAGGTTGACCACGAGCGTCCGGCCGGTCACCCCGGCCAGCCCTCGGGACAACGCCGCCGTCGGCACGGTGTCGCGGCTGTGCGCGCGGATCGCCTCGGCGATGCCGGGGATCTCGTAGTCGAGCAGCGCGCGCGTCACGTCGGGCGTGCGATCGGTCGGGGTGATGCCGGTGCCACCGCTGGTCAGCACCACGTCGACGCCGTCGGCACGGGCCGCGCGCAGGGCGTCGCCGACCGGTTCGCCGTCCGGCACCACCACCGGAGCGTCGACCTCGCACCCCAGCTCGCGCAGCCCGGTCACGAGCAGCGGGCCGCTGGTGTCCTCGTACACCCCCGCGGCGGCCCGGTTGGACGCCACGATCACCCGGGCCCGGATCACGGCCGGTCCTCCGGCCGGACCCACTCGCCGGTCTTGCCGCCCTCCTTGCGGAGCACCCGCACGGCGTCCACCGACGCGGCCGGGTCGACCGCCTTCACCATGTCGACCAGGGCGAGCCCGGCGACCGCCACCGCGGTCAGCGCCTCCATCTCGACGCCCGTGCGGTCGGCGGTCTTCGCCGTAGCCGTGATCTCCACCGTGTCGGCGGTGAGCTCCAGGTCGACGGTGACGCCGTGCAACGCGATCGGGTGGCACAGCGGGATCAGGTCGGGCGTGCGCTTGGCCCCCATGATGCCGGCGAGCCGGCCGACGGCCAGCGCGTCGCCCTTGGGAAGGCCGTCGCGGCGCAGCAGGTCCACCACCTCGGCGGTGGTGCGGAGGCGGCCGGCGGCGACCGCGAGCCGGCCCGAGACCGGCTTGGCGGAGACGTCGACCATCCGGGCCGCACCGGCCGGGTCGACGTGGGTGAGCTGCGCGGGTTCGGTCACGGCCCGACCCTATCCGCCGGGTACGACGCCGCGGGTGCCCCGGCCTGCGGCGGGGAGGAGCGTCGTCTCGGGTGCCGATGCACGACGCCCCTCCCTCACCTGCCCACCGCCGATTCGCTGGGGGGAACTGACGGTGGGGGCCTCGTTCGGCCGGGTCCGCTCGGACGGTGGACCCACCCCGTGGCCGATGCCGGGGACGCTAACGAACGCCGCGATAAGAAATCGATAAGCCGGTTCAGGCTGGCGGGGACGACGGCTCCGCGATCTGCCGGCGCAGGTCGTGGCGCTCGGGCGCACCCATCCGCTCGAAGATCGCCAACGCGCGCTGCCGGTAGCGTCGCGCTTCGGTCGGCTGCTTCCCGGCCAGGTGTCCGGCCAGGCCGTCGAGGGCGCGGGCCTGCTCGTACGGGTGGCCGATCCGGGTGGCGATGGCGAGCGCTTCTTCGAAGACGAGAACGGCCTCGTCGGCCCTCCCCGTGACGCCCAGGGTGACGGCCAGCTCATTACGTGCCTGCGCCTGGACATGCCGCTCCCCGGAGGCGGCGGCGGCCTCGATGGCCGCCTCGTGGTGCCGCAGCGCGTCCTCGTAGCGGCCGAGTTGCCGGTAGGTGCCGGCGAGGTCGCTGAGCGTCTCGGCGCGGGCGAAGCCGTTGCCGGTGCGGTCCCGGAGCGCGAGCGAGGCTCGGAGCAGGCGCTCCGCCGCCGCGTTCTGCCCCAGGCGGTATCTGACGCCACCGAGATGCCCCAGTGCGTTCGACATGTGGAACGGGTCGTGCTTGATACGGGCGACGAAGAGATGGAGCCGGTGAACCGCCATCGACTCCTCATAACGGCCGAGGTAGCGAAGCGTGAGGCCCAGGTTGGGCAGAACCGGAAGGGTGTCCAGCACACTGCTGCGCAGCGTCTCGCGGCTGGCTTCGAGCGACTGGTGGAGTCGCCCGGTCAGCCAGTGCACGGCACCGAGGTTGAACCGCGCCCGCTGTGCGCCCGGTTCGTCGCCGAGCCCGGTGAGGATCGACACGACCTCGTGCAGGTGCGCGGAGGCGTCCTGGTAGGCGCCGGTGCGTACGCACGCCGAGGCGAGGTAGTTGTGCATGAGGGCCACGGCGTGCCGGTCCCCGCACCGCTGCGCCGCGACGAGACCCACCCCGTTCGTGGCCGATATGTCGTCGAAGTAGCCGCGGATGTAGAAGAACCGCCAACTGGCGCGAGCCAGCCGCCACGCCATCGGTTCATGACCCTCGTCAGCCGCCTGACGGATGAACGCGTCCAGGTTCGGCCGCTGCTCCTCCAGCCAGTCCAGGTCGCGGTTGACGCGTCCCGCGAGCAGATCCGGTCGACGCGGTTCCGCGAGCCGTAGGTGCTGTGCGAGTACGCGGCCGTCCTCGATCGACGCCGACGCCCGCACCACCGAGTGCAGCACATGATCCAGCAGGTTCTCGACGGCCGATCGCCTGGCCGTCGACTCGCCCTCCTGGCGGGCCAGCTCGGCGGCGTAACGCCTCATCAGGTCGTGCAGGCGATAGCGGCCGGCCGAGGTCTCCTGCACGAGGTGGCGGTCCACCAGTTCGTCGAGAACGTCGGCCGCGTCCCGCAGAGGGAGATCGGTGAGGGCTGCCACCATCGCGGTGTCGAGGTGGTTTCCGGCCGCCAGGCCGAATGATCGGAAACCTTTCCTGCACGCCTCGTCGAGCGGCTCGTACGACTCGGCGAACGCCTCCATCAGGCTGCGCGCCTCGGCACGAAGACCGGGGAGGAACATCGACCTGTGGCTCAATCTGTCGACGAGGTCGGAGATCCGCCAGTCGGGGCGGTGCGCCAGCCGGGTGCCGGCCAATCCGACAGCGAGCGGCAGGCAGCCGCAGATGTCGACCAGTCGGCGTGCGGCCTCCGGTTCGGCCTCCACCCGCCCGCCCCCGATGAGGGTGTCGAGCAGTTCGAGCGCCTCGGCCTCGGAGAGGACGGTGAGAGACACCGGCGGTCGTTCGGTGAGCGCCAGTAGACGCCGCCGGCTGGTGACGAGCACCGCGGCCGATCCGGAGACGGGCAGCAGCGGCTCGACCTGCCGGCTGTCGGCGGCATTGTCGAGCACCACAAGCACGGAACGCGTGGCCAGCTGGCGTCGCCACATCTCCTGCCGATCGGGCAGTTCCATGGGTATCCGGCCGGCCGGCACACCCAGTTGGCGAAGCAACGTTTCCAGTGCCATCGCCGGACGCATCCGTGTTCGCGCGCTGTGTCCCCGCAGGTCGACGAAGAGCTGCCCGTCGGGGAAGCGCTCGGCCGACCGGGAGGCCACGTGCAGGGCGAGAGTCGTCTTGCCGCAGCCCGCCATGCCGTCGATCACCCGGATTGTCGGACCCTGCCCGGATGCCTCGCGCACTTCGCACAACAATCGATCGACCATTTCCTCCCGGCCGACGAAATTCATCACCGTTCGCGGCAACCAATTGCGCTTACGAGCGTCACTCCCGATCGTCTCCACCTCGCGCGCCGATTCCGGAATCCGGCGTCGCGCGCGGGTGGCCGCGTTTCGAAGTCGCTCCATCTCCTCGCTGGGTGGCACCCCCAGTTGATCGGTCAGTGCCTCGCGCGCGGCACGGTAGACGGCCAGCGCGCCCCCCGCGTCACCGGCCGCGAGGAGGGCACGCATCAGGAGGCACTGCGCTCGTTCCCACAGAGGATCGTGCGAGACCTCGTCTCGCAGCAACGACACGGCCGATTCCGGGCGTCCCAGGCTGAGATGTGCCTCCGCAAGCAGTTCCAGCGCTGCTCGGCGCTCCTGGCTCACGGCCTCTCGCCGCGCGGTCAGCGCCGGCCCCAGCGTCAGTCCCGCGAGCAGCGGCGCCGCGTCGCGGACGACGTCCTCGAGCAACGGGATCGCCCGCGTGGGTTCTCCCGCTCGCATCAGCCCTCGGGCGTGGCGCCAGCGCCCGGTGACCCGGTGCAGGTCGATCAGGCTCTCGTCGGTGAGAAGCCGGTAGCCACCTGGTTCACGGACGATCCTGAGCCTGTCGCCCGCGCACGAGTCGAGGCTCCGGCGCAGATTGGCGGCGTACGTCCGGACATTGGCGATCGCGGAGCGGGGTGGACCGTCGGGCCACAGCTCGTCCACCAGGTCGTGCAGCGGGACCAGCTGGTTGGCCCGCACGACCAGGAGCGCCAGCACCAACTGCTGCTTGGGTGTTCCAAGCGACAGGTCGGCCGCGCCGAGCCGCACCGCCAGACCACCGACAACTTGGATCTGCATGCTGCTGTTCCAGCCTCAGTCGGCTCTTGTCCACGCCAGGCCGCAGCGTAATCGATTTGTCACAGAGCCGTTGCCCCGCCGTCAAGAGGCATTGCGGCCCTCGTCCGACTCGACTGGAGAAGCCGCCAGAAAGCCCGGTTGTAATGTTCCGCCGCCGCGACGACGCTACAGGCGACGTAAAGCATCCCAGCCCATTCCCATGGCGCTGAGCGACCACGCGGGTACGTGAAGGAGATGATCGGCTCCGCTCCGCACACCGCTCGTGGACAGAACGTCATTTAGCCGGCAATAGTTACTTATATTGCGCATACCGACATTAATGCTTTCTTATCTTCCTTCCCGCACTCTAACCTGCTCTTCCATGACAGGGGGCGCCGCAAAGCGCCGAGAGAGATGTGCGAGGAGGGTCGTGACAATGCGCAGCACCGAATGGAACTGACGAACCCTTTGGTCATCGGCAACCACGACCCGCTCGATATCCGAGGAGGGACAACAAATGCGCAGCACCGAATGGAACTGAGAGTTCTCATATTCCCGGCGAAGGGGTAGGCTGCCGCTCATCGCATTCCGACGGTGAGCGGCGGGTGATGCCGGTTGAGCCGAACAGCGGACGGCCGACAAGCCGTCGAACCTCCGCTGCGCGCACTCGTGTACGCCTTGAGCGTCTGCGCGGCGTTCGTCGCGCTCGCCGCGCTGATCGCCTTCTGGAGGCAGCCACCGGACTCCGTTCGCGACCTCGTAACCGTCACGACCCTGGTAGTGACGGTCGCCCTGGCCACGATCATCAAGACCCCGGTGCGGATCCGGTCGACCACCGTGGCCTTCGCCTGGGTCGAGACCGTGATCGTCATCGGTCTCGCCGTCGCGCCGGCCTCCTGGCTGATTCTGGCAACCGGCATCGGCGTGGCCTGCGGATCAGTCACGCGACTCGCTCCCATCAAGACCGCATTCGGCGTCGCGAAGCACACGTTGGTCGCCGGGGGCAGCACTCTCGTCATCCTGGTGCTCGGCGAGGCGTGGCCGCCCCGCGAGCCGCTCCACATCGTGCTGCTGCTGGGAGTCGTCTACCTGGTGGCGGCGGTGCTCGACGACGTACTCGCGATTCCGGTCATCGCGCTGGCATCCGGAACGCCCGTCGTCCGCCAGTTCCACACCGACCTCGACCTTCGGGTCGCCGGCTTCGCGGTCCGATTCCTCGTCGCCGCGTGCACAGTACTCATCCTGCGAGCCGACCCCCGATTGCTGCTCGCCGTGCCACCGCTCGTCCTCAGCCTGCACCTGGCCTACTCCGCCCGGATCCGTACCCGCACCGAGCAGCAGGCATGGCAACGCCTGGCCCGCGCCACCGACGCCCTCAACGTGGTCGACCTCGACCAGGTGCTCACCACCGCGGTCACCGAGGCCAGCGAACTCTTCTCCGCCGACGAGGTCGAGATCGAGCTGCGCGACGGCGGACGCACCGTCCGGGGCAACGGCACCGACATCGCGTACGACGGAACAACCCCGCAGCCCAGCGCCGTCGACGGTCAGGTCATGCCGGTCCCGCTGGAGGGCCACAACCGCACCGACGACGTCGGCGTGCTGCGGCTCCGGTTCACCGGCCCGGTCGAACTCTCCGAACGCGAGCAGTACACCCTGCGTACCTTCGCCTCCGCCCTCTGCACGGCGGTCCGCAACGCCCAGGCGTACGCCGAACTCGCCCGCATCGCCGAGGACCACGCCTACGCCGCCACCCACGACGCCCTCACCGGCCTGTCCAACCGGCGGCACCTGCTCGACGAGGGCAGCGCCCAGCTCACCACCCGGCACGCCGACGGCGTCACCGCCCTGGTGCTGATCGACCTCAACCACTTCAAGGAGGTCAACGACACCCTCGGGCACGGCGCCGGTGACCGGGTGCTGATCCAGGTCGCCGAACGGCTGCGCGGCGCGGCCCGCCCCGACGACCTGGTCGCCCGGCTCGGCGGCGACGAGTTCGCCGTACTCCTGCGCGGCCTGCCCGCCCCGGCCGTCGCCGCCCACCGCGCCGAGGCCCTGCTCGCCGCGCTGCACGACCCGCTGGACCTCGACGGCATGCGGATCAGCGTGGAGGCCAGCGGCGGCATCGCCGTCGCCCCCGCCACCGGCGGCATGGCGGAACTGCTGCGCCGCGCCGACGTGGCCATGTACCAGGCCAAACGCGCCGGCCAACGCGTCGCCACGTACGCGCCGGCCCGCGACACCGCCGACCTGAGCCGGCTCACCCTCGGCGGCGAACTGCCCCGCGCCGTCGCCGACCACGAGTTCACGGTCAACTTCCAGCCCATCGTCGACCTGGCCGGCGGCGAGGTGATCGGCGCCGAAGCCCTGGCCCGCTGGCACCACCCCACCCACGGGCTCATCGACCCGCTGCGCTTCCTCGAAGCGGTGGAACGCTCCGGGCTGCTCCCCGCGTTCGCCGAGGCGATCCTCGACCAGGCGCTCATCGCCGCCGGCTCCTGGCGCGACGCCGGCTTCGACCTGCCCGTCTCGGTCAACGTGTCCCCACGCAGCCTGCTCGACGCCCGCTTCCCCGGCGCGGTGCTGGCCCGGCTGCGCGCCCACGACCTCCCGCCGGACCGGCTCGTGCTGGAACTGACCGAGACGCTCACGCTCAGCCAGCTCGACGTGGTCGACCGCGTACTCAGCCGCCTGCGTGACTCCGGCGTCCGGCTGGCACTCGACGACTTCGGCACCGGCTACTCGTCGCTCTCCCTGCTCTCCCGCATCCCCGTACACGAACTGAAGATCGACCGCAGCTTCGTCGGCGCCATGGAGACCGCACCCGAAGCCGCCGCCGTGATCCGCTCCACCCTCGACCTCGGCCGCAGCCTCGACCTCACGGTGGTCGCCGAGGGCGTGGAGAGCGAACCGCAACGCCGCGCGCTCTGGGAACTCGGCTGCGCCGCCGGGCAGGGCCACCTGTTCGCCCGGCCGCTGCCCGCCGCCGCGCTGCTCGCCGCCCTCCAGCGCGGCCACGGCGGCCGGACCGGCGCGCTCGCACCCGCGCTGCACGACGCCGGCGCCGTCATCCGCCTCCCCGGCCGCCGCACCGGCCGCACCCGCCCGTCGCCCCCCGCCGCCACCGACGCCCGGCAACCCTGACCCGGCCGGGCCACCCCGCCGGTCTGCCACACTGGCCCGCGTGACCGCCCACGCCGACCCGCCAACCCCCGTCTCCCGCCGCTGGTCGGCACTCGACACCGCCGCCGGCGGCCTCGCCCTAGACCTGGGCCTCTACGCCGCCGCCACCGTCTTCGCCGCGATCACCGCCGCCACCTCCACACTCCCGCCGCACCGCGCCTGGGGCACGGTCGCCACCATCGGGTACGCGCTCGCCACGCTCGCCGCCACCACCCAACTGCTCGCCCGCCGCCGCCACCCCGGCACACCCCTGGCCGGCCAGCCCGCACGGTGGACCGTCGCCGGTCTCACCTGGGCCGCCACCGCGCTGCTGCCGATCGTCACGCAGAGCGTCGCACGCGCCGGCGGACGCACCGACCGCGCCCAGGAGGAGGTGATCGTGGTCGAACACGCCGGCGCCCGCCTCGCCGAGCTCGGCACCCCCTACCTCGGACCCGACGCCATCGCCGCCCTGCCCCCCGGCGAACAACTCCTCGGCTACACCCCCTACCAGCCCGGCATGGCGCTGTTCGGGCTGCCCCGAGCCGCCGTCGACGCCTGGTGGACCGACTCCCGCGTCTGGTTCGCCCTGGTCACCGCGCTCACCCTCGTCGCCCTCGTCGCCACACTGCGCGCAAGCGGCAGCCCGGCCGCACCCCGCCGCGACGCCGCCGTACTGCGCGCCGTCCAGGCCGCCACCGTCCTGCCCGTCTGCGCGCTCACCCTCGCCACCGGCGGCGACGACCTGCCCGTACTCGCGCTCTGCCTGCTCGCCCTCGCGCTCGCCGCCGCCGGACGACCCGGCCGGGCCGGCCTCGCGGTCGGCGCCGCCGGCGCCCTGAAACTCTTCGCCTGGCCGGTCGCCGTCGTCCTGATCTTCTGGGCCGCCACCCGCCGGGCCGCACTCCGCACCGCCCTCGGCGCCATCGGCCTGCCCGTCCTCGCGCTGGTCCCGGTGCTGCTCGTCAACCGCGACGCCCTCGTCGAGAACGTCCTGCGCTTCCCGCTCGGCCACGGCCTCGTCACCAGCCCCGCCCAGTCACCGTTCCCCGGGCATCTGATCGCCGAGACACTCCCGGCCGGCCGCGCCGTCGCCGCCGCGCTGCTCGTCGCCGCCGGACTGGCCATCGCCGTCCGGCTGCTGCGCCGCCCGCCCCGCACCGCCGCCACCACGGCCCTCATCTGCGGGTACGGGCTGCTCGCCGCGATCCTGCTGATGCCCTCCACCCGCTTCGGGTATCTGCTCTACCCGGCCGCCCTGCTCGTCCTCGCCCCCGCGCTGGCGCTCACCCGACCGGACGACCCGGCGACATTCCCGGCAACCGCCCCGCGCGATCCCGCCGGAAGGCGTACACCTGAGGGATGACCACCTACCGCGACCGGGCCGAGGCGGGACGCGAACTCGCCGAACGACTCACCGACCTCGCCGGCCGGCCCGACGTCATCGTGCTCGGCCTGGTCCGCGGCGGCGTACCCGTCGCCCGGGTGGTCGCCGACCGGCTCGGCGCACCACTGGACGTGCTCGTCGTCCGCAAACTCGGCGTGCCCTGGGCACCCGAGGTCGCGTACGGCGCACTCGGCCCCGGCGGCGTCCAGGTCCTCAACGAGATGGTCGCCGGTCGGATCAGCGAGAACGACCGCGCCCAGGTCCGCCGCCGTGAACAGGCCGAACTGGAACGCCGCGAACAGCGCTACCGCGGCGGCCACCCACCGCTGGACCTCACCGGCCGCACCGCCGTCGTCGTGGACGACGGACTCGCCACCGGCGCCACCGCCCGCGCCGCCGTCCAGGTCGCCCGCCACCTCGGCGCCGCCCGCGTCCTGGTCGCCGTCCCGGTCGGCTCCGAGCAGGCGTACGACATGCTCGCCGCCGACGCCGACACGGTCGTGAGCTGCCAACTCCCGCACGACTTCGCCGCCGTCGGCGCGTACTACGAGGACTTCCACGAGGTCTCCGACGACGAGGTGACGCAGGCGCTGACCGCCGTCGCGTGAAAACACCCGGTACCGTCGTTGTCATGCAGATGACCTGTCCTAAGTGCCGCGGAGAGATGCGCCAGTACGAGCGCAGCGGAGTAGTCATCGACCAGTGCGGCGAATGCCGGGGCATCTTCCTCGACCGCGGTGAGCTCGAGAAGCTGTTCGAGGCCGAGGCCAGCTGGAACCGGCAGCACGGCGGCGCCCCGCAGCAGGCCGCGCCGGCCGGTGCCGGCTACCCGCCACCCCCGCCGCCCCCGCCCGCCGCGCCGCACCAGCCCGGCTACGGCGCCGTCCCCCCGCCCCCTCCGCCGCCGCCCGGCCACGGCTACGCGCAGCCCGCGTACGGCCACAGCCAGCAGCAGCACTACGGCTACCACGGCCACTACCGCCGGAAGAAGAAGCACGGCTTCCTCGGCGAACTGTTCGACTGACCGCCGACAACACGCACGCCGGGCCGGTGCACCGCATCGACCCGGCGCGCTCGTCGGCGTGCCGCACCTGCCACACCGTGGCAGGCTGCTCGGCATGAGCCCGATCCGGCAGCACGAGGCGCTGGCCCAGGCGTACGACGGCATCACCGCCGTGGTCACCCCGCTCGACGACGCCGGTCTGCAACGGCCCACCCGGTGCCGCGGCTGGCTCGTCGCCGACCTGCTCTTCCACGTGCTCTGCGACGCCCAGCGCGCGCTCGTCGCCCTGGCCAGCCCCGCACCCGGACCGGCGGACGTGGACGACGTCAGCTATTGGCGCGCCTTCACGCCCGGCGACGACGACGCGGTCGCCGGGCACGCCTGGTGGGCCCGCCGATCCGCCGCCGCCTTCGACCGGCCCACCGGAGTGGTCCGCCTCTGGACCGACACCGCGCCCGCCGCCGTCCGCGCGGCCACCGCAGCCGACCCCGACGGGTACGTGACCACGCAGGGTCACGTGCTGCGCGTACCCCATCTGCTCGCCACCCTGACCACCGAGGCGGTCATCCACCACCTGGACCTGGTGGTGGACCTGCCGGACGCGCCGCGACCGGCGGCGGACCCGACGCGGGTCGCGGTGACCACGATGGACGGCCTGCTCAGCGACGACGCGGTACGGCCGGCCGGCTGGGACGACCACGACTACCTGCTGAAGGCCGCCGGGCGGGTGCCGCTCACCGACCGGGACCGGCTGGAGCTGGGCGAGGCAGCCGGATGGTTCCCGCTGCTCGGCTGACGCCGCTCAGACGATGGCCATGTCCACGAAGCGCGACAGGTGCAGCTGCGCCGCGACCGTCACCGTGTCGGTCGGCCCATTCCTGTGCTTGGCAACAATAAAGTCCGCCTCGCCCGCTCGCGGTGACTCCTTGTCGTAGTAGTCGTCACGGTGCAAAAGAATGACAACGTCCGCATCTTGCTCAATCGACCCGGATTCGCGCAAGTCGGACAATTGCGGCCGCTTGTCGGTGCGCTGCTCGGGGCCACGGTTCAGCTGGCTCACCGCAATCACCGGGCACTCGACTTCCTTGGCCAGCAGCTTCAGGCCACGGGACAGGTCCGCGACCTCCTGCTGCCGACTCTCGGTGCGTTTCGGTGAGGTCATCAGCTGGAGATAGTCGACGACGATCAGCTTCAGGTCGTGCTTCTGCTTGAGCCGCCGCGCCTTCGCCCTGATCTCCATCAGGTTCATGCTCGGCGTGTCGTCGACGAAGAGCGGCGCCTCGCTGATCTCGCCCATGCAGCGGGCCAGCTTGGTCCAGTCGTCGTCGGAGAGCTGCCCGCTGCGCAACACGTGCAGCGGCACGCGCGCCTCGGCCGAGAGGAGTCGCATGACGATCTCGACCTTGCTCATTTCCAGCGAGAAGATCGCCGACGCCTGGTTGGCGCGGATCGCTGCATTTCGGGCGAAGTCCATGCTCGCCGTGCTGTTGTGCGTCGGGATCATCGAGCGGCCCGCCAGATACAGATGGTCGGGATTGTCGACAGTCACACAACGCACCGGAACGCTCGGCACCGGACGGACGTCCACGACGAACCGCGAGTGGGAGCGGACGTCCGAGGACGTCCGGCGTCGGGCCGCATGAGCGGTGCGCTTCCGGTCCAGCCGGAAGACCGTGTCCGGGGTGGAGAAGTTCAGCGTGTACGCGATCGACGATGCCTCGGTCCGGCCGCGCACCTTGTGCTCGGTCATGGTGCACCGATGTCCCAGGCTGACGACGAGTTCCCGAACGCCGTCGATCAGGCGCCTCGAGGTGGATGTGTACTGCAGGTTCCCGGTCGGCGCCACCGTGCCGTCGGTGTCCATGAGACCGGCGAGCAACGCCCGGCGCTGTGTTTCGGAGGCGCGGAGGTAGTCCCGCGGAATGTGCTTGTCGTAGGCCACCCCGACTCGCCGGAGCAGGGCCAGGAAGGAGCCGTTCCGCTCGTGGCACTCGGCGCAGCGGCGGGTTCCGGGGTTCTCCCGCAGGGCACGGGTGGAGCCGCCGCAGTCGACGCAGGTGCGGTCCGGCGTCCTGGCCGGCGTGGGCAGATGCACGCTGTAGACCATGGGGCCGCTCGGGCGTACCAGGAAGCCGTCCTGGGCCACGAGGTCGAGCATCTCCGCGTCCGCGGTGGTGAAGCGGCTTGCCCCGGTGTGCCCGTCGCCGAGCCACACCCCGAGGGTGTACGGGGGGACGACCAGATCGCGTTCCGGAAGTCGGAGCGGCGCGCAGTTCCGCACGGCGTGGTTGAGACGACGGTCGGCCGTCTCGGTACGCAGCGTGGCCGCGATCTGCGCCGTCGTGACGATCCCGTCGTGCTCGGCACGGCTGCCCGCGTTCACCGGTCGTTCCGCGCGTGCACGGAGGCCGGAGATCAACGCGCCCACCGGGTAGCCGGGTGCCGTCCAGTTGCGTGTCTTGCCGGCCCGGGTCACCGGTCGGGCGACCCGGCCGTTGGAACCCACCGTCTGCGCCACCGCGTGGAGCACGTTGCGGAATTCCGGGCCGACCTGATCCAGGGTCTCCGCGAGAGTGACCAGCCGGTGCGGTTCGGTGGATGCGGCCGCCTCGGCCGCCCGTACCTTCGCCAGCGCCGGCTCGGCCCAGTGGTGCCGCCGGCGTGCCTCCGGCTGGCGCCGGCTGGCCCGTGTGGTGGTCTTCCACAGGTGCTCGGCGTCCGCCACGATGACGCTTCCGTCGGAGAACTCGACCTCGTAGCAGGGGCGGTCGTACATCACGTCGAAGACGTTGGTGATCGTCGTCGGAGTGCCGTCCGCGGCGAGGAGCTGCTCGCCGATGCGCACCTCACCCATGGTGGTCCAGCCCTGCGGGGTGGGCAGCGGGGTGTCGAGTGCGAGCGCCTTACCGAGACCGGGCCTGCCGGCCACGATGATGAGTTGGCCGGCGTGCAGGCCGTTGAGCAGGCGGTCGAGGTCGGTGAAGCCGGTCGGCACACCCGTCATCACCCCGCCCTGGGCACCGACCGCCTCGATCTCGTCGAGCGTCGGCTGGAGCATGTCGGCCAGGACGGCGAAGTCCTCGCTGACGCGCTTCTCGGTGATCTCGTAGACGGCCTGCTGGGCGAGGTCGACGATGTCGTCGACGTCGCGGCTGCCGCTCGGGCCGGTGCCGTAGCCGAGCTGCACGATCCGGGTGCCGGCCTCGACCAGCCGGCGGAGCACCGCTCGTTCGCCGACGATGCGGGCGTAGTAGGCGGCGTTCGCGGCGGTGGGCACGCTGGCGATGAGCGTGTGCAGGTAGGGGGCGCCGCCGATGCGGGCGAGGTCGCCGGAGTCGGCGAGCGCTGCCGCCACGGTGATCGGGTCGGCGGGTTCGCCGCGCCCGTAGATGTCCAGGATCGCGTCGAAGATGGTGGCGTGGACCGGGCGGTAGAAGTCGTTGGTCTTCAGGATCTCCACGACGTCCGCGATGGCGTCTTTGGAGAGCAGCATGCCGCCGAGTACGCACTGCTCGGCGGCGACGTCCTGGGGTGGTGTCTTCTCGAACGCCGCATCGCGCGGTGGCGGCTCGGGCGGTTGCCCCCCGGTCCGTTCCGCACGCGTCTCGTCGGTGACCGACACGGGTTCCCCCCTCGCTGCGTCGGATCGAGTCCAGCTGTATCGCCGGGGTATGACAACTCTCCGCCGACCCTCCGGTCGATCGGGGGTCATCGCCCGGCGGTCGGTGGACCACGATACGGAACCCGAGGTCAACCGCTCAACAAGGCCGGTGGATGAGCCTCGGGACAACCTGTGGACGCCTGGGGACAGGCATGTGCGCAGGGTGTGCACAGGGGTGTGGAAAAGTGATGGGGAATTCCGGGCTTATCGCCTCTGACCTGGGCTTTTCCTATCCCCACCCTGTGGACGGAAGATTTCCGGCCGAGCTTTGTCGTCGTTCGTCCCGTACTATCGCTGCGAACGGCGACACCTGGGACAGCGGGTTTACTTTCGGGTTGAGAGAGGTCACGCTCCGGCCGTGAGACACCGGGACTGGGGACGCGGGGAGGACAGCCCGCGCGAGCGACGGCCGAGCGGTTCCTGGGACGAGCCCGCCGGGCCGCGCCGGGTCGACTCGTACGCGCCGGAGGGCTACCGCACGGCGAGCCGGAGGCGCGCGATCGAGCGTGGCCAGGACGAGCCGGTCGAGACGTACCTTCCCCGTTGGGCCCTGGAGTCCGGGGTGAGTCGCGCGGACGGTGGCGGGCGGCATGCCGCGCCGGACGACGAGGTGGAGACGCCGTCCTCCGGCGGTGGTTGGCGGGCGGACGCCGGGCCGCGTCGCGATCTGCGCGCGATCGGTGCGGGTCCGTTGTCGGATCACACCGCCGAGTGGACGATGGACGCCCCGCAGGAGCGGGGGTACGTGGGCAACCGGCGGGCGGACGAGGGCGACGAGCCGGTGTCGGGGGCGGCGCCCCGGAGTCGCCCGCGTCGGGCGGCGACGCGCCGGCCGCAGGTGACCTGGTCCGGGCTGCCGGAGTCGGCGGGTTCGAGCGAGGGGCCTGCGGGATCGGAGGGTGAACGGCCGGCGGGCCGGCGTCGCCGGTCGGCGTCGGGTTCCTCCTGGCCGCCGCCGGCGGGGTCGGATTCCGGCTGGGCACGGCCGGCGGCCCCGGACGGCGCGTGGTCCCGCTCGGGGACGGATGCCGACTGGCCGGCGGCGTCGGATGCGGGTCGGTCGGCGGCGTCGGATGCGGGCCGGTCGGCGGCGTCGGATGCGGGCCGGTCGGCGGCGTCGGATGCGGGCCGGTCGGCGGCGTCGGATGCGGGCCGGTCGGCGGCGATGGCCGCGGAGCCGGAGCCGAGCTGGAGACCGACGGCGGCGAGGGCGGCGGAGTCGGAGTCGGCCTGGTCGCGGGCGGCGCCGGAGTCGGCGCGGCCGCAACCGGCGGCGGATCCGTGGCAGCGCCGCCGGAGCGTCGAGCGTGAGCCGGTTCAGCCACCCGCTGTCGATCCGTGGGACGCGTCCGGGGTGCACGCCTGGGACCGGCCGGTGCCCGCGAGCCGCTGGGAGCGGGCGGAGAACCGGTGGGACCGTACGGAGCACACGGGTGAGTGGGACCGGTTCACCGACACCGGTTTCCTGGAGCCGGTGCGGGACGCGGGCGACCGGTACGCGCCGGCCGATCCGTGGGACCGGTCGGCACCGCCGGTGCGGGAGGGCTGGGCGTCGCCGGAGCGGGCCGAGGCGTTCTGGTCGGGTACCCGGCTCTCCGGCGACGATCCCCGGTGGATGGAGACGCCGTCGACGGCGCCCCGCTCGCCTGCGGTGGCGTACTCGGCGCCGCGCCCGCGTACCGTGCCTCGCCGGGGCCCGGTGGAGCCGGCGCCTTCGACGTTGCGGCGCCGGGTGGAGACGATCGGCGGCGGCTCGTGGGGCCGGCGGCTGGAGGACGACCTGCTGGACCCGGACCCGGGTGGTCCGTTGCGGCCGTTGGTCTACACGGCGGCCTGCTATCTGGTTCCGGCGGTGCTGCTGGTGATCGGGCTGCTGTTCCTGAGCGGTCAGCCTCCGGCGGGGTGCGTCACGGACATCACCGGCGGTGGGTGTGACTCGCCGCGTGCGCATGCGCTGGAGTCGCTGGTGTCGGCGGCGCCGCGGTTCGGGTTGGCGATGGTGAGCAGCCTGGTGGTGGCGGTGCTGCTGCGGCAGGTCGGGACGACGTGGCGGTCGGCGACAGTGGCGCTGGCGGCCGCGGTGGTGGGTGGCGGCCTGTCCACGGTGGTGATCAGCGCGGTGACGGGCAAGCCGCTCGGTTGAGCGGTGAGGATGCGGAAAGGCCCGCACCGGCGACCGGTGCGGGCCTTTCGCGTCGTGCTTCGGGTGTCAGCCCTTGACCACGTTCAGGTCGAACTTGGCGGTCACCTCGGGGTGCAGCCGGATGCTGACCGGGTAGGAGCCGAGCGCCTTGATGTGGCCGGGCAGCTCCAGCCGGCGGCGGTCCAGGGTCGGGCCGCCGGCGGCCTTGACGGCGTCGACGATCTCGGCCGGGGTGACCGAGCCGAAGAGCCGTCCGCCGTCGCCGGCGCGGGCCTTCAGGTTGACCTTCAGGCCCTCGACCTGGGTCTTGACCTCGGTGGCGTGGCCCAGGTCGCGGATCTCGCGGGCCGAGCGGGCCCGCTTGATGACCGTGACCTGCTTCTCCGCGCCCTTGGTCCAGGCGATCGCGAAGCCCTGCGGCAGCAGGTAGTTACGGCCGAAGCCGTCCTTCACCTCGACGATGTCGCCCGGAGAGCCGAGGCCGGACACCTCCTGAGTCAGGATGATCTTCATGTCCGTGCCTCCTCTCAGCGGGTCGTGGCCGTGTACGGCAGGAGCGCCATCTCGCGGGCGTTCTTGACCGCACGGGCGATCTGCCGCTGCTGCTGCGAGGTCACGCCGGTCACCCGTCGAGCGCGGATCTTGCCGCGGTCGGAGATGAACTTGCGCAGCAGCGCGGTGTCCTTGTAATCGATGTAGGTGATCCCGTCCTTGTCGAGCGGGTTCACCTTCTTCTTCGGCTTGCGAAGTGCCGCAGCCTTAGCCATTGCTCGTGCTCCTGGTTTGCGATCGCGGGCGCTCGGCGCCATTAGAACGGAGGCTCCTCGTCGAAGTTTCCGCCCGAACCACCGCGGGAGGGGGCGGGGGCAGCAGATGCCCAGGGGTCGTCGAAGTTGCCTCCGCCGCCGCCCTGGCCGCCACCACCACCGAAGCCGCCGCCACCGCCACCGGAGCGGGACATCTTCTGCACCTTCGCCGTGGCGTAGCGCAGCGACGGGCCGATCTCGTCGACCTCCAGCTCGATAACGGTGCGCTTCTCACCCTCACGGGTCTCGTACGACCGCTGGCGCAGTCGGCCGGACACGATCACGCGAGCGCCGCGCTGCAGCGACTCGGCGACGTTCTCGGCGGCCTGGCGCCAGACCGTGCACGAGAGGAACAGCGGCTCGCCGTCCTTCCACTCGCCGGAGGCCTTGTCCATGAAGCGGGGCGTCGAAGCGACCCGGAACTTGGCGACCGCCGCGCCGGAGGGGGTGAATCGCAACTCGGGATCATCGGTCAGGTTGCCGATGACCGTGATGGTGGTGTCTCCTGCCATGACCATCTCCTCGCGCACTCATCTTTGTGCCGTTCAGGCTCTCAGAGCCGTACGACAGCGTGGATGAGGCTTGTGATCCGGACGTGCCGGGTCTGGATGCTCAGCGCATCTCCGGTCGGATGACCTTGGTGCGCAGCACCGACTCGTTGAGTCGGAGCTGACGGTCCAGCTCGCCAACGGCCTCCGGCGTCGCCTGGAGGTCGATGACGGCGTAGATGCCCTCGGCCTTCTTGTTGATCTCGTACGCGAGGCGCCGGCGGCCCCACACGTCGGTCTTCTCCACCGAGCCACCCGCGGTCCGGATCACGTTCAGGTACGTGTCGAGCGACGGGGCGACGGTGCGCTCCTCGAGGCTGGGGTCGAGGATCACCATGACTTCGTAGTGACGCAAGACGTGCTCACCTCCTGTGGGCTAAGCGGCCACGGTCCTTCCGTGGCAGGAGGTCGTGCGTCGCTGCCCGCGGCCGGTGCCGGGGGAACCCGGTCGGACACGCGGACAACCGGACCAGGATAGCCGGTCCGGACGATCATGGCCGGGCCGGTGGCCCCGGTGTGCCGGGTGCGGCGACAGGGGTCCACCTCCGGCGAGCCGGAGGTGGACCCCTGTCCACGGGACCGCGGGGCGTCCCGTCCGCATTCCTTGGGTGGGACCTGGGGAGGAACGACCACACCGATGAGGTTGGATCGAAGACGCCCCGCGGAGCTTTATCGTGTTGTCACCTGGTCTGACCATACAAGGGCTCTCGTCACCACTTGGGGCAAATGGAGGAATTGCTCCTACTGCTGGCCTCCCGTACCGGGATGACAATCGGATCCCGCCCCGTCGTGCCGGGCCGCACGGCGGGGCGTCCCGTTTCCGGGGGTCCACCCTCGCCCGTCCGTGCTGTGGACCACGTTCGGGCGGAGCGTCGACCATCGATCCCACCTCGGACAACGACCGCCGGGCCGGGTGGTGACGCGTTCGACCCGCCGGGCGCCTCCCGCGAGCGCGCCGACCGTCGCAGGCGCGACGTAGGCTGCCCTGCATGCGAATCGGAGCCCACGTCGATCCGACCGACCCGCTGGCCGAGGCGGCCGCCCGGCAGGCCGAGGCGGTCCAGTTCTTCCTGGCCGACCCGCAGGGCTGGAAGGCCCCGAAGCCGCGCGAGGACGCCGAGCGCCTGCGTTCCGCCGACGTCGACCTCTACGTGCACGCGCCGTACGTGATCAACGTGGCCACGCTCAACAACCGGATCCGCATCCCCAGCCGTAAGCTGCTGCTCGCCCACGCCACCGCCGCGGCGGACGTCGGAGCCAAGGGGCTGATCGTGCACGGCGGCCACGTCAACGCCGGCCATGACGTCGCCGTCGGCTTCGACAACTGGCGCAAGACCTTCGCGTACGCGGCTGACTCGGGCGGCTTCCCGCTGCCGGTGCTGATCGAGAACACCGCCGGCGGCGACAACGCCTGTGCCCGGCACCTCGACTCACTGGCCCGGCTCTGGGACGCGCTCGGCGACCACGAGGTGGGCTTCTGCCTGGACACCTGCCACGCGTACGCGGGTGGCGAGGAACTGCTGGGCCTGGTCGACCGGGTGAAGGCGATCACCGGCCGGATCGACCTGATCCACGCCAACAACTCCAAGGGCGCGTTCAACTCCGGCCAGGACCGGCACGACAACCTGACCGGCGGCACCATCGACCCGGAGCTGCTGGTGGCGGTGATCCGCGCGGCGGGCGCGCCGGTGATCGTGGAGACCCCCGGTGGCGTCGAGGGCCAGGCCGCCGACATCGCGTTCCTGCGCGGGCAGCTGGGCGCGGCGGCGTGACGACCGAGCAGTCCGGCACGACCGGCCGCCGGTCCGGCGCCGAGCCCCGGCCGGACGGGACGGGCGCGCGGAACCGGCCGGACGAGAGGGCCGAGGCGATCCCGACCGGCGAGGGTGGGACCGCCGAGGGCGGATCCGGCGTGGACGCAACCGCCGGCAAGGCGGGCACCGGGCCCGGTGCCGGCACCGCGGACGAGGCCGCCGCCGAGGAGAAGGCCGAGGCCCGGGACGATGCCGCCGTCGGCAAGGGCGGCGCCCACGACGGGCCGGCGAACGGCGGCGACGCCGGAGACGCCGCCGGCACGAAGGCCGAGGGCGGGGACAAGAGCGCAACGGGTACGGCCGACGAGAAGCCCGCCGACCCCTGGTCCGCGTTCGGGCCCGCGCCGGAGCCGGTGCTCGGCCGGGCCCGCCGGGCCGTCCGCGCGGTCGGCCGGTTCCTGGTGCACGAGTGGACGCTCGCCGCCGTCGCCGCGCTGGCGCTGGCCGCGGCGATGACCTGGCCCACGTTGCGCTATCCGCGGCACACGCTGCCGCAGGACTACTGGGATCCGAGCCTGCAGGCGTGGCAGATGGCGTGGTCCGGGCACATCCTGCGGACCGACCCGGCGATGCTGTGGCACGCGAACACGTTCTATCCGGAGAACTGGAGCTTCGCGTTCTCCGACACGCTCCTCGGGTACGCCCCGGCCGGCCTGATCGGGGCCGGCCCGGAGCACGCCGTCCTGCGCTACAACATCATGTTCGTGCTGGCGCACGCGCTCGCCGCGTTCGGCGCGTACGTGCTGGCCCGGCAGCTCGGCGCGGGCCGCATCGGCGGCGCGGTGGCCGGGGCGAGCTTCGCCTACGCGCCGTGGCTGCTGGCCCAGGCGGGGCACCTGCACATCCTCTCCAACGGCGGCATCCCGCTGGCGCTGGCCATGCTGGCCCGGGGGCACGGCTGGTCGCTGCGGTACGGCTACCGGCCGCGCCGCCGGCACGCGGGCTGGGCGTTCGCCGGGTGGCTGGTGGCCGCATGGCAGCTCAGCCTGGGGTTCGGCATCGGGCTGCCGTTCGCGTACATGCTGGCCGGGACCGGCGTGGTCTCGGTGGTGCTGTGGTTCGTGCGGCGGCGCCGGGTGAAGCGTCCGTTCGGGCGGCGGCTGTTCCTGGCCGACGTGTTCGGCGGGCTCGCGTTCGCCGCGGTGGGCGCGGCGCTGGCGGTGCCGTACTTCAAGGTCGCCGAGCTGCACCCGAACGCGGAGCGGACGCTCGGTGACATCGGGCTCTACTCGCCGCCGGCGAGCGGGTTCTTCACCGCGCCGGCCGAGTCCCGGGTCTGGGGCGGGCTGCACGAGGGCGCCCGCGCCGTGCTGCCCTGGCATCCGGAGATGACGCTGCTGCCGGGCTTCGCGCTCTACGCGCTCGCCGCCGGTGGCCTGTTCTTCTCGGTCTGGCGGGTCCGGCACCGGATCTTCCTGCTGGCCGGGGTGCTCGTGACGATGGCGCTGGCGATGGGCACCCGGTTCTTCGGCGGCCGGTTCACCTACGTGCCGTTGTTCGACTACCTGCCGGGCTGGAGCGGGCTGCGCACGCCGGGCCGGATGATGCTCTGGACCACGCTGCTGCTGGGCCTGCTCGCGGCCGGCGCGGTCACCGCGCTCTGCATGCGCGTACGCGAGCTGGCCGCCGAACGGGTGCCGCCGTGGCCGGGCCCGTGGCTGCGCCTGGCCACGCTGCTGCCGTTGGCGCTGGTGCTCGTGGAAGGGCTGAACGCCACGCCGCAGCCCGTGGTGCCGCGGCAGCCGGCCGCGATGCGGACCGTCGACGGCCCGATGCTGGTGCTGCCGAGCAGCCAGAACCTGGACCAGCCGGTGATGCTCTGGTCCACCGACCGGTTCCAGCCGATGGTCAACGGCGGCAGCGGTTTCACGCCGCGTTCGCAGGCTCAGATCCGCGAGGCGACAGTGAGTTTCCCGGACTACGCGAGCGTCGACTACCTGCGGCAGATCGGCGTGAAGAACGTGGTCGTGTTGCGCGACGAGCTGGAGGGCACCCCGTGGGAGGGGATGCTCGACCGGCCGGTCGACACGCCGGGAGTGACCCGGGAGCAGGTCGGCGAGGCGGTCGTGTTCCGGCTGTAGACCGGAACACGACCGTCTCGGTCACACCGGAACGGGTTCGCCGGGCCGTTCGGCGGCGCGCGCCCGCCAGCGTTGATGCCAGGGCGCGTCGGGCGCGCCGTCGAGCACTCCGCCGTCCGGGTCGTCGGCGTAGGTGTGCCGGACGACGTCCAGTTCGGGCCGCAGGATGTCCCGGATGACGAACCCGCAGAGGACCGCCACGGTGATCAGGCGCAGGCTCGACGCCAGCACGAAGACGCCCTCGGGGAAGACCGGCCGGGACATGGCCGTGCCGAGCAGTTCGCCGTAGAACGCGGCGAAGTAGCAGACCTCGGCGACCTGCCAGGCCAGGAACGCGCCCCAGCGCGGCCGGGCGAGCACCGCGAGCGGCAGCAGC
Source organism: Micromonospora sp. CPM1 (assembly GCF_023896895.1). Taxonomy (NCBI): domain Bacteria; kingdom Bacillati; phylum Actinomycetota; class Actinomycetes; order Micromonosporales; family Micromonosporaceae; genus Micromonospora; species Micromonospora sp. CPM1. The sequence goes on from NZ_JAMHIU010000015.1 coordinate 131,475, forward strand.
CAGAGCACGAACTGCTGGGACCACACCTTGCTGAAGATGAGAAACGCGGCGACCACCAGGAAGGCGAGCTGGGCCAGCCGGGGGCGGCGCGGCGCGAGCAGCGCCAGTCCGGCCACGCCGAGGCAGGCCAGGCCGAAGAGGAGGTACGACAGCCAGTTGAGGGTGGGGATGTTCGCGTTGAGCCACTCGAAGGGCCCGAGCTGGCCGGGCGAGGACGGGCTGATCCGGCCGTCCAGGTAGCGGCCGATGTACCAGAGCGTGCCCCAGTCGATGGGGCGTGTGGTGTTCAGGTCGAAGAAGCGTTCCCAGTTCTCCCGGTAGGGGATCGCCACCGGCAGGTTCACGGCCACGAGCGTCACCAGCGCGGTCGCCGTGGCGACGAGCCCGGCCAGCATCTTGCCGGCGCGCAACGCGAGGACCAGGATCGGGCCGAGGAGGAACAGCGGCCACATCTTGGCCGCGCCGCCGAGTCCGATGAGGACGCCCGCCACTCCGGGCAGCAGCAGCGCGTACCGGTCGGGGCGGGCGCGCGCCCAGGCCAGCAGGCCGAACGCGGCCAGGCCGATGGCGAGCAGGTCCCAGTTGACGGTGGCGGTGAGCACGAGCGCCGGGGAGAGCGCGAACAACGCGGCGTCCCAGGGTCGTCGTCGGCGCAGGCTGAGGATCACCGCGACGGTGGCGACCGCGAGCGCGCCGAGTACCAGCGCGTTCAGGTTGTAGAACCACTGGCCCTGGTTGATGGCGGGGTTGTCGGCGCCGAGGGCGTGCACCGGCAGGCCGAGAGCGCCCATGAAGTAGCCGGTCAGCACCGGGTACTCCACCGGGTGGTCGGCGTAGGGCACCTTGCCCTCGTTGAGCCCTTCGGCGTAGTAGAGCGCGAGCACGTCGGTGTAGCACATCCGGGTGTACTGGATGTTGTTCTGCCAGGCCCCGTCCTGGCAGGGCGATTTCTGCACCCAGTGCAGGGCCAGCGTGAGGCACACCAGCGCCAGGACGATCCGGCCGGCGGTCCAGAAGCGGCTCTCCCGGTCGGCGGGCCGGTCCAGTGCGGCGGCGTGGTCGCCGAGCGGCCCGCCGATCAGACCGGAGGCGCCCCGGACGAACCAGTCCGAGCGGGACGGGTGGTCCACCGTCTCTGCGGATCGTGGCGCCGCCTCGGACGCGCCGGGCTCATCGATGCCTGCGGGCGACTGGGTGCTCATGGAGAGGCATCCTGCCGTACACCGGGGGTCGCCGTCCCGTCGCGCGCGGAGAAATTCCGGTACGCGAAACGCGGCGGCGGCCGGACCCGAGGTCCGGCCGCCGCCGTCAGGTGGTACGCGTCAGTTCTGTCGTGTCGGTGGTGTGCTCGGTAGCAGCCCGCCGCCGCCACCGCCGCCACCGGGGCGTCCGCCGCCTCCGGGGAGCCCGCCCCCGCCGGGCGTTCCACCCTGGTCACCGCCGCCGGGGGTGCCGCCGCCGGGCGTGCCGCCGGGGCAGAACAGACCCAGCGGGTCGCAGTTCGGGCCGCCCGGCTGGCCGGGCTCGTTCGTCGGCGGCGGCGCCTCGCCGTTGCCGGTGTCGTCCTCGCCGACGTTCGCCGCGGGCGGGAACTCTTCCTTGTCCTTGCCCTTGAGCGCGTCGTTCATGAAGCGCTGGAAGATGTCACCCGGCATCCGGGCACCGCTGATGTCCCGGCCGTCCTTGTACTTGATCGCCTTGCGGTCCTTGACGTTGCCGACCCAGACCGCGGTGGCGAGCTGTGGCGTGTAGCCGATCATCCAGGCGTCGCCGTTACGGGTGGTCTTGTCACCGAGTTCCCAGGTGCCGGTCTTCTCGGCGACCTGGCGGCCCTCCTCAAGGCGCTTGTTGATCTGGCCCGGGTACTGCTTCAGCACGGAGGTGACATCGGCCGCGATGTCCTTGTCGATCCGCTGCTGCCCCTTGAGCTTCTCCGAGCCGACCAGGTCCCACTTACCGGTGTCCGGGTTCTGCTTCTCCACCTTCCGGATGAAGTGCGCCTTGTGGTAGACGCCCTGGTTGGCGAACGTGGCGACGCCGTTGGCGTGGTCGAGCACCGTGATCGGGTACTGGCCGTAGCCGAGGACGTGGAAGAACGGCGACGGAGCCAGGTCCTTCGGGTCGGCCTTGGTCAGGTCGTGCGCCTTGGCCGGGTTGGTGTCGGTCTGCCACATGGTGGTGACGCCGGCCTGCTTGGCCATGTCGAGCACCTTGTCCGGCCCGATCTTCTCGGTGATGTAGTAGAACGGCACGTTCAGCGACTTGAGCGTCGACAGTTCGAGCGTGCAGGAGTCGCCGCAGGAGACCTTGTCCGCGCCGGCGTTGCTGACCTTGAACTTGGTGCCCTTCGGCGTGAACGCCGTGCCCTTCCACCGGGACTTGAGCGAGATGCCTTCCTTGAGCGCCGCGGCGAGCGTGTAGATCTTGAAGCTCGAACCCGGCGAGTGACCGCCGCTCACCACGCCGTTGTCGACGTTCTTCCCGGCGTAGTCGGTGCCGGTGCCGTTGTCGCCGCCGTAGTAGGCGAGCACCCGCCCGGTCTTCGGGTCGATGGCCACCACCGCGGCCATCAGGTTCGGCGGCTGGCCGGCGAGTTCGGAGCCCTTCTTGGCCCGCTGGGCCGCGGCGAGCGCCGCCTCCTGCATCTTCCGGTTGATGGTGGTGGTGATCTTGTAGCCACCCCGGCTCAGCGCCTTCGAGCACAGCGGCGTCTTCTCGGTCGCCTCGGCCTCGTTGTCGGTGCAGAGCTTCATCTCGCGCAGTTCCTGCGAGACGTAGTTGACGATGTTGCCGTACGGGGTGTCGATGCCGAAGCCACCGCCGCTGTTCTTCGACGGCTTCGCGATGTTCGTCGGGTACTCGGTGGGGTGCTGCGGCGTGTTCGGCGCGTCCAGCCACTTCTCCGTGATCATGCCGTTGATCACGTAGTTCCACCGGTCCAGCGCGGCGGTCGGGTTGATCGCCGGGTCGTAGCCCTGGTGGGTGGCGCTCGGCTCCGGCTGCTTGATCAGCGCGGCGAGCACCGCGGCCTCGGCCACGGTCAGGCTCTTGACGTCCTTGCCGAAGTAGGTCCGCGCCGCCGCCTGGATGCCGTACGCGCCGCGGCCGAAGTAGATGACGTTCAGGTAGTGCTGCATGATCACGCGCTTGTCGTACTTGTCGTTCAGCTTGGAGGCGAGGATCGCCTCCTTCACCTTGCGGCCGTACGTGTCCTGGTTCAGGTTCTCGAACGCGTTGCGCGCGTACTGCTGGGTGATGGTCGAGGCGCCCTGCTTGTCGCCGCCGGTGAGGTTGTTCCACGCGGCGCGGGCGATGCCCTTGTAGTCCACACCGGAGTGCTTGTAGAAGTTCCGGTCCTCCGCCGCGGCGACCGCGTGCTGGACGTGCTCCGGGATCTGGTCGATGGTGACCAGCTGGCGGTTCTGGTCGCCGATCCGGGCGATCGCCGTGCCACCCGAGTCGTAGATGGTGGTGGACAGCGGCGGGATGGTGTCCTCCGGGAGCACCACTTTGGTGGAGTACCAGGTGAAGCTCACCACGCCGATGCCGGCGAGCATGATGAACACGGCGAAGCCGGCGATCAGCATGTTGATCCGGCGGCGCTTCTTCGCCCGCGCCGGGTCCTCGCCGCGGCCACGCCGGCCGGGGCCGGCCGGACCGCCGGGACCACCGGGACCACCGCCGGAGGCGCCGGGCACCCGGGCGCGGCCACCGACCGCCGCCGCGCCGACGCTCGCGCGTGCGCCCACGCTCGCACGCCCGCCGACGCCGGCCGCGCCGACGCTCGCCGCGCCCACCGAGGCGCGTCCGGCCGGAGCAGCCGGGGAGACCGGCACCGACGCCCGCCCGGCGCCCGCGCGTCCGGAGACGCCGGGCGCCGGCGACACCGGCACCGAGGCGCGGCCCGCGCCAGCCCGGCCGACCGAGGCCGAGCCTGCCGCCCCGCGCGGCGCCGGAGCGGTGCCACCGACCGAGGCCCGGCCGCCCGCGCCGTACGGTGTCGCGGAGGCGCGCGCCGAGGCGCCGCCGTCAGCCGCGCCGGACCAACCGTTCCCGCCCCGGCTCCCTTCGGAACCGGGGTCGCCGTTCGGGCCCGGGATCTGGGCCCGCCCACGCGAAGAACTGGGATCGCCGTAGTTCATTCCTCACACCCTGCCGGTCGCGGTGGGGCGCGGGGGCGCCGCCACCGGGTTGCCGTGAGCTGGAACACGGGACGTTACCCGCCGGCCGTGCCAGCGATCGCCCGTCAAATCCGATCTATTCGGACCAATTACGCGTAAGGGCTGTCGATCCTGCCGCCCGGGGAATGGGCCGGCAGTGATCGGGACAGCCGCGTTCACCGTTGCGCCTCTCGCCTTCGCCGAGGGGTGGAGCCGTTGGCCGCGACCGACTCGTCCGCGTCCTCCGCCTCGCCCGCGAGGCCGTCCCGGCCGAGCAGGAACTGCTCGACGAGATGGTTCCAGTCGCAGCCGGGGCAGACCTCCACCACGAACACCTGGAACTCACGCAGCGTCATGGCCAGGACGGGCAACTCGGCCCGGGTACGCGCCTGGCCGGCCGACTGCTTGAGTTCGTCACCGTAAATGTAGTGGACGTGGATCAGGTTCTCGCTGCGGCAGATCGGGCAGCGGTGGTCGGTCGGCTCGCCGTGGAAACGAGCAGCGTTCTTCAGGTACGGCGAGGCGTCGCAGACGTCGTACGTGCCGATCCGCCCGGCGAGCAGTTCACGCAGCACAGCCCGCTTCTGAAGCGAGTAGTCGACGACCTGGCGCTGCGTACGCATGCGGCAAAGGGTACGCGCTCCGGCGAACCCAGGCGACCATGGTCACGATGCGTGAGGACCGCGTCGCGTAAGCAGGGGTTTGCCCCACCCTCACCTCTCCGCTAACGTGCGATGTATCGGTCCGATACATCGCGGTGGTTAGTGCTCCGCGCAGGGGGAAAGAGGGGATGGCCCGTGCTCGAGCTTGCCATCCTCGGCCTCCTGCAGGAGGCACCGATGCACGGCTACGAGCTGCGCAAGGAGCTGACCGCCAAGCTCGGTGCCATCCGGGCGGCGATCAGCTACGGCTCGCTCTACCCGACGCTGCGTCGGCTGCAGGCGGCGGGATGGATCGCCGAAGCCGCCGAGACACCCGCGACCGCCGAGGAGGTTCCCGCGCTGACCAGCCGACGCGGTCGGGTGGTCTACACCATTACCGCGGAGGGCAAGGAACGCTTCGCCCAGCTCATAGCGCAGGCTGGACCCGAGACGTACGACGACACGGGCTTCGGCGTGCACTTCGCGTTCTTCGCCCGGACCGACCAGGCCACCCGGCTCCGGATCCTGGAAGGTCGTCGCCGCAAGATCGAGGAACGTCGCGAAGGTCTTCGTGACGTGCTCGGCCGGGCAGCCGAGCGCCTCGACGCGTACACCCTGGAACTGCAACGCCACGGGCTCGACGCCTGTGAGCGCGAGGTCCGCTGGCTGGAGGAGCTCATCGCCAACGAGCGCTCCGGCCGGGCCCCGGCCGACCCGCGACCCGGGACGGCCGGTGGCCGAGGAGACAACGACAGCCCGCCCACGCCTGGAACGTCCAGGACAGAGCGGCCGTGATGAAGAAGAAGGAGGCAGACGCTATGGGCTCCGTCCGCGTCGCCATCGTCGGTGTGGGTAACTGCGCCTCGTCCCTCGTACAGGGCGTGGAGTACTACCGGAACGCCGACCCGAACGACCGCGTCCCGGGTCTCATGCACGTCACCTTCGGCGACTACCACGTCTCGGACGTGAAGTTCGTCGCGGCGTTCGACGTGGACGCCAAGAAGGTGGGCATGGACCTCGCGGAGGCGATCGTCGCCAGCGAGAACAACACGATCAAGCTGTGCGACGTGCCGCCGACCGGCGTCACCGTGCAGCGCGGCCCGACCTTCGACGGTCTCGGCCAGTACTACCGCGAGATCGTCGAGGAGTCGGACGCCAAGCCGGTCGACGTGGCGCAGGCGCTGCGCGACGCGCAGGTCGACGTGGTCGTCTCCTACCTCCCGGTGGGCTCCGAGGAGGCCGACAAGTTCTACGCCCAGGCCGCGATCGACGCCGGCTGCGCGTTCGTGAACGCCCTGCCGGTCTTCATCGCCTCCGACCCGGAGTGGGCGAAGAAGTTCACCGACGCCGGCCTGCCGATCGTCGGCGACGACATCAAGAGCCAGGTCGGTGCCACCATCGTGCACCGCGCCCTGGCGAAGCTCTTCGAGGACCGCGGGGTCGAGCTGCTGCGCACGTACCAGCTCAACTTCGGCGGCAACATGGACTTCATGAACATGCTGGAGCGCAACCGTCTGGTCTCGAAGAAGATCTCGAAGACCCAGTCGGTGACCTCCCAGATCCCGCACGAGATGAGCAAGAGCGACGTGCACATCGGCCCGTCCGACCACGTGCCGTGGCTGGACGACCGCAAGTGGGCGTACATCCGCCTGGAGGGCCGCTCCTTCGGTGACACCCCGCTCAACGCGGAGCTGAAGCTCGAGGTGTGGGACTCGCCGAACTCGGCCGGTGTCATCATCGACGCCGTCCGCGCCGCGAAGATCGCGCTGGACCGGAAGATCGGTGGCCCGATCCTCTCCGCCTCCTCGTACTTCATGAAGTCCCCGCCGGAGCAGTACGCCGACCACGACGCGCACGCCGCCGTCGAGGCGTTCATCGCCGGCGAGATCGAGCGCTGACACGCAGCACGAGCACGAGGAAGAAGGCCGGGTCCGCGCGGACCCGGCCTTCTTTCCTTTCGTACGTCAGGACCAGGCTCGCCGCAGCGCCACCGACGCCTCCAGCTCCAGCAGCGTCACCTTGCGCGGCAGCCCGCCACCGAAGCCGACCAGCTTGCCGCCCGCACCGACGATCCGATGACAGGGCACGATCACCGGCACCGGATTGCGGTTGCAGGCCACCCCGACCGCCCGGGCACCGCCGGGATCTCCGACCGCCTTCGCCACCTCGCCGTAGGTCTTCGTCTCCCCGTACGGGATGCGGGTCATCTCCCGCCACACCGCGCGCTCGAACTCCGAGCCCCGGGGCGCCGACACCGGCACCGTGAACTCGGTCAGCTCACCGGCGAAGTACGCCCGCAGCTCCGCCACCGCCAGCCGGGCCACCGCGTCACCGGGTTCGTCGGCCGCCCCGTCCACCCGGCCGAAGTGCGCGCCGCGTACCGCGTCGTCGTCGGTGCCGACGGAGAACTCCCCGATCGGCGAGTCGAGAACGGTCCAGCGCATGGCACCCATTGTCGCGCGCCCGCCGGCATTGCCTCGCTGAGGGCGGGCTGGACGACCGCTGAGCGAAGTCGATGTTGCACGGCGTCGATACCGTGCAGGTCATGGCCACCGGGACGCTCATCTTCCTGATCATCGGCGGGGTCGGTGTCGGCGTGCTGACGCTCGCCCTGCTCGGCTCGGGAGTGCTCCACCTCGGCCAGCCGGACGTCGACGGGCCGGTGTCGCTGGAGGCGGCCGCCGGGTTCACCGGGGCGTTCGGTTTCGGCGGCGCGATCGTCAACGAGCTGCTCGGGGGCCGTACCCCCGGAATGATCGCGGCGGCGGTGGCCGGCGGCGCGCTCGCGGCCGTGCCCACCGGCTGGCTGGCGGCGCGGCTGAGCCGCGCGGCCCGCAACATGCGCACCGACGCCACACCCACCCGCGACCACCTGGCCGGCGCGATCGGCCTGGTGGTGACGCCGATCCCCAGCGGCGGCTACGGCGAGGTGCGGGTCCGCCTCGCCGGCCAGCCGGTGAAGCTCAACGCCCGCGCCGACGGGCCGATGCCGGTCGGCACCCGGATCTTCGTGGTCGAAGCACTGAGCGAGACCAGCGTGCACGTCGAGACCTACTGACACACCACCACACAGACGGGAACGCCCATGCCCCTGCTCGTCGCCATCGGCGGCGCGGTCCTCCTCGCCGTCGTCCTCGTCCTCTTCGTGTTGTCCCGGATCAAGGTGGCCGGGCCGAACCAGGCGTTCATCGTCACCGGCCGCAAGGGCCGCACCACCCAGTCCGCCGACGGAGCCCGCTCCACCGACATGTCCGGGCAGAAGGTCGTGCTCGGCGCCTCGGTCTTCGTGCTGCCGGTGGTGCAGAAGCTCCAGTCGCTCGACCTGTCCAGCCGCCGGATCGACGTCAGCATCCGCGGCGCGGTGAGCAAGCAGGGCATCCGCACCGAGCTGCACGGCGTGGCGATCGTGAAGGTCGGCGGCACCGAGGACGCGATCCGCGCCGCCGCCCAGCGCTTCCTGAACCAGCAGGAGGAGATCGACAACTTCACCCGCGAGGTGCTCGCCGGCGCGCTGCGCTCGATCGTCGGGCGGCTCACCGTCGAGGAGATCATCCGGGACCGGGCGGCGTTCGCCAGCGCGGTCGCCGAGGAGGCCGAGCATTCGATGACCAACCAGGGCCTGGTGCTGGACACGTTCCAGCTCCAGGACATCTCGGCCGAGGGCTCCTACCTGCAGGACCTGGGGCGGCCCGAGGCGGCCCGGGTACTCAAGGACGCGGCCATCGCCGAGGCGCGGGCCCGGCAGCAGGCCGAGCAGGAGCGGCTGCTCGCCGAGGAGGCGATCGCCGAGGCGAACCGGAACCTGGCGCTCAAGCAGGCCGGCATCCAGGCCGAGATCGACGCGGCGAAGGCGAAGTCGGCCGCGGCCGGTCCGCTCGCCCAGGCCGAGCGGGACCAGGCGATCCTCTCCGAGCAGCAGAAGGTGGCCGAGCGCAACGCCGAGCTGAAGCAGCGCCAGCTCGACACCGAGGTGCGCAAGCCGGCCGACGCGGCCCGGTACAAGGTCGAGCAGGAGGCCGAGGCGAACCGCAACGCGGCGGTGCTCAACGCCGACGCGCAGCGGCAGGCCACCATCGCCGCCGCGCAGGCGTCCGCCGAGCAGGCCCGCCTCACCGGTGAGGGCGAGCGGGCCCGCCGGGCCGCGCTGGCCGAGGCGAACGCGATCGAGGGCGCCAAGGAGGGCGAGGCCGAGCAGCGCCGTCGTTCCGCGATCGCCGAGGCGGTCGAGCGCGAGGGCCAGGCCGAGGCCGCGGCCATCCTCGCCAAGGGTCAGGCCGAGGCCGACGCGATGGCCCGCAAGGCCGAGGCGTTCGCCGCGTACGGCGAGGCGGCCGTCCTGGACCTGCTGGTCAAGGTGCTGCCCGAGGTGGTCGGAGCGGCCAGCGCCCCGATCGGCGCGATCGACAAGATGACGGTGATCTCCACCGACGGCGCGTCGTCGCTGACCAAGTCGGTGGCCGGAAACGTCGCCCAGGGTCTGCAGCTCGGCAGCGACCTGACCGGCATCGACCTGGCCGGCCTGCTGGCCCGGCTGGGCAGCAGCGCGCAGAACAACGGCAAGAACACCGTGGACGGCACCACCGTCACCCAGTGACGACGGACGCCCGCCGGTTCCCCTCGGGGAGCCGGCGGGCGTCGTGCGGTGGTACGGATCAGAGCACGGCGATGACGAACTTCTCGCCCTCGCCCAGATCGAAGGGCGGGCCGCCCCAGTCGATGGTCCGGCTGGCGATGAGCTGGCTGGTACCGGCGCTGCCGGCGGTGACCGCCTTCTCGTTGACGTTCGCGTACAGGTAGACCGAGCCGTCGGCGTTGTAGTGCAGGAGCGACAACCCCTCCCACGCGCCGATCGAGGCACCCCGGGCGATCAGCGGCTTCGCCCCGGCGCTCTCCGCCGTCACGAACTTGCCGTTGATCTGGGCCTTCAGGCCGAAGGTGCCGAAGCCGTCACCGACGTTCACCAGCTCGTACTTCTCCCAGGCGCCGACGGTCGCGGAGCGGGCGATCAGCGGCTTCGCCCCGGCGCTTTCCGCCGTCACGAACTTGCCGCCGACCACCGACTTGATGCTCACGAGCGGCGCCGGGGCGTCGAAGTCGAACTTCTCGGCGGTGCCGATCGCGGTCTTGCTCGCGATCAGCGGCGAGGTGGTGCTGGGCGCGGTGACGTACCTGCCGTTGATCGCCGCCTTCAGGCTGATCGTGCCGTCGGTGTTGTCGACGATCTGGAACTTCTCCCAGGCGCCGATGGTGGCCGAGCGGGCGATCAGCGGCTTCGCCCCGGCGCTCTCCGCCGTGACGAACTTGTTCGTGACCCGCGCCCGCAGGCCGAACAGGCCCCCGCCGGCGTCGACCACGTCGTACTTCTCCCAGGCCCCGATGGTGGTGCCGCGGGCGATCAGCGGCTTCGCCCCGGCGCTCTCCGCGGTGACGTACCGGCCGTTGCCCCGGGCCTTGAGCCCGTACGAGCCGCGGGCCGTCGCCGCCGCGCCGATGTGCAGCAGCCGGTCGGTGGAGCCCATCGTGTCGTGCACCGCCCCGCCGATGCCGGTGGTCACGACCGAGTCCCGCACCTGCTGCGGCGACCAGTCCGGGTGCTCCTCCAGCAGCAGCGCGGCGGCGCCCGCCACGTGCGGGGAGGCCATCGAGGTGCCGCTCATCGACTCCGAGCCGGCGCTGGTGCCGGCCTTGGCCGAGACGACGCCGGTGCCCGGGGCGAACAGGTCCAGGCAGCGGCCGTAGTTGGAGAACCAGGCACGCATGTCCACCCGGTCGGTGGCGCCGACGGTGATGGCGGCGGGCACGCTCGCCGGCGAGGACTCGCAGGCGTTCGCCATGATGTTGCCGGCGGCGACCGTGTACGTGATGCCGGAAGCGATCGAGCGGGCGACCGCGTCGTTCACGGCCTGGTCGACGCGGCCGACGCCGAGGCTCATGTTCGCGACGGAGGGCCCCGTGGCGTTGGTGGTGACCCATTCGATGCCGGCGATCACCTGCTCGCTGTCGCCCTCGCCGTCGCAGTTGAGGACCCGGACGGCGACCAGCTCGACGGCCTTCGCGACGCCGTACGTCGTACCGCCGATCGTGCCCGCCACGTGGGTGCCGTGCCCGTGGCAGTCCTGGGCGACGTCGTCCTGCTCGACCGCGTCGTAGCCGTTGCGGGCCCGCCCGTCGAAGTCCCGGTGGTCGATGTCGATACCGGTGTCGATCACATAGGCGGTCACCCCGGCGCCGGTCGCCGGATAGGTGTACTTCCCGTCGGTCCGGGTCTTGAGCTGGTCGATGCGGTCCAGGCCCCACGGCGGGGTGGTCTGGGTGCCGGCGGTGCTCCAGCGCTGGACCTGCTGGACGTACTCGACGTCCGGGTCGGCGGCGAGCCGCGCGGCCTGCCGGACGTCCATCGTGGCGGAGTAGCCGTTCAGCGCCTTGCCGAAGACCCGGCGGACGGTGCCGCCGTGCTCGCCGGCCAGCGCGGACGCGGCGGACTTCACCTTGGCCGGGGTGGTCTTGCCCTTCTTGAGGACCACGATGTAGCGGCCGGGCACCGCCTCGGCAGTGCCGGCGCCGCGGACCGACGGTCGCTTCGGGTCGGCCAGGGCCGGGCCGGCAACTGTGGCGCAGAGTATGGAGGTGGCGCTGGTGAGGGCGAGCCCCACGAGCGCGGAGCGGCGCAGGCCGCCGTGACGTGTCATGAATTGACTCCCCGTGTCCAGCGACCGTCCGGAGCGGACGGGCGGATGAGATCGGACAGCCACATCTGTCGATTCGGCGGCTGCCGATGACTCATCATGCGGGAGACATCGACCGGAACGGGTCAACCGATCGGTCGACACGCCGCCGTATCGTCGTCAGATCACGGACGCCGGTCTCAGCCGGTGATGCCCTCGTCGCGCGCCCAGCGCAGCAGCTCCGCCTCGGCCTCGTCCCGGTCCAGCGGGCCCCGCTCCAGGCGCAGCTCCTTGAGGTGCTGCCAGGCGCGACCGACCACCGGCCCGGGCGGTACGCCGAGCAGCTCCATGATCGCGTTGCCGTCCAGGTCGGGCCGGACCCGGGCCAGGTCCTCCTCGGCGGCGATCCGGGAGATCCGCTCCTCCAGCGCGTCGTAGTCGGCCGCGAGCTGGGCCGCCTTGCGTCGGTTGCGGGTCGTGCAGTCGGAGCGGGTCAGCTTGTGCAGGCGGGACAGCAGGTCACCGGCGTCGGTGACGTACCGGCGCACCGCCGAGTCGGTCCACTCGCCGCGGCCGTACCCGTAGAAGCGCAGGTGCAGCCCGACCAGCTTGACCACCTGGGAGGTGATCTCCTTGGAGTAGCGCAGCGCCTTCATCCGGTTCTTGGTGAGCCGGGCGCCGACCACCTCGTGGTGGTGGAAGCTGACCCGGCCGTCCGCGCCGACCGCCTTGGTGGCGGGCTTGCCGACGTCGTGCATCAGCGCGGCCATGCGCAGCACGAAGTCGCAACCGTCGGACTCCATCGACATGGCGTTGCTGACCACTGTGAGCGTGTGCTCGTAGACGTCCTTGTGCTGGGCGTGCTCGTCGATGGTGAGCTTGAGGCCGGTCAGCTCGGGCAGGAAGCGCTCGGCCAGCCCGGTGTCGACCAGCAGGCGCAGCCCGGTGATCGGGTCGGCGCCGCAGAGCAGCTTGGTGAACTCGTCCCGGATCCGCTCGGCGGTGATCCGGTCCAGGTCCGCGGCCATCTCGTTCATCGCCGCACGGACGTCCGGGTGGACGGCGAAGCGGAGCTGGGCGGCGAACCGGGCCGCGCGCAGCATCCGCAGGGGGTCGTCGCGGAACGACTCCTGCGGCGTCCCGGGGGTACGAATGATCTTGGCGGCCAGGTCGGCCAGCCCGCCGTACGGGTCGGTGAACCGGTGGTCGGGCAGGCTGACCGCCATCGCGTTGACTGTGAAGTCGCGGCGCTTGAGGTCTTCGGTCAGGCTGGTGCCGTACTGCACCACCGGGTTGCGGCTGACCTGGTCGTAGACCTCCGCGCGGAACGTGGTGATCTCCAGGTTGAGGCCGTCGCGCTGGCAGGCGATGGTGCCGAACTCGCGTCCGGTCTCCCAGATCGACTCGGCCCAGCCGCGGATGACCTTGATGGTCTCGTCCGGGTGGGCGTCGGTGCAGAAGTCGAGGTCGTTGCCGAGCCGGCCGAGCAGCGCGTCGCGGACGGATCCGCCCACCAGGTGCAGTTCGTGACCGGCCTGGGCGAAGCGCCGGCCCAGCTCGTCGGCGACCGGTGAGACTCGGAGCAGTTCGGCGACGGCGTTGCGCTGCGCGGCGGTCAGTTCGCGGCGGTCGGCGGCGTGGGAGGCGGAGGCTTCGGACATGGGATCGCCAGCCTATCGGGCCGGAGGTGGATCGACCGCGCCGGGCGCGGGTAACGGGCCCGGGTTGACTAAGGTTCCGGTTGGGCGGGGCCGGCCGGGCCCGGTCGCCACGTACCCCTTGGAGGCTGGCAGATGAGCGGCGGGCTCTACCGCAGCGCGAACGCGCACGGCGGCGGCCTGCCGCCGGACGACGGCGCCACCTTCATCTCCGCCGAGCCGCTGAACCAGCCCGGCGTCGAGGCCGTCGCGCCGCCGCAGGAGGTGGTCGCCGAGACCAGCGCCGCGGCGAACAGCGCGGTGATGGCCATCGGCAGCCTGGTGAGCCGGGGTACGGGCTTCGTCCGCAACCTGATGATCGGCGCCGCGCTCGGCACCATGGTCGGCGACGCGTTCACCACCGCCCAGTTCCTGCCCAACCAGGTGTACGAGTTCCTGCTCGGCGGCGTGCTGACGAGCGTCCTGGTTCCGGTGCTGGTCCGCCGCCGCAAGATCGACGCGGACCGGGGCGAGGCGTACGCACAGCGCCTGCTGACCCTCGCGGTGCTGGCGCTCGCCGCGACCGCGCTGATCGCGGTGCTGCTGGCCCCGGTGCTGACCGCCGTGTACGCGGCCGGTGGCGACGACCCGGCGTACACCACGCTCGTCACCCGGCTGTCGTACCTGATGCTGCCGATGCTGTTCTTCACCGGCATCAGCGCGTTGATCGCCGCGGTGCTGAACACGCGCGGGCACTTCGCCGCCCCGATGTGGGCGCCGATCCTCAACAACCTCGTCTCGATCGGCACGTTCGGCCTGTACATCGTCGTCTTCGGCGCGACCGGCCTCCGGCCCGACGAGGTGGGCTGGGACCGGATCCTGCTGGTCGGCGGTGGCACGCTGCTGGGCGTGGCGGTGCAGGCGGTCGGCCTGCTGCCCGCGCTGCGCAAGGTCGGATTCCGGTGGAAGGCGCGGTTCGACTTCCGCGAGCTTGGGTTGCGCGAGCTGGCCCGGCTCGGCGCCTGGATGTTCTGCTACGTCGCGGTCAACCAGCTCGGCCTCTTCGTGGTGGTCAACCTGCTCAACCGGGCCACCGGCGGGGACGGCGAGAACGCCGGCCTGCTGATCTACAACAACGTGTTCCTGCTGCTGATGATGGCGCACGGCATCATCGCCGTCTCGATCATCACCGCGCTGATGCCCCGGATGAGCGCGGCCGCGGCCGAGAACCGGTTCCACGACGTCACCGCCGACCTGTCCCGGGGCACCCGGATGGTCACCGCGGTGCTCGCACCCATCGCGGTCTGCTACGCGGTGCTGGCCGCCCCGATCTCGGTGGTGGTGTTCCGGTACGGCGCGTTCACCGGCGACAACGCGGTGGCCACCTCGACCGTGCTGCTGGTGGCGGCGCTCGGCCTGGTGCCGTTCGCGGTGAGCCAGCTCTTCACGTTCGCGTTCTACGCGCTGCCGGACACCCGCACCCCGGCTCTGATCAACATTCCGGTGGTGGCGCTGCGCGTCCTGCTCCAGGTGGGCCTGTTCCTGCTCTTCTCGAACACGTTCGCGGCGGCCGGGATGATGCTCGGCAACGCGGTGTCGTACCTGGCGGCGGCGATCATCTCGGCGATGCTGCTGCGGCCCCGGGTGGGCCGGATCGGGCTGGGCGGGATCATGCGGACGCTCGGGCGGGTGGTCGTGGCGGCGCTCGGCGCCGCGCTCGTCGGCGTACTCGTGGTCGCGGTGCTCCCCGGCGATCCGGCGAGCCTGAGCTGGCTCGCCGCGGCGGTCCAGTTGGTGATCGGCGGCGCGGCGATCGGCGCGACCTACCTCGGGCTCGCGATGGTGCTGCGGATCGGCGAGATCACCGAGGTGGTCGGGATGGTCCGGCGGCGCCTCGGGCGTTGACCCCCTCGGTGACCGACGGTGAACGAGGATCACCAGGCTGGGGATACGGCTGTGGATAACTTGGAATTCCGCCGTCCAATGGGCCTCTCGGCCTGTGGACAACCAACCGTACGGATGAGGTAGCGCAGGCCGGGGCGGGGAAAACCTTCCCGCCGCCGCACCGGTACGCCCCTGTGCCACTTCCTTGCCGTCAACCTTTAGATTGGCGGTGCGTGTCCGGCTCGCCCGCCGGGTGGGCGGGCGACCCGGCCGGGGCCCGTGGCGACTGGCCTTCCGGCCGGTCACAGCGGGAAGATGACATGTCGGAGAACCGGGCATCCCGGGTAAGGTCGCTCTCGACGGGTACGACCGGGATCGACGCGGGTGTCGACACCGCGGCCGTTCCACCGAAGGTAGAGCGGGAAGCCACATGCCCAGCAGCACGGGTCCATCGATCGACGCGATCACCGAGGGAGGACGGGTGACCCAGGTCGGCGAGGGTCAGGAAGCGGAGGAGACCTCTCCTGCGGTCGTGACCTTCGGTGCTCCCACGGTCGGTGAGCTGCTCGCGGAGCGGTACGAACTGGTCGAGCACATCAACAACGACAGCGCGGGCCGACTGGTCTGGCGCGGTGTCGACGTGGTGCTCCGCCGTCCCGTCGCCGTGGTCCTCCGCTACCCGGGTGGCGACTCCGCCACCGAGATGCTTCAGGCCGCGGTCGCCGCGAGCCGCGTCATCCACCCCAATCTGGTCGGCGTCTACGACGCGATCGACGAGGACGACCGGGCCTACGTGGTCCGCGAGTGGGTCGACGGGCAGTCGCTGCGCGAGATGGTCGCCGCCGACGGGCCGCTGGACCCGGCCCGGGCCACCGCTATCGGCAACGCCGTCGCCAGTGCCCTCGCCGCCGTGCACGCCACCGGCATGGTGCACGGCAACCTCCACCCCGGCACCGTCATGATCAGCGACGACGGCCGGGTGGTGCTCGCCGACGCGCGTACCGACGGTGCGGACAGCCAGGAGAACGACCTGCGCGCGGTCGGCGGGGTGCTCTACTTCGCCCTGACCGGGCACTGGCCGCACGGCGAGGCCCCGCTGCACGGCGCCACCGCCGGGCACGGCCGCGCCGCCCTGCCGGACGCCGTCCGGGACGCCGGCGGCGCGATCGCCGCGCCCCGGCAGATGCGCGCCGGTGTGCCCGCCTACCTCGACGACCTCACCATGGACCTGCTCGACCCGGAGATCGCGCCGCCGTCGTCGGACGTGCTGGCCGCCGAGCTGAGCCGGCTCGACATCCCGGCCGACGAGCAGTTCCTGGAGCAGGCCGGCCCGCTGCGTTTCACCGCCGAGCCCGGCGAGGAGCCCTCCCCGCTGGCCGCGGCCGGCGGTCGCAAGGTCGCCATCGGCATCGCCGGTCTGCTGGCTGTGGCCCTGGTCGGGCTGCTCATCGGCATCAACGCGCTCGGTGGTGGCGACGACGGCGGCAAGGAGCCGGTCGCCCAGCCGTCGAACAGCGCGCCGGCCACCGGGGGCGGGGACGAGCCCGCCGCGCAGGTCCGCAAGCTCACCATCGAGGCCGTACGGATCATCGACCCGGACGGCGACCGCGCCGAGGTGCGCAACGCCGAGAAGGTGATCGACGGGAACGACGACGAGGGCTGGGAGACCAACAGCTACCGCAACAACGGCAAGTTCGGCGGGATCAAGAAGGGCATGGGCGTCTGGATCGACCTGGGCGCCCCGCACTCGGTCAAGCAGCTGGAGGCCACGCTGTCGGCCACCGGCGCCACCGTCGAGCTGCGCACCGGCGCTCGCGGCGACTTCCCGTCCACCTCCGCCGGCGACAAGCAGCTGGTCAACGCCTACTCGACGTTAATCGGGCCGCCGAACGAGGACGGCGGCACCAAGATGATCTTCAACGCCTTCGAGCCCGACCAGAAGTACCAGTACCTGCTGTTCTGGATCACCAAGCTGCCGGCGAAGGACAGCGGCAGCGGCTGGAAGCTCGGCGTCCAGGAGATCGTGGTCCAGGGCTCGTGACCCGGCCGCCGTCCCCGCCGCGCCACCTCCTCCGGATGTGGTGATGGCGGAACGCGACGGCGCGCAGCCCGGCCGCTCCGACCTGGAGCTGCTCCGGGCGCACGCGGCGGGTGACCGGGACGCCTTCACCGAGCTGTTCCAGCGGCACCGGGACCGCCTCTGGGCGGTCGCGCTGCGGACGATCGGCGACCGCGAGGAGGCCGCCGACGCCCTCCAGGACGCCATGCTGTCGGCGCACCGCGCCGCGGCCCGGTTCCGGGGCGACTCGGCGGTCACCACCTGGCTGCACCGCATCGTGGTGAACGCCTGCCTGGACCGGATCCGGCGGCGCCAGGCCCACGCCACCGTCCCGCTGCCCGACGGCGTGCACACCGACGGCGAACCTGGTCGGCACACCGGCGGTCCGGAACCGGCCGCGCCGGCCCACGACCACGACACCGCGCTCGTGGTCCGGCAGGCGCTCGCGGCACTGCCCGCCGAACAGCGGGCCGCCCTGGTGCTGGTCGACGTGCAGGGCTACCCGGTGGCCGAGGTCGCCGCCATGCTCGGCGTCGCCGAGGGCACCGTGAAGAGCCGGTGCGCCCGGGGCCGGGCCCGCCTCGCCGTGCTGCTCGGCCACCTGCGTACCGGCACCGACGCACCGGCCGGCGACGTGCCGCGGCTCACCTCCGGGAACCGCAGGCGCCCCGAGGGCGTCGGATCCTCGTCGGGAGCGTCCCGTCAGGCCGTCAGCCAGGAGGAGCCGTGACTTCCCGGGAGTTCAGCGAGGTCGACCACGACCTGCTCGCCGACTACCTCGGCGGGGCGCTGGACGGCACCCCCGAGCAGGCGACAGTGGCCCGGCTGGTCGAGCAGGACCCGGCGTGGCGTGCCGCGTACGAGAATCTCGCCGACGCGGTCGACCTGGTCGACGCCGACCTGGCCGGCTGGGCCGCGGCCCCCGCGCCGGAGATGCCCCAGGTGGTGGCCGACCGGATCACCGCGGCGCTCGCCGGGGCCGGCCCCGCGCTGCGCGACGGCACGCCGGTCGTCCCGGCGCAGTCCGGCGGCGCGAGCCGACCACCCGGCACGGCCGCCCGTACCGACCGGCACAGCGGCCCCGGCCGTCGTCCCCGGCGCTGGGCCCGCATCGCCGGGCCGGTGGCCCTGGCCGCCGCCTCGGTCGCCGCGGTGGGGCTCGGTGTCGGCCGGCTGGCCGACCCGGGCGACAGCGGTACGGCCGACCAGGCGGCCCGGGAGGCGGCGCCGATGGTCGGCGCGCCGTACCGGACCACCGGACCGGCCCTGCGAAGCGGCACCGACTGGACGCCGGAACGCCTCGCCGGCGGCCGGGTGCCCGCCGGAGCGAAGTCGATGCCGGAGGACATGGCCGGGCCGTCCGGCGCGGCGAAGGACCGCGCGGAGACGCCCCTGTCCGGCGAGCCTCAGCGCCTCAGCGCCCTCGGCGGGCTGGACCGGCTGACCCGGCCGGAGACGCTCGCCGCGTGCCTCACCGCGATCGGGGTCGAGCACGCCGCCGGGCCGCTCACCGTGAACATGGTCGACTACGCCCGGTTCCAAGGCGCCCCGGCGCTCGTGGTGACGTTCGCGGACGCGGGCGGCGCCCGCTGGGGCTGGGTGAGCGGACCGGAGTGCGGAGTACCCGGGTCCGGCGCGGACACGCGGTTCCGGACGCGGGTAGGGTGAAAACGCGGTCACGACGCTTGTCCCGCCACGTGACCTGACCCACCGGATGACCGGCTCGGGAATCCCCGCTTCGTACGATGACGTTCTGCAAGTCAGGCGCCGGCGCCCCTAGAGCCGTCGGCACTCGGGATCGACATCGGTGCGGCCGGTGACGAACACACACATCGGGAGACGGCAGTGGACGAGGTCCGCAACCTGATCATCATCGGCTCCGGTCCGGCCGGCTACACGGCGGCGGTCTACGCCGCCCGCGCCAACCTGAAGCCGCTGGTGATCGAGGGCGTGCAGTCGGGTGGCGCGCTGATGACCACCACCGAGGTGGAGAACTTCCCCGGCTTCGCCGACGGCATCCTCGGCCCCGAGCTGATGGACAACATGCGCAAGCAGGCCGAGCGCTTCGGCGCCGAGTTCCTCACCGACGACGTGACGCGGGTCGAACTGAAGGACACCGGCGAGATCGGCTCCGACGCGGTGAGCACCGTGTGGGTGGGCGAGACCGCGTACCGCGCCCGCGCCGTCATCCTCTCCACCGGTTCGGCCTGGCGTCCGCTGGGTGTGCCGGGCGAGCAGGAATACCTCGGCCACGGTGTGTCGTCCTGCGCCACCTGTGACGGCTTCTTCTTCCGCAACCAGCACATCGTGGTGGTCGGCGGCGGCGACTCGGCGATGGAGGAGGCCAGCTTCCTCACCCGTTTCGCCGAGTCGGTGACCATCCTGCACCGCCGCGACTCGTTCCGCGCCAGCAAGATCATGGCCGATCGCGCGCTGGGCAACGAAAAGATCAAGGTCGAGTGGAACACCGTCGTCGAGGAGATCCTCGGCGACGACGGCAAGGTCAACGGCGTACGGGTGCGCAACGTGCACACCGGCGAGAGCAAGGTGCTCGACGTCACGGGCGTGTTCGTGGCGATCGGTCACGACCCGCGCAGCGAGCTGTTCCGCGGTCAGGTGGAACTGGACGACGAGGGCTACGTGAAGGTGCAGGCCCCCAGCACCCGTACCAGCGTGCCCGGTGTGTTCGCGGCGGGTGACCTCGTCGACCACACCTACCGGCAGGCCATCACGGCGGCCGGCACCGGCTGCGCCGCCGCGCTGGACGCCGAGCGGTTCATCGCCACCATCCAGGGCTGAGAGTTCCACGAGCAAGGTTCGGAGGAGGAGAGTTCATAGTGGGAGCAACCAAGGCGGTCACGGACGCAAGCTTCGTCAGCGACGTGCTGCAGTCCGACAAGCCGGTTCTGGTCGACTTCTGGGCGGAGTGGTGCGGCCCCTGCCGCAAGGTCTCGCCGCTGCTGGAGGAGATCGCGGGCGAGATGAAGGACCAGGTCACCATCGTCAAGCTCAACATCGACGAGAACCCGGAGACGGCGCGCGCCTACCGGGTGATGTCGGTGCCGACGCTGACCATCTTCAAGAACGGCCAGCCGGTGCAGTCGATCGCCGGCGCCAAGCCGAAGGGTGAGCTGGTGAAGCTCATCGAGTCGGCGCTCTGAGCCGTACCGACACCTCCGGAACCCCCGTCACCGCGCCCGGTGGCGGGGGTTCCGGCTTGCCTGACCTGCATGAACGCGAACCCGCCGGGTATCGGCCACGGTACGCTCCGTAAGCATCCGTCGGAGTTCCGGTCCGCCAACGTCCGTGCAGAGGGGGTCGTCGTGCGTCCGATCCGACCCGGTGACCAGGGACCGGCGGTGGCCGAGATCCGTACCGTCCTCGCCGGCCTGGAGCTTCTTCCCGCCGAGGCCGGAGGCGACGACTACGACGCCCAGACCGAACGCGCGGTCCGGGCCTTCCAGCAGTCCCGCGGCCTCAGCGTCGACGGGCGGGTCGGCGCCGAGACCTGGCGGGCGCTCGACGCGGCCCGCTGGCGGTTCGGCGCCCGCGCGCTGTACCACGCCGTACCCGAGCCGCTGATCGGCGAGGACGTCCGCTCGCTCCAGGAACGCCTACTGGAGATGGGGTACGACGTGGGCCGCGCCGACGCCATCTACGGCATCCGCACCTCCCGCGCGGTGGCGCAGTTCCAGCGGGAGATGGGCCTGAAACCGGACGGGTCGTGCGGGCCGCACACCGTCAACGCGCTGCGCCGCCTCGGCCGCAAGGTGGTGGGCGGGCGCCCGCAGTGGCTGCGCGAGTCCGACGCCATCCGGCAGGCCGGGCCGACGCTCGTCGGGCGGACCGTGGTGATCGACCCGGGTCACGGGGGCACCGACCCGGGTGTGGTGGTGCCCGACGGCACGCTGCGCTGGAGCGAGGCGGACCTCGTGCACGACCTCGCCAGCCGGCTGGAGGGGCGGCTCGCCGCCGCCGGCGTACGGGTGCAGCTCACCCGGGGCCCGTCGCCCGGCGACTGCCTGCCGGACGCGGACCGGGCCCAGCTCGCCAACTCCCTCGGCGCCGACGTGTTCATCTCGCTGCACACCGACGGGCACGCCAACCCGGAGGCCGAGGGCGTGGCCACCTATCACTACGGCACCGACAACGGCGTCACGTCGGCGACCGGCGAACGCCTGGCCGGGCTCGTGCAGCGGGAGATCGTGGCCCGCACCGGGCTGCGCGACTGCCGTACCCACGCCAAGGCGTGGGAGCTGCTGCGGCTCACCCGGATGCCCGCGGTCCGCGTCGAGGTCGGCTACCTCACCTCACCGGACGACCGGGCGCGGCTCGTCGACCCGCGCTTCCGGGACCGGGTGGTCGAGGCCATCGTGGCCGGCGTGCAGCGGATGTACCTGCCGATCGAGCGGGACGTGCCGACCGGCTCGATCGACGTGAGCGAACTGCGGGCGATCGTCGCCGCCGGCACCGTCGTCGACTGACCCGCGACTCAGCTCGTCGAGCGGGTGGCGGGCGCCGGGCGGACCGGCCGCAGCAGCGTCTCCGGGCTCATCGAGCCGAGCAGCTTCTCCAGCGCGTACTCGACGTCCGACTTCCAGCTCAGCGCCGTTCGCAACTCCAGCCGCAGGCGGGGGTAGCGCGGGTGCGGCCGGACCGTCTTGAAGCCCACCGAGAGGAAGAAGTCGGCGGGCGCCACGCACGCGCGGGCCGGGTCGTCCGCGTCGTCGCCGAACTTCGCGTCGCCGAACGCCTCGATCGCCTTGATGCCGCGCTTGGTCAGGTCGCGGGCCACGCCCTGCACCAGCATCCGGCCCAGGCCGCCGTCGGCGAAGGCGGGCACCACGTGCGCCGTCATCAGCAGCGCCGCGTCCGCCGAGACCGGCGAGGTGGGAAACGCCATCGAACGCGGGACGTACGCCGGCGGCGCGTACATGACGAAACCGGCCGGCATGCCGTCGACGTAGACGAGCTTGCCGCAGGAGCCCCACTCCAGCAGCGTCTGGGAGACCCACGCCTCCTTCTCCAGGCCCGGGTCGCCGGCCGCGCAGGCCCGCTCGGCGGAGACCGGATCCAGCTCCCAGTAGACGCATTGCCGGCAGGATCGAGGCAGGTCCTCCAGCGTGTCCAAGGTCAGGCTGACCAGACGTCGCGACATGAGCGCACCCCACCAATAGGCTCGGAGCGCCGGTGAGTCCCGCGCCCTCCTGCTCCCGACGAGCGATCGTACGCCCCTGTCCGGCGGTACGGGAGGGAACGCGCGAACCCCCGCCCGGACGGCCGACGGCGGGTCCGGGATGTGGACGTGTCCACACGGCCGGTGCCGCGACCGTCACCGGGGACTACGATCGACCAACCGGCCCCCGCCGCCAATGGATGTCGGCATCGCGGGTACCACACCGGGCGGCAGCCCCGCCGACACCCGATCGAGGTGATGTCCATGACCGGCACGACGCTCGACGACTACACCGACCGGTACGCCCGGCGCGTCCGCGGGATGACCGCCTCGGAGATCCGGGCACTCTTCGCGGTGGCCAGCCGGCCGGAGGTCGTCTCGCTCGCCGGTGGGGCACCCTACATCGCGGCGCTGCCGCTGGACGCGGTCGGCGAGATGCTCGGCCGGCTCGGCTCCGAGCACGGCGCCACCACCCTCCAGTACGGCATCGGCCAGGGCACCCCGGAGCTGCGCGAGCGGATCTGCGAGGTGATGTCCCTGTCCGGGATCGACGCCTCCTGCGGCGCCTCCCCCGAGGACGTGGTGGTGACCGTCGGCGGTCAGCAGGCCCTCGACCTGGTGGCCCGCCTGTTCCTGGACCCGGGTGACGTGGTGCTCGCCGAGGGCCCGACGTACGTCGGCGCGCTCGGGGTGTTCCAGGCCGCCCAGGCCCAGGTCGCCCACGTGCCGATGGACGACGAGGGGCTCATCCCGGAGGCGCTGGAGGTGGCCATCGCCGACCTGGCGCGCGCCGGCCGGCGGGTGAAGTTCCTCTACACCATCCCCACCTACCAGAACCCCGCCGGCGTGACGCTGAGCGAGGAGCGGCGCGAACGGGTGCTCGACATCTGTGAGCGCGCCGGACTGCTCGTGGTGGAGGACGACCCGTACGGTCAGCTCGGTTTCGAAGGTGAGGCGCCCCGGCCGTTGCGGGCTCGGCGGCGCGACGGGGTCTTCTACCTGAGCACGTTCTCCAAGACGTTCGCGCCCGGCCTGCGGGTGGGCTGGATCCTGGCGCCGCACGCGGTCCGCGACAAGCTGGTCATCGCCAGCGAGGCGCAGATCCTCTGCCCGAGCGCCTACGCGCAGTCGGCCGTCTCGACGTACCTCGGCACCATGCCGTGGCGGCAGCAGCTCAAGGTCTACCGCGAGGTCTACCGGGAGCGCCGGGACGCGCTGCTCGGCGCGATGACCGACCTGATGCCGGAGGGCACCACCTGGACCACGCCCGCCGGCGGCCTGTTCGTCTGGGCGACGCTGCCCGACGGGCTCGACTCCAAGGCGATGATGCCGCGCGCCGTGGCCGCCCGCGTCGCGTACGTGCCGGGGACCGGCTTCTACGCCGACGGCACCGGCACCGGCAACATGCGGCTGAACTTCTCCTTCCCGACGCCGGAGCGGATCCGCGAAGGCGTGCGCCGGCTGGCCGGGGTGATGGAGCAGGAGATCGCCATGCGCAAGGTCTTCGGCGCGGTCGGCGGTGCCGGACCTCGCCGTCGCCAGGGCGGCTCGGACGCGCCCGGTCCCGACTTGGCATGATGCCCGCATGTCCGACAGCCCCGCCGCACCGCTTCCCGTGACCGGATCCGCCACCGACGAGCTGCACGTGCTCGTGCTCGCGGGAGGCCTCTCCTACGAGCGGGACGTCTCACTGCGGTCGGGTCGCCGGGTACTCGACGCGCTGCGCGCCGTCGGTGTCGACGCGGAACTGCGCGACGCCGACGTGGCGTTGCTGCCCGCGCTGACCGCCGACCCGCCGGACGCCGTGGTGATCGCCCTGCACGGCGCCACCGGCGAGGACGGCTCGCTGCGCGGCGTACTCGACCTCTGGGACGTGCCCTACGTCGGCTGCGACGCCCGGTCGTCCCGCCTCGCCTGGGACAAGCCGTCCGCGAAGGCGGTGCTGCGCGAGGCGGGCATCCCGACGCCCGACTGGGTGGCGCTGCCGCACGACCGATTCTCCGAGCTGGGCGCGGTGGCCGTCCTGGACCGGATCGTCGACCGCCTCGGGCTGCCGCTGATGGTCAAGCCGGCGCAGGGCGGTTCCGGGCTGGGCGCCGCCGTGGTCCGGGAGGCGGCGTCGCTGCCGGCCGCGATGGTGGGTTGTTTCGCGTACGACCAGACCGCGCTCGTGGAGCGCTACGTCCCCGGGATGGACGTGGCGGTCTCCGTGCTCGACCTCGGCAAGGGGCCGCAGGCCCTTCCCCCGGTCGAGATCGTGCCGCGCAACGGCGTCTACGACTACGCGGCCCGCTACACCGCCGGGCGTACCACCTGGCACGCGCCCGCCCGGCTCGACGCCGCGACCACGGCCCGGGTCACCGAGGTGGCGCTCGCCGCGCACACCGCGCTCGGACTGCGCGACGTGTCCCGGGTCGACCTGATCGTCGACGGCGGAGGCGACCCGCACGTGCTGGAGGTCAACGTCTCCCCGGGCATGACCGAGACGTCGCTGCTGCCGCTGGCGATCCAGGCGGCCGGGCTGGACTTCGGCCGGGTCCTCGGCACGCTCGTGACCCGGGCCGCCGCCCGCCGCTGACCTCAGCTCTGCGGGGTACGCGTCGCACCCTGCTGATCGTCCGGGGCCTTCCGCGGCTCGACCTCGTCCGCTTCTTCGCTCTCCCCGGTGCTGTTCTGGGCGCCGCTCGGCGAGCTGTCGGGTGCGTTGCCCGGTGCGTTGTCCGGTGCGTTGTCCGGTGCCGGGCCGACCTGCGGTACCGGGTCGGGCTCCGACGGGTCCGCCGAGGGGTCTGAGAGGTCCGCTGCCGCGTCGGACTCCGGGATCTCGTCCGCAGCCTCGATCACGGACGCGGACTCCTCCTCGGGCTCCTCAACGGCGTTCGCGGGGGAGGTCGGGGAGAGACTCGACGGTGCCTGCCACTGGATGCGCGGCGGCTCGGCCAACGGGCGGCCGCCGAACTCGGCGAGCCACGCGGCCACCATGGCGAGGTTCTCCCGCCACTGGTCCTCCGAGATCGGCGGCAGGATCGAGTCCCACAGCGACAGGAACGTGCCCCGCAGTTGCAGCCGCCCGTACGGCCGGGCCAGGAACCACAGGTGCAGGTGCGCGGAGCCGTCGCCCCACCGGTTCACGTGAACCCGGGCCACCCCGTCGAGCGAACGCACGGCCCGCTCCAGGCGGACGGTCATCACGCCCAGCTCGGCGGCGAGCAGGTTCGGCAGGTCGCCCAGATCCAGGTGGGAGCGGGACTCCAGGATCAGGACCATCGGCAGGCCGGTGGGCCGGTCCATGGCGCGGACGCGCCACCGCTCACCGACCCAGATGTACGCCTCGTCGGGCGCGTTGCAGGCGGTGCACTCCCGGTCCGCCTCGCCGCGGCGGGGAGGTTCGAACGGTACGGGCTCGTCGAGCTGCTTGACGCGGAGATCGCCCTCGAAGGGGAAGGACGGCCACTGGGTGAAGTCGGGAACTGAGGGAGGGGTGTCCGGCACGACGCTGACCCTAACCGAGTTGGCGACGCCTGTCCCTACCCGTTCCACTGGCCGTCCACCGGTTGTCCACCGCGTTGTCCACAGGCTGCCGAGATCACCAGCACAGCGCGTCATGCACTGCTCAGCAAGGGTTTCATCGCTTTGTTTCACGTGAAACGGGGCGCGCCTGTGGACAACTGCTGTGGATAACTTTGGGGGTGGTTCCGGGTCCGTTCTTCCAACGATCCGGCGGCCGATCCGCACCGGGTGCCCGGTCGGCTTCTTCTCGTGCGTGTTTCACGTGAAACGGCGGGCGCGCGCTGCTCCCCGCTCGGCGCGGGCAGCCGCCAGTTCGCCGAAGTGGCGGGGACGTGGACCACATCGGGGAAACGGCTGCATCACGGCCGTCCTCACCACACCACCTCCCCGAAGTGACGGGACGTCCGGCTCGCCGGGCGGGCGTGTTCCGAGGGCTGGCTGCTTCTTCGGGCTGGCGCCGGACGAACGAGTGATCGGGAGGGCGCCGGCTGGGTTGCCGCGAAGCGGCCGCCCAGCCGAAGGCGGTGGCGTTATTCGGGCTTGGCCGCGATGAGCCGGGCGAAGGGCTGCCGCTCTGCCTCATGCCGAGCGAGCGACCGGCTCGGCTCGGCGGTGCTGCTGTCCTCCTGCTGCCCCACCTCGCTGGTCATCATCGCCTGCACTCGGGTGCAAGTTCTACCGGCGGCTCGCTGCGCGTTTCACGTGAAACGGATCGTCGGCCCACCAGGGCTCGCATGCGCAATGAGGCTGCGGGCGAGGCGCTGTCACCGCGCGGGTGGAACCCCCCGGGAGCCGAGAGTTCGGGCTTGCCATGCGCTGCAGCCCGAAGGATGAGGCTCATCGTTGCACGGACTCTCTGCGGCTCGGGCTTGTCATGCGCGGCCCGATGGAGGGGATCGTCGTGCGGCCCGATGCTTGAGGTTCGCCAGCAGGCGCCCGCTCCTCCGGCTCACCATGCCCGGGGAGGCGGACCCGCACCGCGATGTGGGCCGAGTGATTGATCCCGGCACCCACGCCCGATAGTGCGGGCTCGCCCCGGCAGGACCAGCCGGGTCGATCCGAGAGCGGGCGAGCTGATCGGCTGCCCGGCCGCACTGGTCCGCCCTCACTGCTCGACCCACGGTGTGGGTCAGGGCTCGACGCACCGTGTGAGTCGGGCTCCCCACACCCGGCTTGGACGCTCGCCGCTCCCCGGTTCATCCAACGGGCTGAGATCCCCCTCTCTTTCCGGCAGGACAGAGCGAGGTCGGGAGGGCAGCTTTGGGCGCAGCCGATCCCGGCCCGCACTGGCGATTCGGCCAGGCGCCGAAGTTCGTCCTGACAGGGACGCGGCGTCATCCGACCTTGAGCCGTCAAGCCTGGACGTTCAGCACTGCAACCCGAGTCAGTGCGCCGAGCCTGAGCCGTCGGACCTCGACGCTCAACCCAGTGACCGACCCGAGCCGGCCTGGCAGGTGTGGCTCCAAGGAATGAGCCGGGCGTGCTGAGCGAAGGAGCGATTCGACGCCTGGCCGTCTCCCGGCCCACGCTCGGTTCGCGCCGGATCGGTGGGGCGGTCCCAGGCCGGCGACCAAGCGGTGGATCCGGCAGGCGAGCCAGCCGTCAAGGGACGGATGCCTCAACCGTCGAGGCCTGCCCGGGCTCCCATCACTGCCGGCTCCCATCGCCGCCCGCCCGCCGATGCCGACCTCCATCGCCTACCCGCTGGGCGGCACCGACTCCCCACCCGCCCTACCAACCGGGCGATGCCGACTGCCATCACGGACGACCCGGAACCGCCCTCCCGTCGCTACGGGCCGACCGGCACCGGCTCGCCTGTTGTCGAAAGCCCGCAGAGTGCTCGGCCGCTCGACCTGTCGTCAGCCCGTCTGCGAGGGCACGGCGAGCGCCGCACGCCTCGGCCGCTCTACCCGTTTCACGTGAAACCAGCGGTGGACATTCGGCAGCCGACCAACCGACGCGATCAGGACGCGAGCCGCCCGCCCCGATCATCCAGGTGGGACGCGGGCCATCCGGCGACCCACCGTGGAGCCACCAGCACGACGAGGTCGACGCCGACAGCGGCCCGCAAACACAGATCCGGCCGCACCGCCCGACGAGGGGGTGCGGCCGGATCGACAACCGGAGGTGCCGGGCTACTCCTGGGGCTGTCCGTCCTCGCCGACACCGATGATGCCGACGATCCGCTCCAGGTCGTCGACGGTGGCGAACTCGATCGTGATCTTGCCCTTGCTGCGGCCGATGTCGACCTTCACCCGAGTGTCGAACCGGTCGGAGAGCCGGTCCGCGAGATCGGTGAGCGCCGGGGCGTGCGGCTTCGGCCGGCGCTTGGCGGCGGCCGACTTCGCCGGCTCCTCGGCGAGCGCCAGGTGCACCAGTTCCTCGGCGCCACGAACCGTGATGCCCTCGCGGACGATCCGCTCCGCGAGTGCCTCCTGCGCCTCGGCGTTGTCCAGACTGAGCAGAGCCCGGGCGTGGCCGGCGGACAGGACGCCGGCGGCGACCCGGCGCTGCACGGCGGGCGGCAGATTCATCAGCCGGATGGTGTTGGAGATCTGCGGCCGGCTGCGGCCGATCCGCCGGGCCAGCTCCTCGTGCGTGGCGCCGAACTCCTCCAGCAGTTGCTGGTACGCCGCCGCCTCTTCCAGCGGGTTGAGGTTGGCGCGGTGGATGTTCTCCAGGAGCGCGTCCCGGAGCATCGCGTCGTCCTTCGTGTCCCGGACGATGGCGGGGATGGTCTCCCGGCCGACCGCCTGGGCGGCACGCCAGCGCCGCTCGCCCATCACGAGTTCGAACTTCTCGGGGTCGAGCTGGCGGACCACGATCGGCTGGAGGAAGCCGACCTCCTGGATCGAGGTCTTCAGCTCCTCCAGCGCCTCCTCGTCGAAGACGTGCCGGGGCTGCTTCGGGTTCGGGACGATCGCGTCGACCGGGATCTCCGCGAAGCGGGCGCCTGGCACCGGGCTCAGCTGAGGCTCGGGCTCGACGGCCGGAGACGGGGTGCTTCCGACGCCGCCGGTGATCGCGGCGGTCGCACCGGCGACCGGAGCCGACGGCGACGCGGCAGCGGTCGACGACTCCGGCTCGACGGCAGCCGGTTCGGCGCCCGGTACCGGTCCGGTGGGGATGAGGGCACCGAGCCCTCGGCCCAGTCCGCCGCGGGGACGGTTCTTCATGCGACGCCTCCCAGCGACATCTCCGCACTACGCATTCCGGCTCACCGGCTCCTTGACGCCTCGCTCCGCGATCTCCTGGGCGGCCTCGAAGTAACTCGTGGCTCCCCGCGAACCGGGATCGTAGGTCATCACCGACTGGCCGTAGCTCGGTGCCTCGGAGACACGCACGTTGCGGGGGATGACGGCCTGGAGCACCTTGTCGCCGAAGTGGTTCCGGACGTCCTGCTCCACCGCGTCGGCCAGCCGGGTACGCCGGTCGTACATGGTGAGCAGGATCGTGGAGACCTCGAGCTTCGGGTTGAGGTGCTGGCGGACCAGGTTGATGTTGTTGATCAACTGGTTGAGGCCCTCCAGCGCGTAGTACTCGCACTGGATCGGGATCAGCACCTCCTGCGCCGCCACGAGCGCGTTGACGGTGAGCAGGCCGAGCGACGGCGGGCAGTCTATGAAGACGTAGTCGAAGTGCCCCGGGTACGCGGCGATGGCCCGCGCCAGGCGCGACTCCCGCGCCACCACGGAGACCAGCTCGATCTCGGCGCCGGCCAGGTCGATCGTTGCCGGCACGCACCACAGGTTGGGGATGCCCTCGACGGCCTGGGCCACCTCCTCCAGCGGCACGCTGTCGATCAGGCAGTCGTACACGTCGGGCACGCCCGTGTGGTGCGGCACGTTCAGACCGGTGGAGGCGTTGCCCTGGGGGTCAAGGTCGACCACGAGCACCCGGTTGCCGTGCAGCGCGAGCGCCACGGCCAGGTTCACGGTGGTGGTCGTCTTACCCACGCCGCCCTTCTGGTTGGCGACGCACATCACCCGGGTCCGGTCGGGGCGCGGCATGGTGACCTCGCCACTGGGATTCAGGATCTGCACGGCGCGCATCGCCTCCATAGCCAACGGTGGATCATCCTCTTCGCGCGTCGGGGTTTCACGTGAAACGTACGTGCTGGCGTCTACCTCGTCCCCGTACCCGTCTGCCTGTGGCGTGTCGGACGGTGCCGCGGTGACCTCGGGGGCGGCCTGATGCGGAACGGCCGAGACGGGCGGCTGGGGTTCGTAGCGGGTGGGCACCGCGGCGTTCGCCCGCACCGCGGGCGGGCGCGGGGTCGGTGCGTTCACCGGGCCGTCGGCCGGGTCGAGCGGGTCGCGGGCCGGCGGTACGTTCGCCGGCACCGACGAGACAGGACGTACGGGCCCGCCGGCCGACGGCTCCCGTCGCCTGGACGGCTGCGCCGGGTACGGGGAGGACGGTTCGCCGGACTCGTTCACCGTCCACTCCTGGTCGTTGGTTTCACGTGAAACGGGGTCGGCGGAGGGCTGGCCTCCTGGTCCGGTCAACCGTGGATCGTCGTACCTGCCGTCGTCATGCACCTGTCATCCCTACCCGCTCCGGATGGTCGGTCCGCACCCGTCGAATCGCGTCCGCGCCTCGCACGGCGCCTGTCGGATCGGCGGGAACCATCGGGTTCGGGTGCCGCCCGGCACCGCCGTTCCACACTATCGACGCGCGGTCAGCCTACGGCCGACGGGCGCGGTGGGTCCATGTCGGGTTGTGATCGATCGCGTCACGCCCACCGGTCCAACGACCGGATCGGGCGTGCGGAATGGCGTACCCGCTCAGCGGTCGCCGCGACGGCGACCGCCACGCGACCGCTTCGGCTTCTTCGGACGGCGCTGGTTGACCACGCGCTCCCGGACCACCTCGACCACGGTCGCCGGCGGGTCGATCACCCCTTCGCCGCAGCGATGCAGTTCCGGCGTCCCACCGCCGAGGCGGGTCACGGCCTCGGTGTGTTCGGTGATCTCGTCGGCCGCCGATGCGCCCTTGAGCGCGACGAGCCGGCCGCCGGGGGCCACGAGCGGCAGGCACCAGGAGGCGAGCCGGTCCAGCGGCGCCACCGCGCGGGCCGTCACGATGTCGGCGCTCAGCGGTTCCCGGTCACGCGAGCCGGCCGCCGCCTCCTCGGCCCGTCCACGGAACACACGGACGTCCCGGGTCAGGCCGAGCCGCTGTACCGCCTCGATCAGGAAGGCGGTCCGTCGAGCCAGCGGCTCGACGAGCGTCACGGTGAGGTCGGGACGCGCGATCGCCAGCACCAGACCCGGCAGCCCGGCGCCGGAGCCGACGTCGATCACGCTGGCACCCTCCGGGATCCGTTCCGCCACCACCGCACAGTTGAGGAGGTGCCGCTCCCAGAGCCGCGGCGTCTCGCGGGGACCGATGAGGCCGCGGACCACGCCGTCGGTGGCGAGCAGTTCGGCGTACGCGGCGGCCAGGTCGAGCCGGTCGCCGAACAACGCGCGGGCGGCCTCCGCCAGTTCGGGCGGCAGCGTCGCCGACGCCGGATCGGGCGCGGCACCACTGTCCACGAGGGACGGTTCGTCCTCCGACGGCTCCGCGAAGACCGGGTCGGCCACGGCGGCCGGGTCGGCCGGCGCCACGTCCACCGCCTGCTCACCGGAGAAGGCGGGTGTCACGTCCACCGCCGGGTCGGCGGGCTCGATCCCGGTCACCACCGCCGGCTCCGCGGAGAAGGCGGGCTCGCCGGGGTCGGTCACCGCCCTTCCCGGGTACGCCGGGTCGGCCGGCCCGTCCTCGTCGGAGAAGACCGGGTCGACAGTGTTGTCGGGGCGCACAGCCGACGGCCCGGGCGGCGTACCGCCCGGGCCGGTCACGGCTCCTGCCGTCGTCTCGTCGGAGATCACGGACCTCAGTCCGTCACCGGGCGGACGACGATGCGGCGGTTGGGCTCGACGCCCTCGGACTCGCTCTCCACCCCGCTCATCGCGTTCACCACGTCGTGCACGCACTTGCGCTCGAACGCGGACATCGGCTCCAGGCGCACCGGCTCACCGTGCTCCTTGACCTTCTCGACCGCGTTCTTCGCCACGGCGGCCAGCTCCTTGCGCCGGGTGGCCCGGTAGCCGCCGACGTCGAGCAGCAGCCGGCTCGGGGTGCCGGTCTGACGGAACACGGCCAGCCGGGTCAGTTCCTGGAGCGCCTCCAGGGTCGCGCCGCGCTGGCCGACCAGGTTCTGGAGCCGTCCGCCGACCACCTCGACGACCGGGCGGCCGCCGGACACCAGCTCGTCGATGTCGCCGTCGTAGTCGAGGATGTCCAGCAGACCCTCGACGTAGTCGGCGGCGATCTCGCTCTGCCGGAACAGGTCGCTCTCGGCCGGGGCCTTCTTCTCCCGGGCCTCGCCCGCGGCGTCCTCGGTCTCGGTGGCGGCGGTAACGGGGGTCTCCTCGTCCAGGGACTGGTCGGCGCTGGGGATGCTGGTCTCGGTCACGGGTCTCATCTCCGTACTCGCTCGGCCGGACCGTCGGGGGTCCGCTGGTCTCCCGGGGCCGGCGGGAGGTTCGCCGGGTGCCCTCGGGCACGTCTGTACGGGCCAGTTTCGCCCGTGTCCGCGCTCCGCGCGGCGATTCCGGCCCGGCGCCGACTCCTCGGATGGCAGCACGCGGCCGGAACGGGCCACCGCCGGCGTCGCGGCGGTGGCCCTGTGGGCTCAGCCCTGTCGCTTGGCGGGCTTGTTGCCGCCCTTCTTCGGGTTGACCGGCTTGGCGCCCGGCTTCGGACCGGCCACCTTCGGCGCCGCGGCCGGAGCCTTCGCCGCCGGCGGGGTCGTCTTGCGGCCGAACAGGCCACCGGCCTTGGCCGGCTGCACCGGGCCCTTGCCGGAGGTGCTCTTGCCGGCGGTGGCGCTCTTCGCGGTCGGCGGCGGCGGGAACTTCCGCAGCACCCACTGCTGCTGGCCGAGCGTGAAGAGGTTGTTGGTGACCCAGTAGATGATCACACCGATCGGGAAGATCGCACCCGAGATCAGCAGCGACAGCGGGATGCCGTAGAGCATCAGCCGCTGCACCATGCGCTGCTGCGGGTCCTCGGCCCACCCGGTCTTGAGGATCATCTGACGGCTGGTCAGGTAGGTGGTGGCGATCATGATGAGCACCAGGATGCCGGCGACCACCTTGACCGTGCCGGTGCTCGCGCCGAGCCGGCTCAGTTCGTCGGCGGTGGAGCCGAACTTGCCGGAGATCGGCGCGGTGAACAGCTTCGCGTTGGAGGCGCTGTTGAACTGGTCGACGGTCCAGCCGTACAGGGTCTTGCCCTGGTTGTCGGGGTTGAGCCGCCGGAGCGTGTGGAACAGGCCCAGGAAGACCGGGATCTGGAGGAACATCGGAAGGCAGCCCATGAGCGGGTTGGCCTTTTCCTTCCGATAGAGCTCCATCATCTCCTTCTGGAGCGTCTCCCGGTCACCCTTGTGCTTCTCCTGGAGCTCCTTCACCTTGGGCTGGAGCGCCTGCATGGCACGCTGCGACTTGATCTGCTTGACGAAGACCGGGAAGAGGATCACCCGGACCGTCACCACCAGGAAGATGATGGCGAGGATCCAGGCCCAGTTCGTACCGATCACGGCCCCGACCGGCACTCCGATGGCGTCCCAGGCCGAGTGCCAGGCCAGCAGGATCCACGAGATCGCGTAGTAGATCCAGTCGAGACTAAACACTCAGGCTCCAGTCACGTCGGAACGGCGGCGGTCGCCCGGCTCCGGAACCGGGTCGTGTCCACCAGGGTGGAAGGGGTGGCAGCGCGACAGCCGACGGACCGTCAGCCAGGCTCCCCGCAGCGCACCGTGCCGGGACACCGCCTCGACGGCGTAGGCACTGCACGACGGGTAGAACCGGCAGCGGGCCGGCAGTGCCGGACTTATCCACCGACGGTACGCGATGATGGGCGCCAGCAGCATGCGGGCACCGGTTGTGGGCGACGGAGTCGCCGTCGGCGGGCCGGTCACCGCGACCGCCGTCCCCGGGGGGTCCGCGCGGCGGCGAGAGCGGCGTCCAGGTCGGCCCCGAGCCGGGTGTACGTCGCGTCGGCTGCCGCGGGCAGCGCGCGTACCACGAGGGTGGTGCCGGCGGGCAGCTCGGCCAGCCGCTCGCGGACCAGGTGCCGGAGCCGGCGGCGGACCTTGTTGCGGACCACCGCGCCGCCGACGGCCTTGGACACGACGAAGCCGGCGCGGCTCGGTGCGGAGGTCTCCGCACCGCTGCGTCGCGCCGGCTCCGGCGAGAGTGTCGCGGTGGTGCCGATCGGCTCGGGGAGGGTCAGGTGGACCACGACGGCGCCACGGCCGACGCGTCGGCCACCGCGAACCGCTGCGGCGAAGTCGTTACTGCGCCGCAGTCGTTGCGCGGCGGCCAGCACGACTGCCCACGTTCCCGGACCGGACCTGTCGGCGTCAGGCCGACAGGCGGGCGCGGCCCTTGGAGCGACGGGTCGAGATGATGGCGCGGCCGGCACGGGTGCGCATGCGCAGCCGGAAGCCGTGGGTCTTCGCGCGCCGGCGGTTGTTCGGCTGGTAGGTGCGCTTGCTCACGTCAGGCTCTCCGTTGTCGTACGCCCCGCGCGGCGGATCGCCCGGGGTCGTGTGCTGGTCCAGATCACCTGTCGGTGACCTCCGATCGGCGCTGCCGTGACACGCTCCCCGGCGATGCGGGGTGACAGCCACGGACAGCAAGCATCAATCACCCTAGCAGAGGGCGAGAGAGCAGCCGCTCCAGCCTACGCAGGGGCGCAATGACCGTCAAACGTCACACTCGGGCGTCCGACCTGCGGGCAAGCGCGACCGAAGGGGCGGTTTTCACTGATGTTGCCAAGGTCGTCAGGGTGTCGCCGGTTGATGCTGTGGGGTCCGCGCTGTTAGCGTGCGCGATTGCGGTCGGCGTCGGGGGTCCGGGGTTTGTCGCCGATCGGCAAGACCGGACACGCTGTTGAATCGTTCGGCACGGTGAACCCGCTTCAACGCCTCCGTGGATCGAGGGGGGCAGGTCCGACCCGCGTCCGGTGGGCGGCCACAATCGGTCGGTACACAGGCTGTGGATAACTTGTGGATGACGACCGGTCAGCCGTCCGGGCGGGCGTGAGAAGGAGCAGGCGAGGGGGTGGCACGACGGTGACCGGAGCGACCGACCTTGCCGCGGTGTGGACGGCGACCACCGACGAACTCGCCGACGAGATCATCTCCGCGCAGCAGCGGGCGTACCTCCGGCTCACCCGGCTGCGGGCGATCGTCGAGGACACCGCGCTGCTCTCGGTGCCGGACGCCTTCACCCGGGACGTGATCGAGTCCCGGCTCCGCCCGGCCATCACCGAGGCGTTGAGCCGCCGGCTCGGCCGGCCGATCCAGGTGGCGGTCACCGTACGGGTCGCCGACGACCCGAATGCCCGTCCGGCCGGCACCGTCTACCGCAGCAGTCCGGAGCCGCTTCCCGAGCACGACGGCGCCGCCCCGCTGCCCGGCTTCGACCAGCCCGGCCCGCACGCGTCCGCCCCGGCTTTCCCGTCGCCGCGCCCGGAATCCGGGTACGCCCAGTCCCGCCCGGAGTCCGGATACACCGAGTCCCGCTCGGAGTCCGGTTACGCCGGCGCCCGCTCCGAGCCCGGTTACGCCGACTCCCGCCCGGAGTCCGGATACGCCGAACCGCGCCCGGAGCAGCCGCTCGACGAGCCGGCGCCGCGCCAGCGGAGCGCCGACGGCGGCCGCCCGCACCTGATCCCGGCCGGCCGCGACGCCCAGGACACGCTCTTCAGCGCCGCGTTCGCCGAGCCGGTGCGCACCGCGCCCGAACGCCGCGGCTTCGACGAGCGCACCCGGGTCGAACCGCCGATGCCCGACGCCGGCGGATACGAGCCCCGCTACCGGGAGAGCCCGGCCGCCGGCCCCGCGCCGATGCGCGGCCTGCCCCGCGACGGCGCCACCGACAACGGCCCCGGCCGCGGTGGCGCCGACCACCACCGCCCCGGCGGCGGCCAGGCCGACCGCAGGCTCCCCGGCGGTACGGAGAGCGGCGGCAACCGGCTCAACCCGAAGTACATGTTCGAGACGTTCGTCATCGGCTCGTCGAACCGGTTCGCGCACGCCGCGAGCGTGGCGGTGGCCGAGTCGCCGGCCAAGGCGTACAACCCGCTGTTCATCTACGGCAGCTCCGGGCTGGGCAAGACCCACCTGCTGCACGCCATCGGGCACTACGCCACGACGCTCGGCAACGCGCGCTCGGTCCGGTACGTCTCGACCGAGGAATTCACGAACGACTTCATCAACTCGCTGCGTGACGACAAGACGAGCGCGTTCCAGCGCCGCTACCGGGACGTGGACATCCTCCTGATCGACGACATCCAGTTCCTGGAGAACCGGGAGCGGACGCAGGAGGAGTTCTTCCACACGTTCAACACGTTGCACAACGCCAACAAGCAGATCGTGATCACGTCCGACCGCTCGCCGAAGCAGCTGGCGACGCTGGAGGACCGGCTGCGTACGCGCTTCGAGTGGGGCCTGCTGGCCGACATCCAGCCGCCGGACCTGGAGACGCGGATCGCGATCCTCCAGAAGAAGGCCGCGCAGGAGCGGCTGTTCGCGCCGCCGGACGTCCTGGAGTTCATCGCGTCCCGGGTGTCGAACTCGATCCGCGAACTGGAGGGGGCGCTGATCCGCGTCACCGCCTTCGCCAGCCTCACCCGGTCCTCGGTCGAGCTGTCGCTGGCCGAGGAGGTGCTGCGGGACTTCATCCCGGACGGCGCCGGCCCGGAGATCACCGCGGACCAGATCATGGTGTCGACTGCGGACTACTTCGGCGTGAGCCTGGAGGACCTGCGCGGACACTCCCGCTCCCGGGTGCTGGTGAACGCGCGTCAGGTGGCCATGTATCTGTGCCGCGAGCTGACCGACCTGTCGCTGCCCCGGATCGGGCAGGCGTTCGGCGGCCGGGACCACACCACCGTGATGCACGCGGACCGCAAGATCCGTCAGCAGATGGCGGAGCGGCGCTCGCTCTACAACCAGATCGCCGAGCTGACGAACCGCATCAAGCAGAACACCTGACTTTCCCTCCGCCCAGCCTCCCCGCCCTCCGCCCCCCTGGGGCAGCTCCGGCGGTGATCAAGGAGTTCGTGTCGGGGAGAGACGTCATTCCCGCCCCAAACTCCTTGGTCAACAAGGCGCGGCGAGCGCGCGGACGCCGCCGAGCGCCCCTCACCCGCTGACCCTCCCCGTTGATCATGAGGTTGGCGGTGACAAATCGGGCGCCGGGTGCCGCCAACCTCATGATCAACGCGAGCAAGGCGCCGAGCAGGGGTGGGCGGCGAGAGGGTGGCGAGTTGCCGACAGGGGGACAGGTTGACCCTCGACCCGGTGGAGGGCCCAGGATCGGGCTTGTGTTCGTCCACAGCTCGTACCCGTTGTCCACAGCCCCTGTGTCACAGGCGGTGGACAACCACGCTTCGCACCCGGCCGGTTACCCACAGACTGTGGACAACTCCTGGGGACGACGCTGTGGATGCCTGGGGACGACGATCACGTTGTCCCCAGACGGCGGTCCGCCTGTGGGCGGGCTGTTGAAGGTTCTGGGGATGACGGCTGTGGAGCAGGCCGGCGCTGTCCACAGCGCTGGGGAGAAAACCGGTGGATTACCGGTGGACAACCGGTGGACAGCCGTGGAAAACCCGGCGGCCGGCGAGGGCTGTGGACCGGGACACGAGTTTTACCCCTGGTTCTCCACAGCCAAACCACCGGTGGATAACGTGTCTGACCTGCGCGGACGCCGGTTCTCCACAGTTTGCACAGGTGCGATGAAGACGATGAGTTATCTCTTCTAAACAACAAAAACCAATCATCACCGTTGGACTTCCTGTGGATCGGGCCGAAGCACTGCCGTCGGCAGTCGCCCCGGCACCTGGATCCACGGGGTCGGGCGCACAGCCGATGCCCCAGCGCCTTAAGGTGCGATGGGTACCCGCACGGTCGGGCGGGACGGGTGGCAGCGGTCGGCATGAGAGAGTTGTCGCTGACGTCGACGCGGAGGCATTGATGAAGTTCCGAGTGGAGCGCGACGCGCTCGCCGAGGCGGTCGCGTGGACCGCCAAGAGCCTGCCCAACCGACCCTCCGTACCGGTGCTGGCCGGGGTGATGCTCCGGGTCACCGACGGCAACCTCCAGGTCTCCGGCTTCGACTACGAGGTCTCCAGCCAGGTGACCGTCGAGGTGCAGGGTGACGCGGACGGCGCCGCCCTGGTCTCCGGCCGCCTGCTCGCCGAGATCACCAAGGCCCTGCCGGCCAAGCCGGTGGACATCGCCGCCGTCGGCGCCCACCTCGAACTGGTCTGCGGCAGCGCCCGGTTCACGCTGCCCACCATGCCGGTGGAGGACTACCCGACGCTGCCGGAGATGCCGGAGAGCGCCGGCACCGTCGACGCCGCCGCGTTCGCCTCCGCCGTGGCCCAGGTGGCAGTCGCCGCCGGCCGCGACGAGACGCTGCCGATGATGACCGGCGTCCGGATCGAGCTGAGCGGCAGCACGATCGCCATGCTGGCGACCGACCGCTACCGCCTCGCGCTGCGCGAGATGGAGTGGAACCCGGACGACCCGGAGATCAGCCTCAACGCGCTGGTGCCGGCCCGTACGCTGCACGACACCGCGAAGGCGCTGGGCCCGCTCGGCGGCCACGTCACCATGGCCCTGTCGTCCAGCAAGGCCGGCGAGGGCATGATCGGTTTCTCCGGTGGCACCCGACGGACCACCAGCCGGCTGCTCGACGGCGCCAACTACCCGCCGGTGCGCTCGCTGTTCCCGGCCGACCACAACGCCGAGGCCCGCGTCGCCGTCGCCGCGCTCATCGAGGTCGTCAAGCGCGTCGCGCTGGTCGCCGAGCGCACCACCCCGGTCCTGCTCAGCTTCAGCGCCGACGGTCTCGTGGTCGAGGCGGGCGGCACCGAGGAGGCCCGGGCCAGCGAGGCCATGGAGGCCACCTTCAGCGGCGAGCCGCTGACCATCGGGTTCAACCCGCAGTACCTCATCGACGGTCTGGCCAACCTGGGCGCGCAGCACGCCCTGCTCCGGTTCGTCGACGCGTTCAAGCCCGCGGTCATCTCCCCGGCCGGCGAGGATGGCGAGGTCATCCCGGGGTACCGGTACCTCATCATGCCGATCCGCGTGTCCCGCTGATCGCAGGCAGCACGACCCTGACGTACGGAGGTAGGAGCAGATGCAGCTCGGCCTGGTAGGACTCGGCCGCATGGGCGGCAACATGCGGGAGCGGTTGCGCGCCGCCGGGCACGAGGTGGTCGGCTACGACCGCAACCCGGAGATCAGCGACGCCGCGAGCCTGGCCGAGCTTGCCGAGAAGCTCCAGTCGCCCCGCGCGGTCTGGGTCATGGTTCCGGCCGGCGTCACCGACGCCACCATCGACGAGCTCGCCGGTGTGCTCGGCGAGGGCGACATCATCATCGACGGCGGCAACTCCCGGTTCAGCGACGACGCCCCGCGCGCCGAGCGGCTCAACGAGCAGGGCATCGGCTACATCGACGTCGGCGTCTCCGGCGGCGTCTGGGGCCGGCAGAACGGGTACGCGCTGATGGTCGGCGGTGCGCAGGAGCACGTCGAGCGCCTGATGCCGATCTTCGAGGCGCTCAAGCCCGAGGGCGAGTTCGGCTTCGTGCACGCCGGCCCGGTCGGCGCCGGCCACTACGCCAAGATGGTGCACAACGGCATCGAGTACGGCCTGATGCACGCCTACGCCGAGGGCTACGAGCTGCTGGCCGCCTCCGAGCTGGTGACGAACGTCCCCGGCGTGTTCAAGTCGTGGCGCGAGGGCACCGTGGTCCGGTCCTGGCTGCTCGACCTGCTGGACCGGGCGCTCGACGAGGACCCGGAACTGGCCGAGCTGAGCGGCTACACCGAGGACACCGGCGAGGGCCGCTGGACCGTGGACGAGGCGGTCCGGCTCGCCGTGCCGCTCAACGTCATCACCGCGTCGCTGTTCGCCCGGTTCGCCTCCCGGCAGGACGACTCGCCCGCGATGAAGGCCGTCGCCGCGCTGCGCCAGCAGTTCGGCGGCCACGCCGTCCACAAGCGCTGACCGGTATCCACAGGCTGTGTACGTCCGCCGGCTCGAACTGGTCGACTTCCGCTCCTACGAGCGGGTCGGCGTCGACCTGGAGCCGGGTCCGAACGTGCTCGTCGGCGCCAACGGCGTCGGCAAGACCAACCTGGTCGAGGCGCTCGGCTACGTGGCGACCCTGGACTCGCACCGGGTCGCCACCGACGCCCCGCTGGTCCGGATGGGCGCCACCTCGGCGGTGATCCGCTGCGCGGTGGTGCACGAGGGCCGGGAGCTGCTGGTCGAGCTGGAGATCGTCCCGGGCAAGGCCAACCGGGCCCGGCTCGGCCGGTCCCCGGCCCGGCGTGCCCGGGACGTCCTCGGCGCGCTGCGCCTGGTGCTGTTCGCGCCGGAGGACCTGGAACTGGTCCGCGGCGACCCGGCCGAACGCCGCCGCTACCTGGACGACCTGCTGGTCACCCGCCAGCCCCGCTACGCGGGTGTCCGCGCCGACTACGAGCGCGTGGTCAAGCAACGCAACGCGCTGCTGCGTACCTCGTACCTCGCTCGCAAGACCGGTGGCACACGGGGCGGCGACCTGTCGACGCTGGCCGTGTGGGACGCGCATCTGGCGCAGCACGGCGCGGACCTGCTCGCGGGCCGCCTGGAGCTGGTCGCCGCGCTCACCCCGCACGTCGCGAAGGCGTACGACGCGGTGGCCGCCGGCCGCGGCGCGGCGGGCATCGCGTACCGGCCCTCGGTGGAGCTGCCCGAACCCGGCGCCGACCGCGCGGCGCTGGCAGAGGCGCTCGCCGCCGCGCTGACCGCTAACCGCGCGGCCGAGATCGAGCGTGGCACCACGCTCGTCGGCCCGCACCGCGACGACCTGGCGCTCACGCTCGGCCCGCTGCCCGCCAAGGGGTACGCGAGCCACGGCGAGTCCTGGTCGTACGCGCTGGCGTTGCGGCTTGCCGGGTACGACCTGCTGCGCGCCGACGGGATCGAGCCGGTACTGGTGCTCGACGACGTCTTCGCCGAGCTGGACACCGGCCGGCGGGAACGGCTGGCCGAACTGGTCGGCGGCGCGAGCCAGCTCCTGGTCACCTGTGCCGTGGACGACGACGTGCCGGCGACGCTGCGCGGCACCCGGTACGCGGTGGGCGAGGGGACGGTGCGACGTGCCGGATGACGAGGTGCAGCTCCCGCCCGCGCGGCTCGGGCCGGGACGCGACGCGCGTACCCCGGGAAAGCCCGCGGAGGGTGAGCCGGCCGCGAACCTGCCGGAGGGCTCGACCGGGCCGGAACTGGCCCGGGCGGTGCTCGACGCGGCGAAGGCCCGGCGGCAGGCGGCGGCGCCGCGACGGCGCGGCGCGGTCCGCGGCGACGGGGAGAAGCGGCTGCGTGGCTACTCCGGTCCGGGGCCGGACCCGCGCGACCCGCAGCCGCTCGGTGTGGTGCTGGACAAGCTGATGAAGGCGCGTGGCTGGCAGCAACCGGCGGCCGAGGCGACGGTGTTCGGCGCGTGGGAGAAGGTGGTCGGCCAGGAGGTCGCGCAGCACAGCCGCCCGGTCAAGCTGGAGGACGGCGAGCTGACCGTGGAGGCCCGGTCGACGGCCTGGGCGACGCAGTTGCGCCTGCTGGCGGGCTCGCTGTTGCAGCAGATCGCCCGCGAGGTGGGCCACAACGTGGTGCGCAAGCTGCACATCCACGGGCCGGCGGCGCCGTCGTGGTCGCGCGGCCCTCGTCGGGTACGCGGGCGCGGCCCGCGCGACACCTACGGCTGACCGACACCGCCGGAACGCCGCGCCTCACGCCGGGCGCGCTTGAGTTCGCGCTGCTCACGGCTCCACTGCTTGCGGCGCTCCAGGTCTTCCTTCCACGCGTCGCGAGCCAGCTTCGAGCCGCCCTGCACCGCGCCCTGCACCTGGGACGGACCGGCGAGGTTGCGGAACACCCAGCCCAACAGGCGGCCACCCTTGCCGGAGGCGTCGCCCACCTGCTCGTCGTCGCTCATCCCGCCGCCCTCTCGCTGTTTTGTGTGCAAACCATTGGTACACCAATCGTTGCTAGGATCGCAACGACGACGAGGAGGACGAGGGTGACCGACGGCATCGAGGAGGACCCCCTGGCGTTGGAGCAGCAGGTCTGCTTCGCGCTCTCAGTCGCCGCCCGGAGCGTCGTCGCGGTCTACCGCCCGCTGCTGGAACCGATGGGGCTCACCCATCCGCAATATCTGGTCATGCTGGCGCTCTGGCAGCACGCGCCGCTGTCCGGGCGGGATCTGAGCCGGCTGCTCCAGCTCGACCCGGGCACGCTGTCGCCGCTGCTCAAGCGGCTGGAGGCGGCCGGCTACATCCGGCGGGAACGCGACGCCGCCGACGAGCGCAGCCTGGCCGTCTCGCTCACCCCCGAGGGGCAGGCGCTGCGAGCGCGGGCCGAGCAAATCCCGCCGGCCATCGTGCAACGCCTCGGCCTGCCGCTGGCCGACCTGCGGCACCTGCACTCGGCGCTGACCGAGGTGATCGCGGCCGCCAACCGGGCCACGTCTTCTCCCGGCGCTGCGGCGCCCGGTCAGGCGTCGGCGTAGACCGCGAAGCCCCGCTCCGCGCAGCGCCGGTAGAAGGCCGCCAGCACGCTCAGCTCGGCGCAGGTGAAGTTCCACTGCGGCGGGTCGCCGTTCTCGTCCCGCAGCCGGTCCAGCCGGCTGTCCAGCCAGCGGAGCTGCTGCTCGGCCAGCCGCCCGTCACCGAGCAGCGCGCGCAGCACCTCGCTCACCGACTCGAACGTGACCGGCTCGCCGTACGGCCGGTGCCGCGCGACGAACTTCTCCACGCCCTCGGCGATCCAGG
The DNA here is from genome assembly GCF_023896895.1 of Micromonospora sp. CPM1. Classification (NCBI taxonomy): domain Bacteria; kingdom Bacillati; phylum Actinomycetota; class Actinomycetes; order Micromonosporales; family Micromonosporaceae; genus Micromonospora; species Micromonospora sp. CPM1. Next base: position 174,104 of record NZ_JAMHIU010000015.1, read on the forward strand.
AGCAGCCGTCCGGGTCGATCACCGGGTCCTCGTCCTCGACCGCGTTCTCCGTGGCGTAGAGCACATTTTCCAGCCCGAGGATCAGGTCGACCAACTCGGTGTACGCGGTCGCGCGTACCGTGCCGGTCTTCGCGATCAGCTCGGCGAGCGCCGCGGTCGGCGCGGAGATCCGGGGCATGTCCACGATCTCGCCGAAGTCCACGAACTCAGCCGGCGCGACCGGATCGTAGAAGCGGCCGGTCCGCGGCCAGTGCACCGCGACGTTGTCCAGCCCCATCTGGCGTCACCTCTCACCAAGCGTTTTCGGACCGTCTCCGACGATCGTCCCGGTTCCGGGCGCAAAAGATCAAGACCGCAACGGCGGCGCCGCAAAAGCTACGGCACGCCGGGCCCGGCCGCGACCCCCGGTCGGGGCAGCCGCCGATCACCGGTCGGATGACCGTCACGGCTCACGGTGGCCGGTGGCGCGGCGCCGCCCCAATGGCGTGTAGGGGGAGTCGTGGGCGACGCGGTTCGTCCGGCTACGGCATTCTCAGCCGCCTCGGAGAGGGTGCCGAGTGGCGGTTTGGTCGGCTCCGCACAGTAAGATTGGGGGCGAGACGAAAGACCCGAGACGGAGCGACGGACTGGGGCCCGGTGGGCCCTCGATCATAGTCCCGCATCGGGTCCGAGCCGATCGCGATCCGCGGGCAACCGCGGCGCCCGGCGCACATGATCCGACCTGGCGATCCCAGGGGCGGTCCATGCGCGCCGACGTCGCGTCCTGTCCGCCGAACCCGCGCCCCCGCGCCCACGCGCGGCCGGTGCGAGAAAGTGGCCGAGGGTGGCAGCGGAGGACAACAAGAAGTACGGTGCCGAGTCCATCACCGTTCTCGAGGGCCTGGAAGCGGTCCGGAAGCGGCCCGGTATGTACATCGGGTCCACCGGCGAGCGCGGTCTGCACCACCTGGTGTGGGAGGTCGTCGACAACGCGGTGGACGAGGCGCTGGCCGGGCACTGCGACACCATCGACGTGGTGCTGCTGGCCGACGGCGGTGTCCGGGTGACCGACAACGGCCGTGGCTTCCCGGTCGACCTGCACCCGAAGCTGAAGAAGCCGGGTGTCGAGGTGGCCCTGACCGTGCTGCACGCGGGCGGCAAGTTCGACGGCAAGGCGTACGCCGTCTCCGGCGGCCTGCACGGCGTCGGCGTCTCCGTGGTGAACGCGCTGTCTACCCGGATGGCCGTGGAGATCCACAAGGACGGCTTCGTCTGGCGCCAGCAGTACCACCACTCCAAGCCGACGCCGCTGGAGAAGGGCGAGGAGACCGACCGCACCGGTTCGGCCGTCTCCTTCTGGCCCGACCCGGACGTCTTCGAGACCGTCGACTTCGACTTCCACACCATCTACCGGCGCCTCCAGGAGATGGCCTTCCTCACCCGGGGTCTCACCATCCATCTGCTCGACGAGCGGGTCCCGGAGGACGAGGACGGCAAGACCCGCGAGGTCACCTTCCACTACGAGGGCGGCATCGCCGACTTCGTCCGGCACCTCAACGCCTCCAAGAGCCCGATCCACAAGACGGTGGTCGAGTTCGGGGCCGAGGAGACGGGCATGTCGGTCGAGATCGCCATGCAGTGGAACGAGTCGTACGGCGAGTCGGTCTACACCTTCGCCAACAACATCAACACCCACGAGGGCGGCACCCACGAGGAGGGCTTCCGGGCCGCGCTGACGAGCGTCGTCAACCGCTACGGCGCCGAGAAGAAGCTGCTCAAGGGCGACGAGCGCCTCTCGGGTGAGGACATCCGCGAGGGCCTGGCCGCGATCATCTCGGTCAAGCTCACCGACCCGCAGTTCGAGGGTCAGACCAAGACCAAGCTGGGCAACACCCCGGTGAAGGGCTTCGTGCAGCGGGTCTGCAACGAGTCGCTCGTCGACTGGTTCGACCGCAACCCGGCCGAGGCGAAGATCATCATCCAGAAGGCGTCCCAGGCGGCGCGCGCCCGGATCGCCGCGCAGCAGGCGCGCAAGCTCGCCCGGCGCAAGTCGCTGCTGGAGTCCGGCTCGATGCCCGGCAAGCTGGCCGACTGCCAGTCCACCGACCCGCGCGAGTCCGAGGTCTTCATCGTCGAGGGCGACTCGGCCGGCGGCTCGGCCAAGCAGGGCCGCGACCCGCGCGTCCAGGCGATCCTGCCGATCCGCGGCAAGATCCTCAACGTCGAGAAGGCCCGGATCGACCGGGTGCTGAAGAACAACGAGGTGCAGGCGCTGATCACCGCGCTCGGCACCGGCATCCACGACGACTTCGACATCGAGAAGCTGCGCTACCACAAGATCGTGCTGATGGCCGACGCCGACGTGGACGGCCAGCACATCCAGACGCTGCTGCTCACCCTGCTGTTCCGCTTCATGCGGCCGCTGGTCGAGCTGGGCCACGTCTACCTGGCCGCCCCGCCGCTCTACAAGATCAAGTGGAACAAGAAGGGCGACGACGCCCAGTACGCGTACTCGGACCGCGAGCGCGACGGGCTGATCGCCCTGCGCCAGCAGAAGAAGCCCAACGCCCGCCCGGACGACATCCAGCGGTTCAAGGGTCTCGGCGAGATGAACTACCCCGAGCTGTGGGAGACCACGATGAACCCGGCCACGCGTACGTTGCGCCAGGTCACGCTCGACGACGCCGCCACCGCGGACGAGCTGTTCAGCGTCCTGATGGGCGAGGACGTCGAGGCTCGCCGGTCGTTCATCCAGCGCAACGCCAAGGACGTGCGGTTCCTGGACATCTGACGGACGCGCCCGGGCCGGCCGGACATCCACCGGCCGGCCCGGCAGTCCACAGAGTTATCCACAGTCTGAACGCTTTCCACAGCCGTTATCCACAGCGAGACCACGACTGAAGAGTCTGATAAGGGTTAACAGTGACCGATACTCCCGAGTCCACCCCGAACGAGCCGGAGACCCCGGAGGCACTGGCGGCGGTCGTCCAGCACGACCGGATCGAGCCGGTCGGCCTCGAGGTCGAGATGCAGCGCTCGTACCTCGACTACGCGATGAGCGTCATCGTCGGGCGGGCCCTGCCGGACGTCCGGGACGGGCTCAAGCCGGTCCACCGCAAGATCCTCTACGCCATGTTCGACTCCGGCTACCGGCCGGACCGCGGGTACGTGAAGTGCTCCCGCGTCGTCGGTGACGTGATGGGCCAGTTCCACCCGCACGGCGACTCGGCCATCTACGACGCGCTGGTCCGGATGGCGCAGCCGTGGTCGCTGCGCTACCCGCTGGTCGACGGCAACGGCAACTTCGGCTCGCCCGGAAACGACCCGGCCGCCGCCATGCGTTACACCGAATGCAAGCTCGACCCGCTGGCGATGGAGATGCTGCGGGACATCGACGAGGACACCGTCGACCTGCAGGACAACTACGACGGCCGGGCCAAGGAGCCCACCATCCTGCCGTCGCGGATCCCGAACCTGCTGATCAACGGCTCCGAGGGCATCGCGGTCGGCATGGCCACCAAGATCCCGCCGCACAACCTGCGCGAGATCGGCGCGGCCGTGCAGTGGTGCCTGGAGCACCCGGAGGCCGACGAGGCCACCACGCTGGAAGCCCTGCTGGAGATCGTCAAGGGCCCGGACTTCCCGACCTACGGCCTGATCGTCGGCCAGGCGGCCATCCAGGACGCGTACCGGACCGGGCGTGGCTCGATCCGGATGCGCGCCGTGGTCGAGGTGGAGGAGGACAAGCGGGGCCGGCCGGCGCTCGTGGTCAGCGAGCTGCCCTACCAGGTCAACCCGGACAACCTCGCCGAGCGCATCGCCGAGCTGATCAAGGAGGGCAAGCTCGCCGGCATCGCCGACATCCGCGACGAGTCCTCCGGCCGTACCGGCATGCGGATCGTGCTCGTGCTCAAGCGCGACGCGGTCGCCAAGGTGGTGCTGAACAACCTCTACAAGCACACCCAGCTCCAGGAGACGTTCGGCGCCAACATGCTGGCGCTGGTCGACGGTGTGCCGCGCACGCTCAACCTGGCCCAGTTCATCCGCTACTACGTCGAGCACCAGATCGAGGTGATCCGGCGGCGGACCGCGTTCCGGCTGCGCAAGGCCGAGGAGCGGGCGCACATCCTGCGCGGTCTGTCCAAGGCGCTGGACGCGCTGGACGAGGTGATCGCCCTGATCCGTCGCTCGCCCACGGTGGAGGACGCCCGGCAGGGCCTGATCCGGCTGCTGGACATCGACGAGGTCCAGGCGACCGCGATCCTGGACATGCAGCTGCGCCGGCTCGCCGCCCTGGAGCGGCAGCGGATCCTGGACGACCTGGCGAAGCTCGAACTGGAGATCGCCGACCTCAAGGACATCCTGGCCAAGCCGGAGCGGCAGCGGCAGATCGTCTCGGAGGAGCTGGGCGAGATCGTCGCGAAGTGGGGCGACGAGCGGCGCACGAAGATCGTCCCGTTCGACGGCGAGGTCTCGATGGAGGACCTCATCGCCCGCGAGGACGTGGTGGTGACGATCACCCGCACCGGGTACGCGAAGCGGACCAAGGTCGACCTCTACCGGTCGCAGCGGCGCGGCGGGAAGGGCGTCAGCGGGGCGACGCTCCGCCAGGACGACATCGTCAGCCACTTCTTCGTATGCTCTACCCACGACTGGATCCTGTTCTTCACGAACAAGGGTCGGGTCTACCGGGCGAAGGCGTACGAGCTTCCCGAGGCCAGTAGGGTGGCCAAGGGCCAGCACGTGGCCAACCTGCTCGCGTTCCAGCCCGACGAGCAGATCGCGCAGATCATTGAAATCCCGAACTACCAGGTGGCCCCCTACCTGGTACTGGCCACGAAGAACGGCCTGGTGAAGAAGACGCGGCTCGAGGAGTTCGACTCCAACCGTTCCGGCGGCATCATCGCGGTCAACCTGCGCGATGAGGACGAACTGGTCGGTGCGGTCCTGGTCGCTCCGGAGGACGACCTGCTGCTCGTGTCGAAGAACGCCCAGGCGATCCGCTTCAACGCCACCGACGAGGCGCTGCGCCCGATGGGCCGGGCCACTTCCGGGGTGATCGGCATGCGCTTCAGCGGCGAGGACGAGTTGCTCGCCGTCGAGGTGGTGCGAGAGGGTCTGGACGTTCTGGTCGCGACGAACGGGGGTTACGCGAAACGTACCCCGATCGAGGAATACCCGGTCCAGGGCCGGGGAGGTAAGGGCGTGCTGACCGCGAAGATCACCGAGCGACGCGGTGGCCTGGTCGGCGCGGTCGTGATCGATCCGGAGGACGAGCTGTTCGCCATCACGAGCAACGGCGGCGTCATCCGGACTCCGGTGAAGCCTGTACGCCGTACGCGTGACCGGAACACAATGGGGGTCAAGCTGATGGACCTCCCGGACGGCGTGACTATCGTGGCGATTGCTCGCAATGCCGACGAGCCTGACGAACAGGACTAGTTGATGACGGAGACACAGGCGAAGTCGGGGAACAAGGGGACCTCGGCCACTCCGGTCGAGGAGGAGGCCGCGCAGGGCGGCACACCAGCGACCGGCCGCGCGGCTGTGGGCCGGGCCACGGTTCCCGCCGACGCGCCTGCCCCGAAGTTCACCCGGGCTCCCGGCATGGCCCCGCCTCCGGACAAGCCGGGAGAGGACTCCGGTTCCCGGGACTCGGCCGAGACGAAGGTCGACGCTCCGACGTCGGCCGACGGTCTGGCCGCTCCGGCAGCCAAGCCCGCGAACGCCACGAACACCCAGCCGATCACCCCGTCGGCCGCCGGCCGGGCCTCCACCGGGACGACCGGCACGCAGCCGCGGATCGGCGCCGGCCTGGGCACCGCCCCGAAGGCGTCGCCCGACGGCTCGCGCCCGAGCGGCGCCGCGAGCGCCCAGGCACGGCCCGCCAACGGTGGCGGCCTGCCGCCGGGCATCAGCGGCGCGGCGGCCGTCGGCGCCGCGCGCGTGGGTGAGGCGGTACGCGCCGCGCGTACCTCGGTCAGCTCGGCCGCGTCGCGCGGACCGCGACGGGCCCGGCTGAACCTGAAGCGGATCGACCCGTGGTCGGTGATGAAGTTCGCCTTCGCGGTGTCCGTGGTGCTCTTCATCGTGGTCGTCGTGGCGACGTCGGTGCTCTACCTGGCGCTGGACGCCATGGGTGTGTTCAAGAGCGTCAACGACAGCCTCACCGACCTGGTGAACGCCGGCGGCGGCCAGGGTGGCGGCGGCTTCCGGATCACCGCCAAGGGCGTGATCCTGACGTCGGCGCTGATCGGCCTGGTGAACGTCGTGCTGTTCACCGCGCTGGCCACGCTCAGCGCGTTCGTCTACAACGTCTGCGCCGACCTGGTCGGCGGGATCGAACTGACGCTCGCCGAGCGGGACTGATCGACCGACGCCGGGGCACCGCGTAAAGCGGTCGCCCCGGCGTCGTGCGTCCGGGTAGGTTCGAGATGGCGCGGGTGCTTCCACCACAGACCCCCGATTTGGGCGCGGTGGAGGCGATGGGTTAACCTAGCTCGTCGCTACGCGGGGCTATAGCTCAGTCGGTTAGAGCGCAGAGCTGATAACTCTGAGGTCGCTGGTTCGATTCCAGCTAGCCCCACCGCACATCGTCCGACGACAGTCGAGCGCGAGGGGTCAAGCACATGTTCAAGAAGCTCCTGATCCTGGCCGGCATCGTCGGTGTGGCCGCCGTCGTGGCCAAGAAGGTCAAGGCCTCGAACGACGAGCGCGCCCTGTGGCACGAGGCGACCACGGCGCCCGACCTGCGCTGAACGCCGACACGGGGCCCTAGCTCAACTGGCAGAGCACTGCCTTTGCAAGGCAGGGGTTAGGGGTTCGAGTCCCCTGGGCTCCACCACATCATCTGGCCAGGTCACGGCCTGTTTTCCTTTTCCGTTGACGCTCCCTCGGATTGAGGGTCATCTCTGGTCGTCAGC